>JBCCTX010000408.1:0-5904 GCA_039197765.1 Bacteroidota bacterium
CAGAATCGGAGGTAAAAGACCGAATTAAAGAGTTGAGGCTTGAGGGGTAAGCCCTCTGGCTTTGTAACCATGTAGGGTTCCTTAGCCCTGTCAGATTACCTACTCATGTAAAGAATGAAGCTATGACTACCTATCAGCAAATCATACAGAAAGGAAAGATTGAAGGGAGAATCGAGGGAAAGATTGAAAATCAAAACCTCATGATTACCAATGCCTTCAGTAAGGGTCTTGAGCTTTCCCTTATCTCAGAGATAACCGGCCTCACAGAAGAAGAGCTACAGGATCGAATCAAGGAGTTGGGCTTGGAGGAGTAGGCCTTTGAGCTTTGTAAAGTGCACTAGCAGGCTTATTTGATCGCAACCGCTGCTACCCCGCTGACCGCAGCAGCGTCTATGGCTTTCGCCTCGCAGGGGACAGTTCTTGAGGGCCCTTTCTATGCAGATATTCTGTAAATGTCTTTCCGCCCAGTCCCTCCTAGGGCTTAGTTTTTGGTTTTTTCACCTTCTTTGCTTTTACGGAGGAGTGAGTTTTTCATGAGAGAGGAGAGAGAATTGACAAGTGAGTATTAGCCATTGAAAATGCCTATATAACACTGAACCCAAAACCGAGAACTCAGAACCAACCCCCAATCTCTCTCACACCAACTCCCCTCCCAACCACTTTTTAAGCGGCTTCGCTTTTTCTCGACTCACAATGACCTCCTTTGGAGCCTCTGGGACCAATTCCAGCTTTAAGCGACCGTTGAAATAGGTGTGAATGTTGGCGATGCCATCGAGTTTACACAAGTACTGCCGATTGACGCGGAAGAAGAGGTTGGGATCAACAACTTCGGTGATTTGGTCTAAGGTATAGTCGAGGGGAAACTTTTTGCCTTCCTTTAGGACTGTGTATACAATTTCATTGGCGGTGTAAAAATAGGCGATTTGGTCTATGGTAAGGGACTTAAAGGTAGATTTACTTTTCACTAGGAAGCGAGACTTATAGGTAGTTACCTGATGGTTTACCGGTACGTCCTTCCAGATGTCTACCAACTGTTGCTGGACGGTCAATGGAGAGAAGTCGGTTTTCATTCCGTAGTATTTCTGGATCGCAGCGCGTAGATCTCCCTCCTTGATTGGTTTTAGAAGATAATCGATACTTTTGACCTTAAAAGCCTGAATCGCATATTGGTCAAAGGCAGTAGTGAAAATAATAGGGCTTTTGATGGGAACAGTAGCGTAAATCTCAAAGCTCAGTCCATCAGAAAGTTGAATGTCGGAGAAGATAATGTCAGGGGCGGGTTGTGAAACCAACCATTCCTGGGCACTGGAAACACTGTCCAATACCCCCAATAATTCCCAGGTCGGAGCGGTCTTGTGTAAGAGGCTGGTGAGGCGTTCTGCAGCGGGAAATTCGTCTTCGATGATTAAGGCCTTCATGAGAGGGAAGGATTAAGTAAAGGAAGTTTGACGCGAAAACTTTTAGGATCATCGATAACTTCTACCGTGGATTTATTGAGGAGCTGGTAGCGATCGATGATGTTCTGTAAACCGATGCCGGTAGAGATACTGAGGGTATGCTTGATCTGTTTATTGTTCTCCACTTGGACGAAATTTTCTGCCTCAGAAATACGGATGTTTAGGGGACGATCTTTGGAAATTACATTGTGTTTGATGGCATTTTCTACCAGTATTTGAAGACTGAGTGCAGGTACATGTTTGTGATAAATGGCCTCTGAGAGATCATTCTCAATAGAGAGATTGTCTCGAAACCGCTCTTTCAAGAGGTAAATATAGGCATCTAAAAAGGTGAGCTCTTCCTCGATGCTAACGGTAGATTTATTGCGGGTTTCAAGCACATATCGGTATACATCAGAGAGCCTTTCCAGAAAGGCTTGTGCAGGCTGATTGTCCACATCTATCAGGGAAGCGAGGGTATTTAGGCTATTAAATAGAAAGTGGGGGTCCAGTTGCTTTTTTAAGGCTTCGAATTGGGATTGAAGGTGAGCATGAGCCAAGGCTTCCGTTTGTTGGATATTTTTTTTCCACTCTTGCAGGAAATATCGACTTTCATATAGGGTCATAAAGAAGGCGACCATCAATATAGAAAACCAGCTACAATTGAAGTACCAGGGTAATTGAGGAAACATGGCATTACTTTTCTCCATAAAATCTGGAGAGGTGAGGAAGAGCAGTAAAAAATTAACCGAAATGGTGTAGGTAAGGCTCGTTAAAACTTGGCGGATAATCCTCTTATTGTTATTCTTAAAGCCAGGGTAATACTCTTGTAATTTTAGCCATATATACCGGTTTCCATGCCAGATAATGGTGGTAAAAATGAGGGAAGTTCCATATCCAATCGCTATGTCCAGAGTAGGTCCCCCTAGTACCTCGCTTTTGTATACTAAGGTGGCAAAAAATGCGACAATGGGAATCCCAATTATACGTAACCATTTATCATTCATTTTTGTAGTAGGTTTTCCATAAGGTAAAAAAAATAGGGCCAGCCTCAAAGCATCCTGAGGCCGACCCCAAAGAACTAAAACTGAATTCTATACAGGATATCGGGGAAAAAGCCGATTTGGTTGACTGCTACTATGTCGTCTCGGAATTCGCTGTATCTACGAAGGAATACATTTTCCTGATTGGTAACATTCTGAAGGTCAATGTAGAACTGGTGAGAGATCTGCTTCTTGCGGCTATTGAGTCGAAACCCAAATTTGGTATCTAAGCGCAAATAGGGATCTTCCTGCTCGCTGAATGCTTGGCTTTCGTTCAGGATTTCTCTCCCAAAATTCGCGCGAGTAGCAGCTAGGTCTACAGGTGTGTAGTACCTTCCTCCTGCAGTAGTGAATTTTATGTCAACAGTGAAAGCATTCTGTTGGGAAGCGCCGATTTTCCACTCCTTACCCGCAAGGAAATTAAAGATGAATCCGTTGTTAAATGCCGTGTTGCGTTCTATGCCATCACTTCCTTCATAGGTAGATTCATATAAGGAGGTAGTCAACAATCCGTAGTAGCCTCGGCTGAAAAATTTCTCTAAGGTAAACTCCAATCCATAGTTGGTTCCTATTCCTTCGTTTACCAGGTCTCCTCGTTCGGTGAAGACAAAACCATTTCCTTCATTTAGGACGGAGAAGCTACTAGGGGTAGACTCTACTGCTACATTGGATAAGTCCTGATAATAGGTCTCAACTTTGATTCGCCAATCCTGTCCCGCGCGCAGGTCGTATCCCAAGACGAAATGCTGACTTTGTGTGAAGTCCAGGTCCTCGTTGGTGCGGTTGATTGAACCATCTTCTTCTTCCAAGGTAAAGAAGTATACAGGTAAGGGCTGCATCTGGTTATGAAGACCGTAGGCGAGGCTAATCGTCTGATTGGGCTGAAACTTCCAGTTGAGTGCGAGTCTAGGTTCAAAGGCAGTGGTTTCATTGAGATCTAGGTACTGCCCATGAAGTCCTGCATTCAGGGTCAGGGTATTGTTAATTCTGTATTGGGCTTGAGCGTAAGCCTGCCAGAGTCCTGCGGTTCCTTCAAAGTCTTGGACAGTGACCCAATCAGGTATTCCATCTCCATCCCTATCGGGGCGATTGTCTCGGTCGCGTGTGAAGATGTCCAGGTCAAAGATTTCTGCTAAGATTCCCGTACGAAGCGTTAAGCGAGGAGAAATTTTTTGGTTAATAAAGGAGGAAATCGAATAGGTATTGGTAACGTTTTCAGATTCGGTTGCTCGTAGTTTGTCACCTGAATCCAAAAGGTTGTCTTGATTGAATTCGTTCCGCGAAATGGCGGTTGAAACTACGGTCCGCCAATAGGCCTTTTCTCCCAGTAATATATTGTGCTTAAGTCCAATTACGCCGAACTGGGAGCGTGGAAAGGCATCCTCATTGGGGTTAGCAAAGAGGTCGTCCTCATCGATTTCATTTCCTAGAAAGTCAATGCTGCTCAATCCTCCAATCCCGAAAATGGAAAATCTTCCTGCTTTCCCATACCCTAAATCTAGGTTAAAGGTGAGGTCCTGGTACTGTGGTACGGCCTCAGTTCCGATAGGAATCCCCAATTCTGAACCAATTCCTACAAAGGAATACCGGTAGCTCGCTGCAAAGGAGCCCTTATTTGCCTTATTTAAAGGACCTTCTGCCATAAATTCCGCTCCACTAAAGGCCCCGATTTGTCCAGTAAATTCAAACTTTTCAGGATTTCCTGTCCGAAGGCCAATATCAAATACCCCTCCCAAGGCGTTTCCATATTCTGCTGGAAACGCACCGGTGAGAAAATCTGAGTTTTTGAGCATATTGGTATTCAAGGCGCTTACAGGTCCTCCAGTGGTACCTAGTGTAGAAAAGTGATTGGGATTGGGAATGGGAATTCCTTCGAGCCGCCAAAGAACGGCTGTGGGAGAGTTACCCCGAATGACGATGTCATTTCTGGAATCGTCCGGTGTACTTACTCCGGCAAAGTTAGAGGCCATACGAGCTACATCTGTGCGAGCCCCAGCGTAGCGCGTTACTTCCTCCAGACTAAAGGTTCTGGCACTTACTGTAGCTAGTTCATTCTGTGCTTTATCTTTAGAAGTGGTACCGGAAATGACCACTTCCTCTGCTTGTATGAGCGCCTCAATTAAGCCTAACTCAAGCTGGACCTCTTTCCCCCCAGTTACCAACACATTGGGAATCACCAGGTCTTCGTAGCCTAGGTACTTTACCTGTACGATTTGTCTGCCGACTGGGACTCCTTTTAGGGCGAATGCACCGCTTTCGTCAGAATAGGCACCAATCACAGGTTCTACCCCTATGACTTGGATAGTAGCGCCTGTGAGTGGTACTTCGGCCTGTCGGTCGAATACTTTTCCCCTAATCGTTTGGGTGACTCCCGAGGTTTGGGCCCAAACAGCTGAAAAGGAAAGCAGGAAAAAAATAGGAAGAGATGCTTTGAGAAGTTTCATAGAGTTGATGTTATGGTAATCAATGGGTTGATTGTATGGAGGCAATTTGGAGATTTGCCTATAAGGTATTGGGAAGAATCCTGGTGAAACTACAGGAGGAAGGGGTGAAACGGCACATAGGGAAAATGAAAAAAAGGCCACATCCAATTTTTTCTTCTAGGATTTTTGTTGCTTCAGTTATTCTTATAATTTCCCTAAACGTTTTACCTTCTACTACTTCTTCATGGCAATAGCACAAGAATTAAATCCTCGGAAGCGTATTTTGATGGGCCCTGGCCCCAGTGATGCGCATCCCAGAGTCCTCAAAGCAATGTCTACCCCCCTCATTGGGCATTTGGATCCACAGTTTGTCGAGATAATGGATGATATCAAGCAAATGGTCCAGCATACCTTTCAGACACAGAACGAACTTACCTTCGTAGTTTCTGCTCCAGGTAGTGCCGGTATGGAAACCTGTTTGGTTAATCTATTGGAGCCAGGAGATGAAGCCATCATTTGCATCCATGGCGTTTTTGGGGGGCGGATGGCGGATATAGCTGGGCGTTGTGGAGCCACCGTTCACAAAGTGGAGGCACCTTGGGGAGAGCCTATTCAGGCGGATCAGGTCAGGGCGGCCTTGGAAAAGTGTCCGAATCCCAAACTATTGGCGATCGTTCATGCAGAAACCTCCACAGGGGTTCTGCAACCGCTGGAAGAGATAAGCAAAATGGTCCACAATGCGGGAGCTTTATTTGTCGTTGATGCAGTTACATCCTATTGCGGCACTACCCTTAAAGTTGATGAATGGGGGATTGACGCCATTTATTCGGGTAGCCAAAAATGCCTCAGTGCCCCTCCGGGTATGTCGCCGGTTTCCTTTAGTCCCAGGGCTGTTGAAGCGCTTGAAAATCGCAAGACAAAGGTTCAAAGTTGGTTTTTAGACCTCAGTATGGTTAAAAATTACTGGGCAGGGGCTAAGCGTGCCTACCACCACACGGGCCC
>JBCCTX010000409.1:0-5849 GCA_039197765.1 Bacteroidota bacterium
GAATCAGGACAGCGATTCTGAGCAATTTATCAATGACCTACACAGACAAGTAGCCCAAAACAATTGGAACTACGGCCTGAATCTTTACCTGAATATTCACTTCGTGAAACTTAAAAAGCGCTGCGCTTGCGGAGGGTGAGGATTCCCATGACAACTTTTTTTAGTTTTATCTCACTAATCCTGCCAACCCCGTTCAGGAGGAAACTCCTCCTACCTACTACCCCTATCCCTTCCATTTCAACCTAAGCGAGTTCCCAATTACAATTACATCAGAAACGGCCATGGCAAGGGTACTAATAATCGGACTTAGAAAGCCCAGAGCTGCTATGGGAATAGCAATGACATTGTAGAAAAAAGCCCAGAACAAATTCTGGCGAATGGTTCCCATAGTTTGCTCACTTATTTTCCATAGTTCGGGCAAACTCGTTAGTTTTCTATTCATAAGGATAACATCTGCAGCCTCCATGGCTACTTCCGTTGAGTGGGCAAGGGAAATACCAATATCCGCTTGAGAAAGGGCAGGACCATCGTTGATGCCATCTCCCACCATTACAGTAGGTCCTCTACGAACAAATTCTGCAATCTTTCCCAATTTTTCTTCTGGGCTCTGCTGGGAATACACTTCCTGAATTCCTAGAGCTGAGGCTACTCTATGACAAGCTTCCTGTGTATCCCCGGATAGCAAAATGGGCTGAATCCCCTTATGGTGAAGAAAATCTATTACTTCCTTTGCACCAGGTAGAACATGATCAGAGAGGGCGATTTTGGCCAAAATCTCTCCATTGCGTGATAAGGCCAAGTTAAATCCATCAGAAACATAATCATGCGCTTCAACCCACCTGCTAGCTCCCAAACGATAGATATTTCCGTTTTTGTCCTTTCCCTCCATCCCTTTGCCCTTACGTTCTACTACCTCCTCAAATGAGTAGGGCTTATGCACATCGAAGGCTTGGGTGAGAGAATTGGAAATGGGGTGCTGTGAAAATATGGTGAGGCCCTTAATATATGCTTTTAATAAATTAGGATCCTCTTTCAATGAATCGAACCTATCTACCTGGAATTGTCCATCTGTAAGCGTTCCTGTTTTATCAAACACTACGCGCTCAACTTTGTGAAAGGCTTCGAGAATATCTCCCCCTTTGATTAAAATACCTTTCTCGGAAGCCTTACCTATCCCCACAACAACCGCGGTAGGAGTAGCGAGCCCCATAGCACATGGACAGGAAATGACCAGAACGGCAATACTATGGATAAGGCTACTAGACAAGGAGAGCCCAAAGACACCATAGGAAAGTAGAAAAGTGAGAAGAGAAATACCTAATACGGTTGGGACAAAATAGCCACTGATCGTATCCGCCAATTTTTGAATTTTCGGCTTATTCCCCTGAGCCTGTTTTACCAGTTGAATCACTTTAGCTAGGCTACTGTCTTTCTCGGTCTTTGTCGCCTTCATCACAAAATTACCTGCTAAAACCAACGTACCACTTTGAATATTTTCTCCCACGCTTTTAGGCACAGGAAGACTTTCTCCTGTCATCATAGACTCGTCCAGGTCCCCTGTACCTTCCAGAATTACGCCATCTACAGGAATACGATCTCCCGTTAAAAGCTTGAGTGTATCTTCCAGCTTCACCTGGGATAAAGCAACTTCTTCCCAGGTATTTCCATCTGGCCTAAGCTTTCTGGCAAAGGGTGGCTCTAGTTCCAACAGAGCCTGGAGAGAGGAATTGGTTCGTAGGACTGCTCGATGTTCAATAAGATTACCCAATAAGACCAGGGTAATGATACTAGCAGCCGTTTCAAAAAACAGGAAATCTGGTCCTTTTCCAGTCAATAGCCCGAAGAGACTGTAGCCAAATGCAGCCGTCGTGCCCATGAAAACTAAAACATCCATATTGGCTAACCCCGCCTTTAAAGAAGCCCAGGCACTTCGCCCAAAATGGAGGATACCAATCATATATACCGGAAGAGTTAATCCCAGCTGTACCCAGGGATTGTGCAATACATGCCAGGAAATAAACATATGTAGGAGCAGCGGCAGGGTAAAAAAGGCACATATAGCAAATATTCTCTCTAAATAAGACCAACCTGATCCTGTTTCTTCCGATTTCTCCGTAGCTGCCTCAAATCCTAATTTTCGAATTCCGCTTAAAATTTTTGGTAAAGCCTCAGGGTTTACCAAATCAAAGGAAACCTCTTCATTCGCAAAGTCCACTCGCACTCCTTCGAGGCCTTCTTTTTTCAGGTATTTCTCAATACTTAACGCACAGTTATTACAGGTCATTCCTGTAACATGTAAATCAATGTGTTTTGCCTCCATTTTACTTTACTCTTACTCTTTTTACGTGAGTAATTCAAACAAGATTAGCCAAATTTCCTTATCGCCTTACACCCAAATCCCTCATTTCCCCCAACCCCTACATCCATAAACCAAATCCCCTAATACCATAAAACTATACCACATACTTCCATTCCCCGCACTCCTCTACGCATACATCAAATTACAGCCCCGCAACTCTGAATTTTCTACCCTTCCCAACACTTCAAAACTTCCATCTTCATGCTTTACCCCCAGATCGTCTGTCAAGATAAACCCACAGGAATCAATATTTGCCAAATCTACAATACCTATTCGACCTCGATAGCCGACCTCCAAGATTTGTGTAGGTAAATTTACATCTAATATTTCAACCCTCATCCAGGGCGGACAAACAAAACGACCTGCTTCAAAAGCATAAGCCTGACTCATTAACTCTGTCATTCCGTACTCTGATAAGATTCTTCCTCCTTGGAAGCCTTTTGAAAGTTGAAGGTGTAAAGCATCCCGTGTTAGTTCTTCTCCCCTCCCTTTCATGCCCCCAGTTTCCATGACGAAATCCCCTTCACTCAGAGAAATGGGAAACTTGCTTGCAAACTCTAATAAGGCAAAGGTAACCCCGATGAGGAGAATAGGCTCTCTTGCTTCCTTAGCCTCCACAATCGCCTGTTCTAGCGCATCAAAATTGTATAAATAAAATCCACTGCCAGGTAAGCCCCAATGATCCATCCAGGTTTTTACCATATATACCAATGAAGAATTCCCTCGCTCTAGGTAGGAAGGCAACAAAGCCAAGATGCGATAGGAGGTTTTTGGAAAAAAATGTTGAAACCCTGCATTTACTACTTCCCGATACCAAGATAGGTCTCGAACAAAATGCTGAGAGGGAATTTGCCCAGTGGTACCACTGCTTTGAAATATTTGTTCTTCTTTCCAGGTCCCTCCTGTTTTCAATGCAAATGCTTTGAAAAATTCAATGGGAAAAAAAATGGGATCTCCTCTTTCTAATTCGGTGTAAAAGGAGTTGAGAACTGGATTTTCTTTCAATTGATACTGCCAAAGCCTTTCCTGATAGGCTGGGGAAAAAGCGCTTAATTGTAGGATTTGACGCCGAAATGTAGGTTTATCCATCATGCTTTTGCACATCCTTAAACAAAGTCTATTTTTGATTTGTCGACAGACAACTATAAATCCTTTTGGGGGTTAATTAATAGGAACTTAATTTAGACGCAAATTAAACATACGAATGGTTGACAGCAGCAAGTTGATTCAAATTGATACCTTGGGAGAATTGAAGAGATCGGGATACCAACCCCTATCCATAAAAGAAGAACTCAGAAAAAACTTAATTGATAAACTCAAAAGAAAGGAATCCTTATTTGAGGGAATCGTGGGATATGAAGAAACTGTAATTCCAGATCTCCAGCGGGCCCTCCTTTCACGGCATAATATCATCCTTTTAGGGCTACGGGGCCAGGCAAAAACGCGAATAGCTCGTTTGATGACTACCCTGTTAGATGAATACATCCCCGTCGTTTCAGGTTCGGAAATCCAAGACGATCCGATGGCTCCTCTTTCTAGATATGCCAAAGATTTAATCGCTGAAAAAGGAGATGATACGCCTATTAGCTGGGTTTCTAGAGAAGAAAGATATACAGAAAAATTGGCGACCCCAGACGTATCCGTAGCGGACTTAATCGGTGATGTAGACCCAATAAAGGCTGCCTCTCTCAAACTTCCTTATTCTGACGAGCGAGTCATCCACTTTGGGTTGATTCCCCGATCCCACCGAGGCATTTTCGTCATAAATGAGTTACCGGATTTACAACCTCGTATCCAAGTGGCTCTGTTCAATATGCTGCAGGAGGAAGATATTCAGATCCGTGGCTTTAAATTAAGGTTCCCCTTGGACATTCAATTTGTCTTCACCGCCAATCCTGAAGACTATACGAATCGAGGAAGTATCGTTACCCCTCTCAAGGACCGTATTGAAAGCCAGATCCTTACTCACTATCCTAAAACCTTGGAATTGTCCATGCAGGTAACCCAGCAGGAGGCCCGAATCTTGGAAGAGCAGACCCAATCCATTGAAATTGATGAACTCTGTAAGATTTTGCTGGAGCAAACGGCAATTGAAGCGAGAGAGAGTGAATATGTAGATGAAAAAAGTGGGGTTTCGGCTCGACTCACCATTTCTGCCTATGAAAATCTATATAGTACCTGTGAAAGACGGATGCTTATCAATGGAGAAAAGAAGTCCTATTCACGAATTGGGGATATCATGGGTATCGTTTCTGCCATTACGGGAAAGATCGAGTTGGTATATGAGGGAGAACAGGAAGGTCCTGCTATGGTCGCTCAAAAACTAATTAGCAAGGCGCTTAGAAAGGTTTTCACCGATTACTTTCCCAACCCAGAACGCATGAAGCGTAACGAACCAGATAATCCTTACAACCAAATTGTCAGATGGTTCAGCAATGGGAACAGTGTAGATCTCTTAAATGAGGTGCCCAATTCAGATTACAAAAAACAGTTGAATGCTGTTCCAGGCCTGAAGCCTTTGATAAATACCCATTATCCCAAGGCGACAGAAGCACAAAAGCTTCTGTTCATGGAGTTTATCCTCCACGGATTGGCAGAATTCTCCATGATTGGAAAACACCTGGTAGAGTCTGGCACCCAATTCAAGGATTTGCTGAGTGGAATGTTCAGTATGTCTGATGAAGAGGATGAGGATGATGAATGGGGTGGATACTATGAAGAAAAATCCTAAATTAGGCTGCCTATGGCAGATCTATTTACCGCAGATGCACTCATAAGTTTGTTTACCCTAACCTTGATGGAAATCATCTTAGGGATAGACAACATTGTTTTTATTTCTATCGTAGCAGGGAAACTTCCTACAGATCAACAACCCCGAGCAAGGAACCTAGGCTTACTCATGGCCTTGGGTTTCCGAATCGCGTTGCTCCTTTCTATTAACTGGATCGTTCAGCTTACGGATTCGGTGTTTAACCTAGGGGATATCTTTGGGTTACCCTTAAACGAGCATTTACACCATAGTTTTGACCTTAGTTGGCGGGACATTATCCTAATTGCCGGGGGAATTTTCTTAATGGTAAAAACGGTATCGGAAATGCACCATAAATTGGAAGGGGTAGAAGGTTCAGGAGAAGGAACAAAAGGCAAAGCCTCTTTCCTTCAAGTAGTCCTTCAAATTATCGCACTGGATATTGTCTTTTCCTTTGATTCGATCCTCACAGCTGTAGGCCTTGCAGATGATGTGCGCATAATGATCATCGCGGTTGTCATTTCCCTAGGAATAATGCTTATCGCAGCTGGGCCAATTAGTAGGTTTATCAACGAACGGCCTACCATGAAAATGTTGGCTTTGTCCTTTCTCCTCCTAATCGGCTTCATGCTGGTAGCAGAAGGCTTCGAGCAACATGTAGATAAGGGATACATCTATTTTGCGATGGCCTTCTCCTTCTTGGTCGAGTTACTCAATAGTCGCATGAGAAGTACAAAAAAA
>JBCCTX010000410.1:0-5803 GCA_039197765.1 Bacteroidota bacterium
ACCCTTCTGAGTGTGGGAGGATCTTTAGGGGCAGCAAGCATCAACCGGGCCTTACTTGCCCATATAGATAAGGTAGTCAAAAGTAATGCACAACTGATCTGGCAGTGTGGCAAACACTACTATGATACGCTGAAAGACCAGGTACCCGAAAGTCCTCGGGTGAAACTCATGCCTTTCATTGAAAATATGGAAGCTGCGTATTCATTGGCGGATGTAGTCATCAGTCGAGCAGGAGGAAGTACTATGTCAGAATTGATTGCCCTTAACAAGGCTTCCATTCTGATTCCTTCACCCAATGTAGCGGAAGATCATCAGACAAAAAATGCCCTTTCTTTGACAGAGAAGCATGCAGCCCTCTTGGTAAATGACCAAGAAGCCAAAGAAAGTTTAGTAGACACGGCACTTTCCCTGCTTAACAATGAGGAGCGATTAAATACCCTGAAAGAACATATAGAAAAAGTAGAAAAGTTCAACTCAGCAGAAAAAATTGTAGACGAAATCACACGAGCACTCACATGACACTGGATCAAGCAAGACATATCTATTTCTTAGGAATTGGAGGCATGGGAATGAGTGCCCTTGCCTGGTTTTTCCACGAACAAGGGAAAATCATTTCCGGGTATGACTTGAATGAAAGCCGGGTTACAAATGAGTTAATTCAAGCGGGTATCCCCGTTTATTTTACACAGGACCCCCGGCACCTAGAAGAAGTTGACTGGGTGATTTATACCCCAGCTATCCCTAGTTCCCATCTGGAATATCAGGAAGCCATAGCTAAAGGGATGCCCGTCTATAAACGAGCCGAAATTTTGGGGCTTCTCAGCCTTACATACAAGACTTTGGCTATTGCAGGAACACATGGGAAAACGACTACCTCTGCCATGCTTACCCACCTGATGAGAAGTTGTGGCGTGTCTGCAACCGCCTTTCTAGGAGGAATAAGCCACAATTTAGGGTCAAATTATGTGTATGGTAATTCTGAGTACGCCATCATGGAAGCTGACGAGTACGATCGTTCTTTCTTACAATTACAGCCTAGTAAAGCGCTCATAACTGCTTTGGAAGCAGATCACCTAGATATATATGGTACAGAAGAAGAATTGCAAAACGCTTATTTCGAGTTTGCAGAGAAAACATCCTCTGACCAGCCTTTGCTTATTCACGAAAGCCTAATGGCTTATCCTTGGAAGCGGTCGTGCATCACTTATGGAATTGAAGCAGGCGACTATCAAGCTCAAAACATACGGCATGATGCGCTTGCAGCATATTTTGACTTTGTCGGAGAAGGTATACACCTCTCCGACATTCACCTACCCATGCCGGGAGCGCACAATGTAAGCAACCTAACGGGAGCCCTTACGCTGTGCCACTTGTTGGGACTAGATCCAGCTGGCTTGAAAGATGCAGCAAAAAGCTTTTCTGGAATTTATAGAAGGTTTGATGTACAGGTTCATACAGATTCCTTTACCTATATAGATGATTATGCCCATCATCCTACAGAAGTAAATGCGGCCATTGATACCGTAAGGAACCTATTCCCCAAACGGAAGGTATGGGTTCTTTTTCAACCGCATCTGTATTCACGTACCCAAGATCATGCAGAAGGATTTGCGCGAGCCCTCGATAAGGCCGACCGCGCCCTCCTATTAGATATTTATCCTGCTCGAGAGGAACCCATAGTTGGGGTCGATAGTGGCCTAATTAGGCAGCTTATGAATAATTCAGCGGCTCGTTGCATAAGCAAGAATGAAATTTTACAGGCCCTCTCCGCTGAGAGGTCAGAATCCATTGTGTTACTAAGTCTTGGAGCGGGAGATATTGATAAAGAAATACATAAGATCAAAAACTGGTTGGAAGATCAACCTCTATCATAAATCAGATATGGCACTTACTAGAACATATCGAAAGTCCTCAAAGCGCATTAGGCGAAATATTCCGCTAGAAGAATATGAGGCACAAAAAGGACGCAAAAGGTCCCCAAAAAGGCCTAGCATAAGTCCTTTTCCCTTTCGATTCCCCAAAATCAAACGAGTCGCCTTGTTTATGGGTATTGGGGTATCTACGCTCTTACTTTTAGGTTTGGCGAATGGCTACCAACATCAGATCCCATGTAGAGGAGTGGAATTTCACCTTCACGGACAAGGTGAAAACCTATTTCTGAATGAGGATGACTTAAGGATGTTAGTCGAACTAGAGTTTGGAAGAGAATTAGAAGGAGCGAAACTAGATGAGATTGTTCTGAGCGACCTGGAAAAAGGAGTTGAGGGAATTCCTTTTGTACAAAAGGCTGAGGTATATAAAACCTTAACAGGAGTTCTTCACATTGAAACCTGGTTTCGGAGTCCTGTTGCCCGCATGGTCACAGATCGAGGAAATCATATTTACCTAGATGAAACGGGAAATAAATTCCCTGTCTCCTTAAGAGAGTCAGCTAATGTACTACTCATCAGAGGAAACATTGAAGAGCGGCTAGTTCCAGCAGATACCTTACAACAAGAAGGCTTAGCAGAGGCCTTGCCTTTGTTAAACTTCATTCACAAACACGATTTCTGGAATGCCCAGCTTTCAGAAATGATCCTGGATGAACAGGGCAGTATAAGCTTTACCACCTTGTTCGGAGATACTCGAATCGAATTTGGTGAACCTGAAAGAATCGAAGAAAAGTTTAAAAACCTTCGCTTGTTCTATGACCAAGTATTGAGCAAAGGAGCTTGGAAGACCTACAAAGAGATTAGTGTAAAATATAAAGGCCAAGTGAAAACAGTGTTAAAGTAAACATCCACACATTTTAGATAAAGCGTAAAATTAATTTTGGAAAGCTATGTCAGTACAGAATCTATCACATGAAAAGATTGTAGTTGGACTCGACATTGGGACTACGAAGATTTGTGCCATTGTTGGGAAACACAATGAGTTTGGTAAAATCAACATCCTAGGAGTTGGCAAAGCCGAGTCTGATGGCGTGAGTCGTGGGGTTGTCGTAAACATCGACAAGACCGTTCAGGCAATCCGCGAGGCTATCTCAGAAGCTGAGAAACAATCCGGGATAAAAATTGAAGTAGTTCACGTCGGGATTGCCGGGGAGCATGTAAGAAGCATGCAGCACAAAGGGATTATTACCCTCAATAACCCCGATTTTGAAATTACACAGGAGGAAGTATACCGACTCCAAGAAGATATGTTCAAAATCGCTACTCAACCTGGAACAGAAATAATCCACGTGCTTCCCCAAGAGTATGCAGTAGATAACCAGACGGGAATTCCCGATCCTATTGGTATGTCCGGAGTACGTCTGGAAGGTAACTTCCACATCGTTACTGGGCAAACTACTGCTGCAAACAACATTTACAAATGTGTTGTTCGCGCAGGCTTAGAGGTTGCTGAGCTTATTCTTGAGCCGCTAGCCTCTGGAGCAGCTGTTTTGACCGAAGAAGAAAAAGAGGCAGGTGTATGCCTCGTGGATATTGGAGGGGGGACAACAGATATCGCAGTATTTGAAAGCAATATTATTCGTCATACTGCTGTAATTCCCTTTGGAGGAAATATCGTCACCGAAGATATTAAGCAAGGCTTCAAAGTGATGAAAAAGCACGCAGAGCAATTGAAAATCCTACACGGAAGTGCATTGGCAGATGCGGTTACAGAAGATGTAGTGATTAGCATTCCAGGCCCAAGAGACCGGCCAGCAAAGGAGATTCACAAATCCATGCTTGCTCGGGTGATCCAATCTCGTATAGAAGAGGTTATGGAATTTGTAGCTGCTGAAATCAAAAACTCTGGATTTGAAGATAAGCTGGTCGCGGGGATTGTAATCACAGGAGGCGGATCTCAATTGCAACACATGAAGCAAGCTGTGGAATACGTAACCGGAGTCGATACCCGTATTGGTCTTCCCGGTGAGCACCTGGCGAGTGGTTTAGTTGAGGAAGTGAACTTCCCCATGTATGCCACAGGTACAGGACTAGTCATCATGGGCTTACACGCCAATGAATTTCTCGTCCCTGTCAAAGCGATGGCTGGCACAGGATCTAGAAGATCACAACAGGGAAGCCAAAGAGGTCCTCGCATCAGCTTCATTGACAAAGTGAAAACCTGGTTTGAAAATACGCTTGATACAACTGGCGATTTTATTGAATAGAAACAAGGTGGCCGTTTGAAGTTGGAGGTTTGACGGTTAAAGTTGCTTTAAAAGGATTTTATCCAAATACCCATTGAACATATTTAGTACTCAAACACAAGTACCTCAAACTTCAAATAAGAATCCTCAAACATTTTACAATACTCCCTTAAAATAAAATATCATGAAATTCGAATTTCCTCAAAACGAGAACTCAATCATAAAAGTAATTGGTATTGGTGGTGGTGGAAGCAATGCAGTCTCTAGTATGTTCGAAAAAGGCATCGAAGGTGTCGACTTTATCATCTGTAATACGGATATGCAGGCCCTATCAGTGAGCGAGGTACCTAGTCGCGTTCAGTTGGGGACTTCCCAGACAGAAGGACTAGGGGCAGGCGCAAATCCTGAAGTAGGAAAAAAAGCTGCATCCGAGAGCCTGGAAGAAGTCAAAAAGGTACTCCGTGATACGACCAAAATGGTATTTATCACGGCGGGTATGGGCGGAGGAACAGGAACAGGAGGTGCTCCAGTCATTGCAGCGATGTGTAAAGAAATGGGAATCCTCACAGTAGGTATTGTGACTACTCCCTTCAAGTTTGAAGGACCCAAAAGGGCTCAAGCTGCGCTGAAGGGGGTAGAGGAACTACAACAAGTAGTTGATACACTGATTGTCATCGACAACAACAACCTACACAAAATCCTGGGTTCTAATATTACCATGCGTAAGGCCTTCGAAGAAGCTGATGAAATCCTTAGCAACGCTGCAAGAGGAATTGCTGAAATTATCACCTCAGAAGGATATATCAATGTGGACTTTGCAGATATCTGTACGACCATGCGTGAAGGAGGAAAGGCCCTAATGGGAACAGCAGAAGCTACCGGAGATGACCGCGCCTTAAAAGCTGTCGAAGAGGCTACCAATTCTCCCTTACTGGACAACATAAGTATCGAAGGTTCACGCGCGATCGTTGTCAACATAACCGCCAGTGAGGAATCCCTTCGAATGGATGAAACTACAGAAATTGTGGAGTTCGTTCAAAATACAGCAGGGAATGAAGCCAACATCATTTATGGAATTGTTTATGATGAGGGAATGGGAGATTCCTTGCGGGTTACGGTAATAGCTACGCGCTTCGTTGAAGAAGATGAATTCGGATACATTGAAGATGTGAAAGAAGCTGTTCGTGAAGCTAAAAAGGTGAAATTGGAGGAAAAAGCCCCGATTCGCAAGGTGGAGTTTCATCGCCTAGAACGCGGCGAGCGTGACAAGCGCATCAAGAAACTCAATTCCAAGACTTATGACATTCACGATCCAGAAAGTTTGCACGGATTGGAAACCGTCCCTGCTTACCTCCGCAAAAAGGGAGGGATAGAAAATGACATGGTCGGTGGCGTGAATGATCGTCTTTCCCGGACGAGTATAGAACCCGAAGAGGGCAGAAACTTCCGCATCAACGAGCAAAATTCCTTTTTGCACGACAATGTGGATTAATAGGGGTTCAGGGATTAGGGATCAGTGTCTTCTATCATTTATTCTTAAGGACATTGGCTTTTTCAACCCTAAACGGAAAACCCAGAACCTGAAATTTTACTTTATGTGGTTGGATGTATATAGCTTTCCCTTTCAGGCTGTCCGTTTTGGACAGCCTGTTTTGTTTGGAAGGGAAAGAGTGAGATAAGCTTCCC
>JBCCTX010000411.1:0-5776 GCA_039197765.1 Bacteroidota bacterium
AACGAACGCTTTTGGGTGCCTGGGGGGAATCCGGAAATTCTACCTGAGTCCGGGTGGAGTGAAGAAGCAACCTTGTCGGGTGAATTCAAACGCAACTTGTCCAATTTTTCCTGGTCCCTAACAGGCTTCAATCGGAACATTAACAACTGGATTCTCTGGAGCATACGAGAAGGGCAAAGCTATTGGTCGGCTAACAACATCACGCGAGTGTGGAGTCGGGGCATGGAAGTCAGAGGGATGTTTGCTACTACCTGGAATGCCTGGAAATTGAACACCCGTTTGGGCTACGATTACATACGCTCTACCAATCAGGTAGCCTTGGAAAATCCTCGAATGCTAGCAGGCCAGCAATTGCTGTATACACCCGAACATCAAGCCTTTGGTAAGCTGTCTCTGGCTTGGCAGGGCCTGAGGATGACTTATTCTCACAGGTTTTTTGGTAAGGCTCGAGGAATCAATGAGCCCCTTCCCGCCTTTGACGTAGGAACTGCTCGCATTCAATATACTAGCCAGATTAAGTCCCATCCCATAACCCTATTTTTCGAACTCAACAATGCCTGGAATCGGTCCTACTTCATCGTGGAGCGCAGACCCATGCCAGGCACCCAGATCCAAACGGGAATCAACCTCTTGTTTCACAAAAAAACACCATCATGAAATTTACAATTACCTTTTTTATCCTGTTGGTAGGCGGATTACTGCAGGCACAAACCCTTGCAGATTTTGAAGAGTTAGCCGTTTTACCTGATTCTTTTCTCAATGGAAGCGACCTGAGTGGAGGCTTTCGCAGTGGAAACGTATTTCTACCCAATTCCTTCAATGAAGAATTTCAAAGTTGGTCAGGTTGGGCCATCTCCAATACTACAGATACGACCACGCCAGGATTTTTGAACCAGTATAGTGCTATCACAGGGGAAGGGGTGGATAGCTCGGCAACTTATGGTGTTTCTTTCTCCTCAGGAATGAATATCCTACGGCTTGAGGACCAGGCCCTAGGTCAGCCTGTAACAGGCTTTTTTATCACCAATTCCACATATGCCTACCTTAGTATGTTGGAGGGCGACGCCTTTGCCAAGAGGTTTGGCGGCGCTACAGGAGACGATCCTGATTTCTTTTTGCTGACCATCCAGGGATTTTCTGGAGGGGCATTGACCGACAGTGTCGTAGAATTTTACTTAGCCGATTTTCGCTTTGAAGACAATTCACAGGATTACATCGTTGAAGAATGGACTTATGTAGACCTCCTTTCTTTAGGAGCAGTCGATAGCCTCGCTTTTACCTTGACCTCTTCAGATGTAGGGGATTTTGGCATGAATACGCCCGCCTATTTTTGCGTGGATAACATCGAAACGACGGATGCAGAAGTAATAGACCCTATTGCACGGTTCGAAAGCCTAGAAGTACTACCTGACTCCTTTCTCAACGGAAGTGATTTGAGTGGAGGCTTCGAAGTAGGGTCCTACTTTTTCCCCAACAGCTTCGATACAACTTTTGGGAGTTGGTCTGGATGGGCCATTTCCAATACGACTGATACGACTACCCCTGGCTTCCTGAACCAATACAGTGCAATTACGGGAATGGGAGTTGATATGTCTCCTACCTATGCAGTTTCATTTGGCTCGAGTAGGATTCTGCCAACGGGTGATGCTGCAGGGGAACCTGTGCCTGGGATGTATATCACAAATAGTACCTATGCCTATTTGAGCATGTTGGAGGGCGATGCTTTTGCCAAGAGGTTTGGGGGCGCAACGGGAGATGATCCGGACTTTTTCCTCCTTACCATTAAAGGCCATTTCAATGGAGAAGTTACGGAAGATAGTGTAGATTTCTATCTAGCAGATTTCCGCTTTGAGGATAATGCGCAAGACTATATTGTAGATGAGTGGACTTATGTGGACTTAAGTGTTCTGGGGCCTGTAGATAGTATATGCTTTGCCCTTAGCTCCAGCGATGTAGGAGATTTTGGCATGAACACGCCTGCATACTTTTGTGTGGATAATTTTGGTGCCGAGGCGCCGCTCGCTACGAATATATTTTCTCCTATTTCGCAGCAGCTTACGTTCTCTATTTTTCCCAACCCCAGTACCGACTTTATTCGCCTGGATTATCCTGCCTACGCTCAATATTCCCTTTACGATTTAAGTGGAAGGCAGCTGACGCAGGTCACTCCTTTGACACCTGGGGAGGAGATTGACGTCCGACAGCTTCCCAGCGGAAATTATATGGTAAAGGTGGAAGGAAAGGATACATTGGGCGCTGCGTTATTTGTGAAGGAGTAAGATATTTCGAAATTTGAACATAATAGATTTAAAAGTACACATCCTTGTGTGAGAATATGGTGATATTTGTATCACGATGTGCAGCTAATTACTAAGGAATGACTCCTGGCCTCCCCGGCCGGGAGTTTTCTTTTTTATTAAGACACGGAAGGACACTGAATTTTATGAAGGACACGGAAATTTAGGGACTTAGAATATGCTAAGAGACGCAGGAAACCGTAGACTATGGACTATCCAACTAGCCCTTTTTTTTACCACGGACTACGGACTATCGACTATTCAACTAATCTACCCTCCCACCCAGAACCCTTTTCGACACTGACTTCACCTGACTTTTTTATGACGGACACTGGGAAAACTCGAATTCACAACCTAAACTGTGGACTATCGACTATTTAACTGTTCGGCCATTTCGACGCAGATTACACAGAATTAGGGGGGCTTAGCATGTGCTAAGTGGCGCTGAGAAACCGTGGACTATGGACTAATAAACTATCCAACCCTCAAACCCATATTCGACACTGACTTTGGAGGACTTGATTATGACGGACGCTGAGATTCCCTGAACTTACAACCTAGACTGTGGACTATCGACTATTTAACTATTCAACCTTCCACCCAGGAACTCTTTCTAGCTCTCTTTTTTACCACGGACTACGGACCACCGACTATTCAACTAATCTACCCTCCTACCCAGAACCCATTTCGACGCAGACGGATACAGACTTTGGGGACTTTACTAGGCAAAGAGACGCGGAGGAGCTATGGATTATCGACCATGGACTATCAACCAATCCCCCTCAAAATCCGCTCTACTGCCACATAAGCAGATTCTCCTGCACCGTGAACCGTCGATTCATCCCCAGCATAGGCTTCTCCTGCAAAGAAGATCTTATTTTCGATGGGTTGGGTGAGAATTTCCTTGGCCCCATCGCTTTGGTAGTGGGAGTAGGAGCCTTGTATGTAAGGGGTTTGCGTCCAGTTTTGGGTGATATGTTTGAGGTACAATTGGGAGGGCCTCCCTTCAAAAATTTCGTCTAGTTCTGCTAACATAAACTGGATCAATTCATCGTCATCGGTAATTTGGGCATAGGGAGTAGCAGGGTCTCCCACGGTAAAGAGGCCCAATATATTACGTTGAGAGTCTTTGCGGAAGGCTGCGTCGTAGTAGATTCTCTCCCCTTGGGAGGAATCCAGGATACCGAAAAGCCCTTCAAAAAAGAGGAGGTCTGGGTAGAAGCGTTCTGAAAACTCTATGAATACCTTGATCCCATCGGGCATTTCCACTTGATCCAGGGCGTTCTGCTTTTCTGGGGGAAAATTGGGAAGAAAGCGAATGGAATTGTTTTTCAGTTGGGTTAAGGGGACAGTGAGGATGATACGATCTGCCTCGAAGGTCTCGCCTGAGAGGGTCGTAACCGCAACTTGATTTCCCGAATAGTCTATTTCTACTACAGGATGTTCGTAGCGTATGCGGTCCCATATCGGGGGAGCGATATAGCGGTCGAAGAAATTGAACCAAGTAGTGTTTTTGAATTTATATTCTCCGTAGAAATTGGTGAAAAAGTTCCGCTTCTGGAGCTTGCCATTTTTCCAAATGTTCAGGGTATCTGGTGCGTAGTTAATGAACTCAATCTCCGCCCGAGTATCTCGGTCATTTAGAAGACGTGCCAGGACATTGGGATCAGTGTGAATCCATTCAGCTCCTAGGTCTATGGGGAAGTCCGCGAAATCTGAGATTTCTTTTACCCTGCCTCCATACTGGGGAGATGCCTCTAGGATTTCGAAGTCGATGTTGTAGCGATTGAGGACGTGTCCCGCAAGCAAGCCCGCAGCGCCTGCCCCTATGACCAACACCTTTCCAGAAAAGTTGACGTCAAATTCGGGAAAGAACAAGTCATCGTCGTCACAGGCGGAGAGTAAGTAGCTCAAAAAGGGCGCACTCAAGCCTAGGGTTCCAACATGTGTTAAGAATTCTTTCCGTGTCATTTGAGGGAAAATTTTATACCGGTTCCTAAAAATGTGGCTAAGGAGCTTTCCTTTTCTCTATAAAACTTGGGTCCCGAACTAACGCGAATGTATCCTCGTAGCTCGTCTGAAATCCTAAAGCCGTGTTCCACGCTTAGCAGGGTTACCCAAGCATAATCCCGTACCGTTTTTCGCCTCCTATCATCCCCTGTAGCTAGATCTACAGAGAAACTTTCAAAGGTATCTTCAAAGAGATAGCCCAGGCCCACAGCCACAGACCAATATGCATACTTGTCTGTCTTTTTTCGCCTGTATCCGATATCAACTTGGGGCAATACGCCTTCACTGAGAGAGGGCCGGGTGAACCTCGCCATCTGAGGATGAACAAACAGGGTTTGATCTATGCCGGTAGCAGGTGATTTTGAGGGAAGTTCCTTTAGCGAAAGTTGAACGCCAGCCTGTATACCGGGTTGGAAGGCGTAGTGGCCTAGGTAGCCGAGGGTGACGTATTCGGTGGAGATTTGGGCGTTATGTACGCTAGGAAGGAAAAGCAAGAGGAGGAAGAAAAAATTGAAAGCTTGGTTCATAGATAGCGCTCCTTTGATAGAAGAGGATAAAGGTAAGGCTTTTTGGATTTTTAGGCTAATGACGGGATTAATCTGTATATTCCTCATTCCTTTAAGAAAATCTTGAGCAGCTACTTGTCTTTCCTTGCATGAAAACGATACAACATTCCAATTTTATAGAGCGTATCAATGAGAGCCTATTCTTCGCCATGATCTGGGTGGAAGGGGGAAGCTTCCAAATGGGAAATCGAGAGAAAGATTCGGTGGACCGAGAACTCCCAGTCCACAAAGTCGAAGTCCCTGATTTTTTCATTGGAAAATTTCCTGTAACACAAGCGCTGTATGAAGCAGTATCAGGGAATAACCCTTCGGAATTTAAGGGGCCCTCTCACCCAGTTGAAACCGTATCATGGGAGGATGCCCAAGCCTTTATTCAAAAGCTCAACCAACAAGTAGGGAAAAGTTACAGACTGCTCACAGAAGCCGAGTGGGAGTATGCTGCCCGTGGAGGGATATATAGTGAAGACTACCTCTATTCGGGGAGTGATAACCTAAAAGAGGTAGGCTGGTTTGAGGGAAATAACAGTCCAAGAGGAACCAAACCCGTTGGTCAAAAGCTCCCCAACGAATTGGGAATCTTCGATATGAGTGGAAATGTTGATGAATGGTGCGAGGATGATTACCATACCAATTACGCAAAGGCCCCTGAGGATGGTTCCGCTTGGGTTGACCGTCCCAGTCGGGGTGGGTACCGTGTCCTGCGTGGTGGCGATTGGCTCCTTGGTGCCCGTTCTTGCCGCGTTTCGACTCGCGGCAGGCTCGGGCCCGACTTTCGCGACGACTCTGTGGGGTTTCGTTTGGCTCTCTCCCCAGTTTAGGGGAAGTATTCGGTCTTTCCCATGAGCTAGAGGCAGTTGCCCAAGGAGCAAGCCGGGCAAGTGGAACGCAGCCAAGGCAGGCTCC
>JBCCTX010000412.1:0-5698 GCA_039197765.1 Bacteroidota bacterium
CCGCTCTTAGCTTTGAACTGGTGGATAAAATCTGACTGATCGTAGTATTGGCTCGTATAGGCAACTTCTGTTAACGTGGGCTTTTCTTCACTTTCTTGATAGGCGATTAGGGCCTTGCGAAAACGTACAACGGATAGGTAGGTTTCCACCGAATACCCCAAGTGCTTTTGAAAAAGACGCAATAGGGTTTTTCTACTGATTCCCAATTTATCGGAAAGTCTAGAGACTCGTATGGGTTCTTCTGATGTGAGGATGTAGTTAATCGCTTGTATGAGTCTTTCTTCCGCAAACGGGCGATACATTTTGAGAAAAAATTGGTCTAATAAATCCCTTTTCCTCTCCAGTTTAGGTTCCTTAAATAGTTGAATGAGTAGGGCTTCATAGCTTTCGCCATAATGAGTAAAGAAGGAAAAATGGTCCGATATCAGGCTAGAAAGCGGAACGTCTAGGAAATAGTTGAGGCCAAGGGGATGAAAGACTATGCTAAGTTTGTCCAAAGGACCTTGAGTAATAATTTCTCGCGATCGATCAAACTTTGCGACTAATAAACTGAGGAAACCTGGATTGGGGGTAAATGAATGCGTTCTACTATACTCTGTCCAGCTAAGCTGGGAATGCTGATAAATGTTGAGGGTCGTGGTATAGTTAGGGTAATAAATGATTCGTTGGTAAAAGTCTGATTCTGATGCTGTATGTATATAGTATAGCTTGATATACCGCTTAAGAAGCGGAATATTGGGCTCAATCAATATCATATTTCCTTTGAGCATATGAAAAAAATACCACAAACAATTCTAAAAAGAAAAAGCCCTAAAACTTAAGAAACTTTTGAGTAGCTACCTGCCGTTCTGATTGGGCTTTCAAGATATATACTCCAGCAGGCAAGGATGAGATTGCTATTTCTCCAACATTTCCAACGCCTATTTTTTTCAAATATCTACCCCCTTTTACATCGAAAACAGAAAGTTCATAGGCCCCTTGTATCTCCCATTTTGGCAGGCTATACCTCAGCACATCTATTCCTGGATTGGGAAATACTTGGAGCTTCATTTGCTGAACAGGTCCCGTGGTACTGGTTAGCGTACCATCTAATGCTTGAATGGCAGCCTCCATTACCTCGTCCCTTCCTGCCCTAATCCCCTCGATGGTAGGATGAACTTCCATATCAGGAATAATCCCTATTCTTTGCGTGGGGGTAAAGTCTGGATAGTAGGTCCCGAGAAAAGTGGCAACGGTAACAATATTTCCTGGCAGGAAAATATTCGCTACATTCCCATCTGCTGCAGCTGTAGTACTACCAATCTTAAGGGCGCCTGGGAATTGCTCCAAGCCCATTACTGTGTACTCTGCCTGACTTTGCGTACGTTCATCAAATAAAATGGCAATCCTTCCCGAATAAGGGTTGGAGCTCCCTTGACCGATGCGTTCGAGACTCCATCGAAGCCTACCCGGAAATGTTATGTCAGGAACCGTAAAGTTTGCAATGTTGATCGGATCTGCAAATAGATAATTTACCAGTGTCCACAATGTTCCTTGAGGATAACTCCTTATATCAAATATGATAGCGTCCGTGTCCGAAAAATCCCGAAATAAATTGGGTATTTGATCAACTTCCAGCCTTCCCATATCCACAACCCCGATACGGGTGCCGTTTGGAGCAACTTCCTCACGCCATCTTGGACTATTGTCAGTATTTAATCGAGAAAAATTCTCTGAGTTCCGGTCAAAGCTCAACATCTGGGTACCTTCCTCATTTTCAATTTTGACTGAGAAGGTCCCTGCATTTCCCCACATCAATAAACTATTGATATTCCGCTGAATGATAACTTCATTAGAACCATGAGTGTACTTCCTTAGTCTTTCCCGTAATGCCTTAATTTCTCTTCCATCGATTTCTCGGATGACATCTCCAACCTTAATGTCCCTTGTTCCTCCTAATACTTTGGTTACGACAGTTTCCCCTTCAATATATCTTATTTCAAAGGGGGTATAGTACTGTCCATCCCAACTCCGAAATGGAGGACTACTAAAAAAAGCGTGGGAATCGTTTATATAAGTGGTAAACTCCTTGAAAGCTAAATGATAAGCTTCAGTATTCGAGGCTTCAACAATAGGGGGAATAAATTGAACCAAGGTGCTGTCCCAATGCTGGTCCATGATATACTTATAGGGAAAAAAATAGTGGATTATATTCCAATATCGAAATACAGCAAGTATTCTCTGCGCTTCTTCCGGATACGCGATGTCACTTGTAAAAAATTTGTTGTCATTGGTAAAGGTAGGAGCTCCCCCTGGCCAAGCTTCATCCACATATACGTTTCTTCTCACGCCAAAGCCTTGAAGTATACTATCCAAACGCATCTGTACTTGGGGAGAAAATATAGGATTCTTGATCCAGTCCAGGTCTAAGTTATTGTTCAAACTATCAGGTACTTCTGGCCTAGATACAATCCCCCTTGTTACGGGGCCTGCTTTTTGAAGGAGATTAAATACCTGTTCATTAAACGCTTCATCAGAATCTGCTCTGCGAACCTCTTCCAACATATTCACCAGTTCTGTGTCCCAATCTATATTTCCCCTTGCAATTTCAGGATGATAGTACTTGGCGTGGCCCCATACCTTACATAAGTAGTAGAGGCGCTCATAAAAAACGGTATCCGGAAGAATTTGGGCATTTACCTGTAGAAGGAAAGAGGAAAAAATACTACAAAAAATAAGTCGCTTGAGGTAGGTATGGGCCATAGGTGTTTTTAAGAGTAAGTTAATGGTTTACTCCCACTAATCCACTTGGGGTCATACACACATATACAGGGCTTGAACACGCTTGATAAATTACCATAAACTTTAGGGTAATTTGTATTTTTAGCCTATCCTTATGGTTTCTTTAGCAAGGATTGATTTACAATATATTCACCTTTTTGATAGACTACCTGGTAGATACCAGGGACCAGATTTTCCAGGTAAATCGGTGTATGTAAGTCTGAGTGGGAAAGGAGAATTTGTCCTACAGAATTAAAAAGGCTTAGTCTACCCCCTCGAGGTAAATGGGGATCGAGAAAAATACGGTCCTGGGCAGGATTAGGGTAAAATAAGGGATTATGGTCTTCCACTTGAGACGTACGAGAAGTACTTTGATTGACCCGCTCTACCTTAACTAAAGAAGCTCCACCCGCAAAGTAGATATTTCCCTCTTCATCAATTACATTTCCATTGCCTGCATCGTAGAAGGGATCATTGAGGAAGGTTCCTTCAGGCCCAAGTAGTTTCCGCAAGTCGAGTTCACCTGTATCCCAGTTCAAGCCATAGTAGTAATAGTTGCAATCCACTTCCTTACCACTTCCATACACTAAATTAGTCCCTGCACTGTAGGTAAGGACTCCATTCATATTCACATCTGTCGTAGACCAATCCACCTGAAATTCATTGGCTTCTGTATCCCAAGTTACCTTTTGTACCCCCTTTATATTTTCACAATCATAGCCCAAAAACCCATTGAATTGCGCGATGCCTATGCTGTATCCAAAGGCACAAGGTGAGTTTTCAATAGATTGAAATGTATTGCTAAAGCTAACCGCTGCAGGTAGAGGAATAGAACCCGCAAAACGGATATCTTGGCCGGGTATTCCATTCCAATCCAAGGGTACCTCTCGCCAAAATCCAACCAGGTTATTCTGGGCATGACCATCTGACATGACCACCAACTGATCATTGCCCTCTCCCCAACCCAATAAGGTGGGGGTTGTGCCACTACCCTCGGCAAAGGTTCCTACAGGACCATCTCCAACAAAGTCGTAAGGTGTCTGCCAGCGAATGCTTAGGTTATCCCCATCCCAGCCAAAAGCGAGGATGCGCTTATTGGTAGTAATGTAGAAGGTATTGCTTTCATCAATGGGAAAGGCGTTGTGATGGGTAATTTCATCTGCAGATGTAGCATAGTGCAACGTATCAAGCACCTCAAAATTCTGGGAGAGAATTCCCACTGTCGCGTGCCCTTGCTCAACATCATTTTCGCTGTTGAATACGATATTCCCTTCATAGTTGAGGGCAAAATGCTGGACTCGATTGATACCCCAGTCTCCAAAATTAAATTCGTCGAGTTGAATAATAGACGAATAAGGATCATCTGGATCTTCGTCGACTAGCTTTAATAAGCGAGTAAACTGGTTTTCCTCCGGATCGTACTTGGGGTCATAAGTAAACCACACGCGATTGTTGGTCAATAGAAAGTTCCACCCAAAGGAAGTAATAGGGTCAAAATCTATCCGCAGGCTATCCACCGTCTCTAGGGCTGTACCTGTATCTATGATTTTGAATACATGGGTGGAGTTGGAGTACAATAGAACTCTTTCCCCTGTGGGATACCTATCTGAAAGGTATACCCAAGGGGACGTCCCTCCCTGAATTTGGGTTTTAGCACGTATGAGCAAACTATCTGTTTGAGTGGGACCGGGAAGACAGGTAGATGCCTGGCGATAGGAATTCCTGTGGTACGTAGGCCAAGGAGAATTTGCAAGAAATGCGTTTAATGGTGGATCAGCAGGACAAAAAGAGCTTTGCCCCAATATTTCGTGCAATCCTAATAATAGAAGAAGGACTCCTGATATACAAATACGACACATACTGTTGGCACCATTATATGAACAATATGCACTCTCAATGTAAATAAACCTTCTTAGCCCTCCATTTCAAATCGCAATTTAAGGAGAAGCTTTCACGATACGCTGAAATTTATTCCCCGATGGAGAATCTCCCAACAGAATATAGTGCCCATTAGGTAAATGGGAAATATCAATGGTCATAGTAAATTGTTGTAACACTACGGGATCTTCCATCCGGTATACTTCCTGGCCCAGGTTATTGACAATTCGCAATCGAGTGATTTCAGCTTCAGATAACTGGGAAACGCGAAAGACATCTTGAACAGGGTTGGGGAAAGCAAGCAACTGATCCTCTTCTGTTTCTACCCTAAACAAAGGCCCACCATCGGCAAAAAGCGTAGAAAGATTGACCCGTCCCGTACCAAGCTTTCCAAAGAAATTGGGGTTTTGTGCGTCGATGTTATCGACAGAAGCTAGGATAATGTTTTTGACTTCTATGGGATCGAGAGTAGGCTTCTCAGATAAGATCAATCCTGCCATACCCGCCACGTACGGCGCAGCAAAAGAGGTCCCATCAATACTCGTATAGCCGGGGAGTTCTTCTAAATTCAGACTCACCTCTAAGCTCTGGTCCGCCTGCCATTCTTCTAGCAGGCTTTCTCCCTCATTTTGAGAGATACTTACCACAGGAATGGGGTTTTCCTGAGCCTCCTGAAGGGTTCCCCCAAAGTTTCCTGCGACATTGTTGAAAATAATGGCTCCTACGGCCCCAAAAGATTTCACCCGATCCACTTTTTCCTTGAAGGTTATCTCCCCTCTTCGCAATAGAGCAATCTTCCCTTCTAAATCCCAATTATAAGCCGGATTGGAAATATCTTCCGCTCTCCCTAAGCCTACGAACTCCAAGCGAGTAGCCAGCCCTCCTTGTCTCGTAAATCCCGAAAAAGTCAAAGGTAAGGGATTAAAGGTGAAAGCACGGTCCTCTACATAATCAAGCTGCGCAAAACTAACTGTGCTGAAATCTTCCCCTACAGGCCAGGTGGTAAGGATCTGTGAACCGGGTGCCGACACATCCACCCAGGTTCCATAGCTTGAGAAAG
>JBCCTX010000413.1:0-5693 GCA_039197765.1 Bacteroidota bacterium
ATATTCATAGCCAAATACCTTGGCCAAAGCTTGCTTCAATAAACCTTTCACTTCTTCTAGGTCGACCCCTCTTCCCAGCTCTGCAGCAAGGGAAGTCACCCCCTTATCCTGAATACCACAAGGTACGATCCCCTGAAAATACGTCAAATCAGTATTTACATTGAGCGCTAGGCCATGCATGGTAACCCATCGACTGCAGCGAATCCCCATTGCGCAAATCTTCCGAGGAATAGGGGTATCTACATCTACCCATACCCCCGTAGCACCTTCTACTCGTCCTCCCTGAATCCCGTAGTGGGCACAGACCTGGATAATGGCTTCCTCAAGGCTCCGCAAGTACCAATGTAAATCCGTTTTAAAATGGTCCAAGTCCCAAATGGGATAGGCAACCAATTGACCTGGACCGTGATAGGTTATATCTCCCCCTCGATTGATCCGAACAAAGGAAACACCTCTTTGGGACATGGCGGCTTCGTCTAGCAGCAGGTTTGTTTCTGCCCCACTCTTCCCCAACGTATAGACATGCGGATGCTCGCAAAAGAGGAGGTAGTTGGTTGTTACAACATCATGAGAAAGCTTTCCCAAGCGTTGTTGCAGCTTTATTTGGGTATTGTCTTGTAACAGACGCTCCTGAAGGGCCCAAGCTTTGTCGAAAGGAATGTTATCTAGGTCTTGGAAGATTACCTCTCTGCTGGATATATGCTTGACTTGGCTCATATCTCCATCTGTCATCTCACCCCACCCGATTCTCCCGTGCCACCACCTGTTTAACTTCTGGAACTAGTGACTTGATCACAGGCTCTACGCCCTTCTGAATAGTCTGAGTAGCGTATGGACAAAGGTAACACGCTCCATGCATGCGAAGGTTAAGCACGCCTCCTTTATATGAGTCAAAGACAATGTCCCCTCCATCTTCTTGGGCTGCAGGGCGAATCTTACTATCTAACAGCTTAGTAATAATCTCGATAACAATCTCATCAGAATTTTGATGATTGACTGCGTCAGCCCCATAGTAGAGGATGGGCATGTCTTCTTCAAGATGTTGCTGAATTTGAACCTTCAGGTCAAATAGAACCTCCTCCCAAGCAGGGCCCTTTTCCGTCTTGACCACTGTCACATAATTGCGGTTGAGCATGACCCGTTCAACATAACGAATCATCAACAAGCGCTTGGCAAGGGGAGAGTTCGAAGCCTCGCTCAAAGAAGTGAACTCATATGGCTGATCTACTAAGATCCCATTTTCCAACACGAATTTCCTTGCTAGGGGATTGGGAACTCCCTCTATGTGCATATGTACCTTCCGCTTTTCCATGTTGCAAAATTAAGGAAATTGTTTGTTGTTTATACTGCCAGGGTTATATCTAAGCATGATAGCATCAAAAATGTAACGCAATTTACTTCAAATGGTTTCTTGGGTGAATCGATCTGCATTCGCTGAATAGAATCTTATGGGCAGAGGACATAAGCATTATCTTATTCCTAGGAATCATGGACTACGCAACTAATTAAACCCTTCATAGCATCTTTCTCACAAAAAATTCGTAGAATAAGGGCATTAATTTACAGATGGAAACTCTATATAATCTCAAAAAGCTCCAGGAAGAAGAACGCAAAAATGACCGAATTAGCGCGGTGATTACCTTCTTTATTACCTTATTTCTGGTAGCCATGATGCTCATATGGAAGGCATGGAGGGCTACTGTCCCTCCTCCAGGGGAAGTTTATGAAGTGGTAGGAGCTATAGACTTTGGAGATTTGAGAGAAGGAAGCAAAAACATCAATACCCTAGACAAATCACGTGTAGATCCTGCACCTGTACCTAAACCCAAGGCAAAGCCTGTTAAGCAGGCGGAAGTGGCTGAAACTACTCCGCAGCCCGATCCGATCATAACCAACCCCGAACCTAGTCCTGTCAAGCAACCAGAGACCCCACCCAAAGAAGAACCGGATCCCAGCCCTCCCAAACCTGCCGAAACGGTTATTCCTGAAAAAAAGCCACAGCCTGAAGAGACCCCAAACGATACCCAAACGGAAGAAACCGAAAGCACCACAGAATCCAAGCCAGATCCTAACCCTAGCAACAAACCTAGTGGAGCTAATCAAGGCAATAAGGATGAAGGGGTAGGGAATCAAGGGACACCCGACATTAAAACCCTTGACCCTGATGGATTGTATTCCTTTGGAGAAGGACTAGGTGGAGGAGCTAGCAGGCGCCGCCCCCTTGCCTTGCCTAAACCCGTTTACAATGTCCAGGAAGAGGGAGATATGGTATTTGAGTTTATCATCAAACCTGATGGAACGGTAGCAAATGCCAGACCTAAAGGGGTAGCTACAAAACCTGGACTAGTGAATGCGGGTAGAAATGCCATAAGAAAATGGCGCTTCACAAAACTTCCTCCTAATGTACCCCAAGTCAATCAGCGGGTAACGGTTACGATTAAGTTTCGACTACGCGGGTAAAACGCTACTCCTGATCCTGAACCCCTTTCCTAACCATCTTTACATCTTAGACCCAAAATATCCTGTGGATAACTTCGCATTTTTTTTCAAAGGGTGGGAAAAGAGATTGACATCCTGTATTTTCAGGCACAATTACTCAATAACTACCTGAAATTGTGGATAACCCTGTGGATAACTTGTTGATAACACGTGGAGAACTTGTTGAAAGAACACACAATATTTTCCTCTTAGTCTTTTTGTTCCTTTTCTTAGGTCCATTTGCCTCCACTAAGCTCCTAGGGCAAGTACAACTCTCTCCACAAGCACAAATTGGCGTTTTGACCTGTGAGCCTGGTCCTTTCATCTATTCGACTTTTGGGCATACCTGCTTTCACGTATTTGACCCTACAACGGGACTAAATGAAGTATACAACTATGGGACGTTTGACTTCGAAACCCCAGGTTTTGTACGGAAATTTGTTCAAGGAAAACTCAACTACATCCTTTCCGTCGAAGATTATCAGCGATTCCGCTACTTCTACCTGTACAACAAACGGTCTGTATACGAACAAGGCCTATTACTTTCCCTACCCGAGCGTCAGCGGTTTTACGAGTATCTCTACACAAACGCCCTTCCAGAGAATCGGATGTACCTATACGATTACTTCTTTAAAAATTGCTCCTCAGTACCTCGAGATATCCTCTTCGAGCAATTGGGAGACAGCTTACAGGTAGATTCTTCCTTGTTTCAACCCGGCAATTTAACCTTCCGAGAATTGATCCACGAGAAACTCACTCGTTTACCTTGGATGAAATTTGGCATTGACCTAATTCTAGGGATGAAAATCGATCGAAAGGCTACCCCTTATGAAGCAATGTTTCTGCCAGACCAACTGATGGCGCACCTAAAGAAGCAAAATCGCATCCTACAGCAGCGAGCTATCCCGCTTGTGATTTTTGAAGGTCAACCTGTATACGGAGAAGAACTTCCTCCCTATTCCGGTATCCGACCCAGTCATATTACTTGGACCGTATTCCTCTTGATCGTTTTATATACTGCATGGCAATTCCGTCAAAATTCAACTCGCAGGTGGTTGGACTGTATATTGTTCCTCATAGGAGGACTTGCCGGAATTGTGATGATCGTTATGTGGTTGGGAACTGATCACAGTACTACCAGCCACAACCTCAACCTCTTGTGGGCACTTCCCACACACCTCGTCGCAGCGGTTGCCTTGATGCGCAAGCATCTACCTTCGTGGCTGGGAACCTATTTCCTGATCGCAGCCATCCTGCATGGATTATTTATACTCTTTCACCCTCTGCTTCCTCAGGTATTTCCCTTCGCTATTTTGCCAATTGTAGGGAGTTTATTCCTTCGGAGTATTTTTTTATGGAGGAAACAATCTTAGTCCTCAATAAAATAAAGCCTTCCTTTTTGCGTAAAATCTATATCACTATAGGAGCGAATGAAGCATGAGAGGCTTGTTTGTGTTTGTTCTGGGGATTCTCCTTGTTCAAAATATGGTATTTCCCCAGGGGCTTTTGTTCAAGGAAACATTTGATAATTGGGAAAATAATCCGCCTTGTCCAGCGGGATGGGAGTGTAGTACGACCTCGGACTGCTTACCTACAGCCTTCTGTTTCTGGAATCGACAGGATGAATTTAGTGTAATTGGTAGTCCCGATACCCTAGATTGTGATGGTTCTGGCAATTATGCTCGCTGTAATACAACACAGCTCCAATTTGGCCAGGTCCTGACCATGACCTCCCCTATTATAGACCTATCTGTTACCCCGCTAGTTGATAGTTTGGTATTGGACTACTGCTATATCAATGGCTCGGTAATTCCCATTGATGAAGATGGTATTCGGATATCTTTTAGTGCAGATAGCGGGCAAACTTGGATCCAACAATTTGGCTCCAATTCACGCGATTTTCCAACTTGGGAAAGTTTGACCCTCCCTATTCGTAAAGGCTTTTACACCCCTGGATTTCGTGTGAGATTTGAGGGTTTCTCGGGAAACTCAACTGGAGATGTGGGGATAGATGGCTTGCTCATTGCCAATATTTCAGACAATTGTGGCATACAAAGCGCTTCATTTAGTGTGATGGGAAATACCACCATCTGCAAGGACCAAATTCCCGATACCTTGCTTTTCCAGGAAGTAGTCCAGATGGAAGAGGGGGTAGAGACCCTATATGCCATCACAAATGAGGGGGATACAATCATAGAATTGGTAAATGCATCCTTCTTTGATCTCAATACCTTACCTGCGGGCCAGTACACTGTGCAGGCCCTCTCTTTTGTCGGGATATTGACAGCCAGGGTGGGCCAAAATATTGATAGTATTAGTTCCTCACGGTGCCTGGAAAGGAGTACAAATAGCATAGATATCGAAGTAAGTACCCTAACCTTGAATAGCCAAATATCCAGCCCATTTGGAAATGGCGTGAGTTGTCAGGGGGCGAATGATGCGGCCATTGAACTTCAGATAGAGGAAGGAGAAGCACCCTATACCATCATTTGGAATACCGGCTCTACCCAACCGGGTATTAGTAGCCTAAGGGCTGGAACCTATGACGTGGAAGTAAGAGACCAAAATCAATGTGTGGTACGAGATACCATCATTGTAGAAGAACCGGAACCCCTAGATGCTGAGATTGACATCTTATCCAACTTTAAAGGGAATGCCATCAGTTGTACTGGGGCAGAAGATGGAGCCCTGACAACCCTCGCAGAAGGGGGAACCCCTCCCTATAATTACCTTTGGTCCAATGGATCGACCAATGATTCTATCGACCAACTACCCGCCCGGCAGTACATCGTTTTTGTTAGCGATGCCAATGGCTGTGTCGCCCTTGATTCTGCATTTCTAGATGAGCCCTCCCCCTTACAGATCCAAACAGAAGTCATTTCGGATTACGATGGGGAAGATATCAGTAGTCCTGATGCAAGGGATGGGCAGGTTCAAGCAGCGGCGAGTGGAGGTACTTCTCCTTATGAATTCAAATGGAATACAGATCCTCCTCAAAACAGCCAAGTTGCTGTAGGATTGGGCGCAGGGATTTATTCGGTTACTGTTACAGACGGTAATCTCTGCCAGGATAGTGCTGAGGTCATCGTCAGAAGTCCCGGAGACTTGGGTGCTTTTCTTCGTTTACTATCACCTGTTTCAGGAGGAACGGGTGGAATTAGCTGTTTTGACTCTAATGATGGCATATTGTATGTTGAAATTGTAGGAGGCATCCC
>JBCCTX010000414.1:0-5681 GCA_039197765.1 Bacteroidota bacterium
AATTGGTAGGCTGGAACGTCATAGGCCTTACCCACAATGTCCCATAAGGCCATTTCTACTGCACAAACGCCCCCTCCTTGCCTACCGTGAAAGCCAAATTGCTTGATACGCTTGAATATCATTTCCACATTACAGGGATTTTGGTCCAATATTCGGCTTTTAAGAAACATGGCATACCTCCAGGTAGCCCCATCCCGAACTTCTCCGAGCCCAGAAATACCTTGATTGGTATCAATTCGGATAATGGGACAACGTGCATTCCCATTCATTACGACTGCATACCGCATGTCCGTAATCTTTAGGTCGGAAGGTGCTGAGAATCGGTTGACCTTCGAAGTTGAATAAGCTAGGGTATCTTCGATGGGACTAAACAGAAAAGCCCCTAATGCCAATCCACCTAGGCTTGCTTGTTTTACGAATTGTCTTCGATCTGAAGCACTGCCAGAACGGGGGGATACTGAAGCCTGGGAAGAGTTTATCCCATATTTTTCCAAAAGGCGATCTGATGGAGTAGTCATGTTACGATTGTTTGGGGTTAAAAGGGTAGATAATTAGCTTAGGGTTCCAGGCTATTTAAAAAGTTAAAAAAACGTATGAGTTCCTCTGTATTCCGAGAGGAAATTTTCTCCGATTTTATATAGTTTAGTAGGGTTTTCCTATGTCTAGGAAAATACCCAGGAAGCTCTTTTACTTTATTGAATAGAAGTAACTCCCCCTCTGGTGTTTCAATAAAAAAACTACTGGGTTGGGAGACGAATCGAGCTGGCTTGGCGTCTTGCATAGGTTTAGAGGGAACGGGATCAAATAGCTTCGTTTGATATTTTTGTAAAAGTGAGCTGTTTCCTTCAACAAGCAACTGGTAAAAGCCCGTAGATACATTTCGTCCATCCCTATGGCTTCCAAAAACAAATATGCGACTCTCTAAAAACACCCTTTCTACAAGGGGATAAGCCAACAACTCCATGATTTGGCCATTGAAGTAGAATTCAATCTTATCTGTATAAACATTATAGCGAATGGGTACTCGTTCTTTAGGTGCTTCCTCTCTATATTCAATTCTTCCCCATACAAACTCTTCCTCTAAAAAAGGGCTTCCGTCAAATTCAGCATACTTATCTTGGAAGGAATGGCGTAAGTTCATGATGTCTATAATATCAACTATAGACTCATTCAGGTGACTGGGTTGGGAATATATAAACAGAGTATGAAAACATAAGAAGGACAAAAATAGCAAGCATACCTTCATGGGTATTCCATTTTCTACTTAATCTAATCAGAAGTTAGACGATTTACAATTTCTCCTACTTCTCTAACTCCATATAGTCTTTTAATGCCCCATTTAGGTCATACATTTTGAAATACAGTTTCTCCCCATGAATATCCATTTTCACATAGTGGTGTCCTCTATACAATTTGGTACTAAACCATGAGCGGGTAGGGGCAAAACCTTCAAGATTGCCTCCAGCCCCACCTGCAACTAAATATACTACTCCGTTACTCGGGCTAACCTTACCTTCCATCAGAGGCCACGTTCGTTCATAGGTATGTAAATGACCATACATCACCATATCCACCTGATATGTTTCGTACAATTGGGCAAGTTCTCGTACCTGAAGGTCTCCAAGGTCAGATGGCTCCTGCTCCCAGGTATCACCGTAATCATTTTCATCCGATGTATATACAGGATGGTGGTGACAGGCAAATTTCCAGGTTGCGGTAGAAGCTTTGAGTGCTTCTTCTAACCATTCGTATTGCTTACCTCCAGGTTCTAGTTCTTCCCGCTCGTTTGAATTGAGCATAAAAAACTGCGCATTCCCATAGGTGAAGGTATAATAGGCTTCTCCATTGGGTAGCACGTGATATCGTTTATACCAATATAAATCTCCTTCCCCATTTCCGGGCACGGGGAAGATCGGAAGTCTGCTCGCCAGAGGGGTCATCCCCAGGAAGTACTCGTAATTCCACTCAAATTTGTGGGGTTTCCGGCCTCCATCTGTGAGATCCCCCAGATTAATGAGAAAATCTGGTCGCTCATCCCATATCAATTCACTCATTCGGAAATTGATATGTGGTCTGGCTTCGGTGTCTCCAAATACAGCAAGGCTATAAGCAGAAGAGTCTCTTCGAGCAGTGGCAAAGCTGAGAATTCCAGATGAAATCTTTGTAGGAGCGCTATCTTTGGGAATTACTTCCGCTGCACTTGCAATTACTTCGTAATAGTACCGCGTTTCAGGAGTAAGTCCAGATAAGACCAACGTGTGTAAGGTTGTATCCTGATCAATTTCCAGGGTACGAGCTTCCTCAAGGTTGGTTCCAAATCGCACGATAGCGGTTGAAGGCAGACTGGTTTCCCAGGTTAAGCTCATGGCATCTTGGGTTGCATGGTGTAAATACGGTCCTCCATTGAAGTGAAATTGGTTAGGAAATAGTTCTCCTCGTTCAACCATTCGTTGCAGCTCTCCAAATCTATGTTCGATCTCTTTTTTTCCCAGCGCTTCATCCCATAAACGCGCGTGTAACAAGTGGTTCCCCAAGTCCATATAGGGCTCATTCCCTAAGTAACCAGCAGCCTCACATTCCGTTTGATCTGCATAGGCGATAAATCCCTTTTGTCCCTTTGCATATTTCTGCGTCCCATTTATGTATATTTTGAGGCTATCTCCATCATAGCTAGCTACTATATGTGCGAAATAACGCTTATATCCCCGAAAGTTAGCAAGCTCAACGTCTACAGTATCTACTTGCTGCCCATTAGGCTCCTCCATCTCATCGGTTTTCAGGTAGAAATAGGCCTTTCGATTGTAATATCCTAGCGCCCAAGCGGGGGTTTCAGATTGGTCTATTGATTTAGCCATAAGCAAAGAACCAATCGGACGATTTACATGGTCTTCTATCCACGCTTCGATAGTAAAGGCTGTAATGGGTAATTTGCCCGGCGCGAGTAAGTTCCGAATGCGTTGCGTAGGAAATTGGCCCTGAAAAATCAAGGGTGCTGTCTCCCTATCATAGCGCTGGAGCCTGCTTTCTGGAGGCAGCGTCCGGTTCCCTACCCTATTTGCAGCGTTTCCGCTAAGTTGATAATCTGGCCAAAACCAATGGTCAAATAGCATGGACTGGCTCTGGGCTTTTGGAGATAGAGCCAAGAATCCTATAGATAGGATAAAACGATATAGGGTTCGCATGTGCATATAAGCGTTTATTCTATTATCATATTTTTGCATACGTCCTGATAAAGGGGGTTACACAAGGCAATTTTACCCGCTGGGAAAGAAATTTGATAATCCGTACCAAAAGCGGGATTGGGCACATAGTAATCTGTAGTAATATAATGGGCTCCTGAACTTAAAGCAGCTTCAAAACGGCTGTAGTCATTCCTTCGGGCTTCTATAGTATTGGCATCTGCACGGGTGCGAACTAAATAGCCCAGCTTAACTCTCTCCTGAATAAGGTCGTGGTCACGTATTGGATTATTCATGATTAAGAAGGCAGCTTCAGGTCTTCCCGGTTGGGCATTTACAAACATAACCCGATTTTCAAGTGAAGGATGCCCTGCTACATAAGCCTCCAATTTTTTACCTCCTTCGTCTAGGACAAAAAGAATTTTCCCTCGTACAGCATCCAATTGGGGCCATCCCCGACTTAAGACCGCCTCCTCTAACGAAGTGTAATCCCCTCTCACTTCATCCGGAGTGAGGAGCTTATTTTTGGGCAATACAGAAAGCAGGGCTTGATCTAGGGAATCAAAGGCAGTGGAGGTAAAAGGTAGAGGAAGTACAAATCCGGGACGTTCTATGCGGGAGTCTTTGGCGTTAAAGGATATCGCTATCGGTAAATGGTTTGGATGCGCCTGCGACCAAGCCAAAATTTCACCAAGACAAGCTTCCAGGGTGAGGCAATTGCTGCGAAAATCAATATCTTGGACATGCAGGACTTTGAAGCCCGGCTGTTCCATGAGCTTATCGGGATCATAGGGCTGGGTTTCCACCCCCATATCTGCCAACATACTTAGGCCAAGTGGCTTGGCATATCGCCCCCCTTCAGGATCATATACAATATCTACTTCGAGCTTTCTAATCCCTAAATCCAGCTGATCTTTTAAAGAAATATGGTGATATTCCAGTCCAAAAAAGCGCGAAGAATCCTCTTCCATCAGTCGGGAAAAGAGCGCAGGCTCTATGGCTTCCTTATAACTGTTGTGAGAAGCCAGCATCTGTATATGATTAAGTCTAACAACAGGGGTTGAAGTCCCTTGAGCGGAAGACTCAGGTAGGTCGCATCCTTGGATGGGGAGTATCCATAAAGGAAGGAGAATAATAATCCAATTTTTGCACATAAGATAGGTATAGGAAGGTGAGAGCTTTAAGGTTTTTGAGGGGTAAAAGGAACTGATCGGGAAGATATCACAGGGGTAAATTCTGATCCGTACATACGAGGGGGAATGCCCTGCTCAGCAGGAGATGGCGACACCCATGTGCTTTCCTTTCCGGACAGCCGAAGGAACCCATTTTGATGGTCTATTTCTAAAAAGGTATATAAGGCATCCGTATAAGGGGCTACAAAAGCCATGGAAGGATGGCTCTCGTAGATTTTGGGGTGGAATCGTTCTTTATTTTCATAAGCACTCCCGAGCCAATGGTAGGCCATGCTATTGATATCTATGTAGGAAATTCCATTAATTTCCCGCTGAAAGTCAATATGGTTGTGCCCGTTAAAGCAGGCCACAATCTTGGAAAATCCCGAGCGGGCATTCTCCTCCTCCATTATCTTTTGGATGGCTAGGCGATTTTTTATTCCCCAAACATCATGGCTTAGGGACTGATGCGAAAATACCAAAGTGGGAAAGGGGGTAGTCTCCAGGTCTTCTTTTAACCATTCGATCTGTATAGGATCGATATAGGTTCGCAGAGAACGATCCACATAAAAGTTGGCTTCCTCATAGGGAATAAACTTCCCATCCTGGTACAAGAAATTGGCATCCAACACGACAAAATGGATTCCCTTATGGTCGAAGCTGTAGTAGGCTTTCTCAGCACCCCAAAAATCTAGGGTTTTTTCTTTAGAACTCATATCCATATCGTGGTTACCCAAAATGTGGTAGCACGGACCAGGAAAGGCGGTAAATTGATGCAAAAATGCCTTATTCTCAGCCTCAGGAAAGCAAAAATCTCCCATCTGGAGAATGAAATCAGGTTTTTCTCGATCACAAGCCTCCATAAAAGTAGCCAACCGCTCATCTGCATCAAAAACGATGTCTTTATGCGGATCGGCGATCAGTCCCACTTTAAAAGAGGCATTCGATTGGCGAAAGGAAAAATTAACTGGCAGGTTAAGTCCTACGGTCATAGGAAATAGATATTGGAAAAAGGATCTACGGGAATGAGCCATCATTACAAGGATTACAGCTAAGTTATCCTTTTGGAGTTGAATAAGTATTAAGAAACTGTAAAAAGAAAAGGCTGGGGTGGGAGGGTTAGGTAGTCGGTGGTCCGTAGTCCGTGGTAAAAAAAGTGCCAGAAAGGGTTCCTAGCTGGAAGGTCGAATAGTTAAATAGCTGGATAGTCGATAGTCCACAGTTTAGGTTGTAAATTCGAGTTTTCTAAGTGTCTGTCATAAAAAAGTCATCCAAAGTCAGTGTCGAATTAGTTAGCCAGCATAGTCCACAGTTTCTAGCGTTTCTTAGC
>JBCCTX010000415.1:0-5652 GCA_039197765.1 Bacteroidota bacterium
AAATACCCCAATGGCGGCGCGACATCCAATAAATGCTGCAAATGAATTCATGAATCCCTGGACAAGTGTAGCAAGCGACCAAAGCATCAAAATAATGGGATACAATACCCTAGCTCGAACACGGTCTACGAGAATTCCCCCGGGAATCTGCAAAGCTGAATAGGTCCATGCAAAAGCCGAAAATATGACCCCCATTTGAACTGTGGTCAAGTTTAAGTCTTCACTCAAGGCAAAGGCTGCGACAGAAATGTTACTTCTGTCCAAATAGTTAATAACTACTGTAACGAATACGAGCCCCAGAATATGGTAGCGCTTTCGGGTTGGTCGTTCCATTGTATAATTTATTGGTCTCAATGAATTTGTGGGGTATTTTCCCCCTTTCCAAGTAGGATTGGGTTAAATCCTGCTACAAAATCACTTAGAAAGGTATTTGTTGAGTTTTTGTCGGGTAATAATTCTATACTTACTGATAATTTTATCTCAACTTCATCCTTCAATACATCGAACCACTTATCAATTACTACCTATGCTGGCAACCTACTACCAAGGCAACCACAGCTTTTCTATCGAAGACAAAGCCTTGCAATCTCCGGGACCAGATGAAGTCCGTATCAAAGTAGCTTATTGTGGAGTTTGCGGAACAGATGTTCATATTTACCATGGAATGATGGACAAACGCGTGCAAATGCCCCTAACCATTGGGCATGAAATGTCGGGAACCATTGATGCAGTTGGAGAACAAGTGGAGGGATTTGAAGTTGGAGAAAAAATCGTTGTACGACCCCTAGACAACCGGGGGGAGAAGCCCTCAGACAAAGGCATAAGCCATATTTGTGAAGACTTGAAATTCATCGGAATTGACAGTCCTGGGGCAATGCAGCAGTACTGGAATGTACCCGCTTTTACTTTACACAAACTGCGCCCTGAAACCGACCTGAAATTGGCCGCTTTGGTAGAACCCTTAGCAGTTGCCTGCCATGACGTGCGCCTTTCAGGACTCAAAAGTGGAGAGACAGCTGTCGTCCTGGGAGGAGGGCCTATCGGAATGTTAGTAGCTATGGCTGCCAAAGTACATGGAGGGAATGTAATCATCTCAGAAGTTAATCCCGTTAGGATTGAGCTCGCTCAATCTATGGGATTCCAGGTAGTGAATCCCGCAGAGGCGAACCTTGTCGAGGCCGTACAGGCACATACCGACAAGCGCATGGCCGATGTAGTATTTGAAGTAGCTGGCGTACAGGCTACGGTAGATATCATGACGGAAATTGCCGGACTCAGAGGAAGGATTGTTATGGTTGCCATCCACGGTCAGCCCAAACCTGTAAATCTGTTTAAATTCTTCTGGAAGGAGCTCCAACTCATTGGGGCGCGTGTGTATGAAAAAGAAGATTACGAGGAAGCTATACAGCTAATCACTGCCAATCAACTCCCTTTTGAGCAACTCATAACTGGCGTAGAGCCCCTTTCCTCTATTCAAAGCGTCTTTGAAAAAATTGACCAAAACCCCGATGGGATGAAAGTCCTCATGGACTGCCAGCAATAAGACCGAATGATTTTCCCATCCTTTTTTCCTTCAACTCTAAAACGTTAAAAAAAGGTCCATGTCTATCCTACAAAAATTTGATTTATCCGGTAAAACAGCCCTCGTAACAGGCTGTAAGCGAGGACTTGGAAAAGCAATGGCCATTGCCCTGGCAGAGGCAGGAGCAGATATCATTGGGGTATCCGCCACGTTGGAAACTCACGATAGCGAGGTGGCAAAGGAAGTTCAATCACGCGGTAGGAAGTTTACCGCCTATCAGTGCGATTTCAGCAATAGGGAAGATCTTTATGGATTTATCCACACGGTAAAGCAGAATTTCCCAGTAATCGATATCCTGGTGAACAATGCGGGAACCATTTTGAGGACCCCTGCCGCTGAGCACCCAGATGAAATGTACGACAAGGTCGTTGAGGTAAATCAGAATGCCCAATTTATTCTTACCCGAGAAATAGGTAAGGAAATGATTAACAGGGGAAGTGGAAAAATCGTTTTCACAGCCTCCCTTCTCACCTTTCAAGGAGGAATAACGGTGCCCGGTTATGCCGCCAGCAAAGGCGCAATTGGCCAGTTGACCATGGCCTTTGCCAATGAGTGGGCAGGGAAAGGGGTAAACGTAAATGCAATCGCACCAGGATATATCAGTACGGACAATACTGAGGCGCTACGCAACAATCCAGAGCGATCTCAGTCTATCCTGGCGAGGATTCCTGCGGGTCGTTGGGGGGAACCTGAGGACTTTGCAGGGCCGATTGTTTTTCTGTGTTCAGATGCTGCGGCATATATGCATGGAAGCATTATGCTGGTAGATGGGGGTTGGATGGGGAGATAAACTTTATGCCCTTTAGTTCTATTGGACACCTGACAAAAATGAAAATTTCCCAATACCCCTTTTTAGCAACGGAATGGTGCGTTTGAGAAGGGGGATAGAAAATAATATGGAGGCAGATTGAAGACCGTAAATTCTAGTTTTGCTGTATACAAAGAACTATCTAAGTGGATGAACCTTTCTGGTTTTGATAGACTGAAAAATTTAACGCAGAGGCACACGGAGAATCATACATCAAACTGATGTTTTTTGAAATTTAACCTAAAAATCTTGCTACTATGGCAAACGCATATAAACTATTTATTGGAGGTCAATGGGTAGATGCTTCTACTAGGACTACGGACGAGATCATTAGCCCGATAGATGAATCGCTTGTGGGAACTGTACAAAATGCCTCTCCCGATGATGTACATAAGGCCCTATTAGCTGCTAAGGAGGCCCAAACCGCCTGGAGAAGAACGCCTGCAAGACAAAGAGCTGACCGCCTAAAAGCCTTTACAAAGGAGATCCGGAAACACGCTGAGCATCTCGCTGAACTCATTACCCGAGAACAAGGCAAATTGCTTAAAGTTGCCCGATTTGAGGTAGAAGTTACCTGTACCTTTATAGAATATGCCTGTGATTGGGCTCGGCACATAGAAGGAGACATTCTCAATTCCGACAACCCCAATGAGCAGATTTGGATTCACAAGGTACCCAAAGGGGTCGTTGCAGCGATTACCGCTTGGAATTTTCCCTTAGCCCTAGCTGGAAGGAAACTGGGGCCTGCGCTAATTACCGGAAACACTGTGGTGCTAAAGCCCACTCCAGAGGCGCCCCTGTCTTCTTTGGAACTTTGCAATTTGGCAAAGAAGGCAGGTATCCCAGATGGCGTAATCAATATGGTTACAGGTGGCGTAGATGCGGGTCAAGCCCTAGTAGAAGATAAACTCACCAATATGGTCACCATGACCGGTGGAACACCTACGGGCCAGGCCATTGCCCGGTCAGCAGCCAACAACTTAACCCATGTACAACTAGAACTTGGCGGAAAAGCCCCTTGCATTGTTTTTGAAGATGCCGACCTCGATACGGCTGTTGCAGGTGCTTTGCACTCGCGCTTTGACAATTGTGGGCAAGTATGTACCTGTAATGAGCGCATGTATGTACAGGCATCTATTTATGATGCCTTCATGGAGAGGTTTCTCCAAAGAGTCCGCGAGTTGAAAATGGGAGACCCCCGATTGGAGGAAACAGATATCGGTCCCAAAATGAACGAAGTTGGTGTCAAGCATTTGGAGCAATTGGTAGGAGAAAGTGTACAAGTAGGCGCTACGGTTACCATCGGGGGAAAACGTCCCTCTGGCACCGAATTTGAAAAAGGCTTCTGGTTTGAACCGACCATTTTAGAAAATGTAACCCAGGACATGAAAATTGTCCATGAAGAGCTATTTGGGCCCGTTTTACCCGTAATCAAATTCCAAACCTATGAGGAGGTTATAGACTATGCCAATGACTGTGAGTATGGACTTGCGGCAATGGTCTTTACACAGGATATGAACAAGATCATGCGCCTGCACGACGATTTAGAATTTGGAGAAATCTATATCAACCGAGGCCATGGAGAACAGCACCAAGGCTTTCACAACGGGTTAAAACTAAGCGGAACAGGAGGCGAAGACGGAAAATATGGGCTAGAGCAATACCTAGAGAAGAAGACCACTTATATAAAATATACTCGGTGAGTACTGCGATAAAACATATCAAGACCCAACTCTTTCAGGTTCCCTTGCCTGAAGTCCTTTCAGATGCCAAACACGGAGACCATTTCTTTTTTGAATTGGTAACGGTAACCATCGTGCTGGAAAATGGCGTAGAGGGTACTGGATATACCTACACAGGAGGGAAGGGAGGCTATGCGATACAGGCTATGATTGAGCACGATCTAGCTCCTGCCCTTTTGCACAAAGATGGGTCTAATATTGCTCATATCTATGATTTTTTGGAATGGCACATCCATTATGTAGGAAGAGGAGGCATTGCCTCCTTCGCCATCTCAGCTATTGACATTGCCCTTTGGGATATCCATTGCAAAACGTTGGAAAAACCCCTCTGGCAAGTGGTGGGAGAAGGGGGAAACACCTGCAAGGCCTACTGTGGAGGAATTGATTTACAATTTCCCTTAGAAAAATTGCTTGGGAATATACAGGGGTATCTGGATAGTGGATTCAATGCGGTAAAAATTAAGATCGGGCGAGAAAAGCTGGAGGAGGACCTGGAACGCATCCAAGCCGTAAGGAATCTCATCGGCGATGAAATCACCTTTATGGTAGATGCCAATTACTCTATGACTGTGGATCAGGCAATTATCGCTGCCCGTGCTTTTGAACCCTATAATATTTATTGGTTCGAGGAGCCTACCCTTCCCGATAATTATAAGGGCTTTGGAAGGATAGCTAATGCCACAGGCATACCGTTGGCTATGGGGGAAAACTTGCATACCATTTATGAGTTTGGATACGCCTTTGAAGATGCTAAGCTATCCTTTATCCAGCCCGATGCATCCAATTGTGGGGGAATCAGTGGATGGTTGGCAGTGGCTAAACTAGCCAAACAGTACAATATCCCTGTATGCTCGCACGGCATGCAGGAATTACACGTGAGCCTGGTTTCTTCACAGCAACACGGAGGTTGGCTTGAGGTACATAGCTTTCCCATTGACCAGTACACGCATCGTCCATTGGTGGTCGAAGATTACCGTGCAGTAGCTCCGGATGAGCCCGGTGTAGGCGTGAATTTTAATTGGGAAAAATTGGGGCCCTATCTCAAAACTTAGCAACAAATTCAGTCAAGCTCACATTTCTATCCAGGCCTAACTTTTTCCTGAGCCGGTAGCGACTGGTATGAACACTCTCGATGGAGATCCCAAGTAATTTGGCCATTTCCTTACTGGATAGGTTGAGCTTGATCAGTGCACACAACTTTTGGTCTCCCCGACTCAATTTGGGAAAATTTATATTCAGTTTTTGGTAAAACTCCTTGTTAACAGAGATAAATCTCGCCTCAAATTCCTCCCAATTCTGGGCTTTGCTATGGGAAATTGTTCGAACAATTTTTCGAACTTCTTCAGGCTTGATATTTCCATTTCTTTGGGAAAGCTTTTCTTTGAGCTCTGCTAAAAACTCATCTTTCTCGATCAACTTTAAAGAGGAGGCCGCCAATTCTCGGTTCTTTACCGCCAATAGTTCCTCAGCCTGTTTGATCTCCAATTCCTTTTTCTTTTGTATGAGTTGTTTCTCAGTCC
>JBCCTX010000416.1:0-5642 GCA_039197765.1 Bacteroidota bacterium
ACAGAGCTTGCATGGGACCTAGGTAGCAAAATACCTTTCAAGACCTGGGTTTCTTTCAGAGAGGATAAGACGAAGGCCGGATAACTACCTGCAAGAAGTCCCATAAATAAACTCAGCCCTACTGCACCAAGGAGGAGTTTGGGGTCAAAAAAGTCAACAGCAAGCACTTTTCCTGTCAATTCATTAAAGTAGGGAAGCAGAATCGTAATCAAAATGCCCGAAAGAACCAGGGAAAGAAGGGCTAATAGAACGGATTCGGAAATGAATTGGCTAATTATCTGGGCTCTTTTTGCCCCAATTGTCTTCCGAATACCTATCTCTTTGGCCCGAATGGAAGCCTGTGCAGTAGATAGGTTCATGAAGTTGATACAGGCAATCAGAAAAATAAATAAGCCCACTACCAAAAATATACGGACATATTCAATCCTGCCTCCAGTTACCTTCCCTTCATAAAAGTCTCCATACAAATAGCCGTCTCCATACTTTTGGAGAAATACATCCACTTGCTCCTCTGGTACATGTTCCCGAATAAGCGATTTAATTCGCTGATTAAAATTATCCAGATCTGTACCGGGCTGTAATTGGACAAACATCCGATAGCGGTTATTATCCCAATAATCTATCCAACTGTTTCTCACATTGAACACCTCTTGTGATAAAACAAGATCAAATTGATGACGCGAATTAGGAGGGATGTCCTGGAAAACCCCAGCTACTGTAAAAGCTCTAAACGTATCAATATTCAATTCTACTACCTGGCCTAAAGCCAAATTCTCCGTTCGCCAATTGGACCCAAATAATTTCTGGGCTAAGGTTTCGGAGACCAATACATTGGCGGGATCTTCCAGAACCTTATTTGGATTTCCTATCAGTAAAGGATAACTGAACATCTCAAAAAAAGACTGACCTGCAAAACGCCCCTTTTCTCGAAAGGTCTTCTCTTTATAGGTTATCACCGCCTCTTCTTCCCAAGAAAAAACGGAACTGCGAACCACTTCAGGATACTTCTCAACCAAGGCTGCTTCCATAGGCTGAGGGGCTGCAGGAGTTGTGAAAATCTCGCCATTCGCCTTCATATTGCGCATGACCTGGTACAACTCAGGTCCATTTTCGTGGTAGCGATCTACCGAAAGCTCGTCTCTCACCCAAAGTAAAATAAAAAAACAGGTTGCTAAGCCTATGGTCAGGCCAAAAATGTTAAGCAGGGCAACTCCGTAGTGCTTGACTATATTTCGAATGCCCATTTTCACATAGTTATTCCACATGATAGTTGATGTTAAAGGTTGAAAAGACTTTATACAGGAAGGCCGAAAGAAGCGAAGTACGTTCCAGGCAAACATGAACCTGGCGTAGGGAATTCCTCGTTCTCTGACTTGTTTTCGAAATCTTTCGTATAGGTCTCCCTGGATTTCCTCAATAAAATCCGGGTGGCAGTACCACTCTAGAAACCTATCGGAAAGTCTGGGAGGAGACGATGGGGGAGTCTTCTGCTTCATCCTATTTGAATCTAACATTAGGGGCCAAATCCCACAGCTTTTTCCGATGGTCTTGGAGCTCTACAAGTACACTATGTCCCAAAGAAGTAATTTTGAATAAGCGCTTTCTCCTTCCTCCACGATCTGAGGTTGCCCCTCCCATTTCAGACTGAACCAAGCCCTTCTTCTCTAGTCGTTTGAGTACAGTATGAACCGCTGGAATAGAAATTTTTCGCCCAATGTGCTCAACGTAGGCCTCGGCAATAGAAACGCCATAGGCATCCCCATGTCGCACCAACACAAGCAATAAGATGGTTTCCTCTAGGTTTCCAAGATTGGGAAGCATTTAATTAATATTTTATTTAATTAACTATTGTATAACAAATAAACAAAAGAAATTGGGAATCCACAATTCCCAACTTCTTTTTTCTCCAAAGAAGATTATCTATCGAAAGTCGATGTTCACGGAACCCCCTGAAGTGGACATATAAATAGGGATTCCCCCGCCATTCATGGTTCCATCTACCCGATCTTTTTTCATCGTACCTGAGAAATTAGAGGCTTGCATATTTACACGGTTACCTTTTAAGTTGAGGTCCATTCCTAGTCCACTGGGAATAGAAGCATAAATACTCCCACCACTGGTCTTGAGCGACAGTTCCTTAGAAAGTCCATCTATATCTACTCGAATGGTTCCACCACTGGTACCAGCCTTAACATAATCAGCGGTGCCGCTAATTCGAATTCCCCCTCCGCTCGTGGAGGCGTCGACAGAACCCTTGTTATTCTCGAGTTTAATTCCTCCTCCAGAAGTGTGTGCATATAAATCCCCTTCTGAGTCCATTATCTCAATTCCCCCACCACTTGTCTTGGCTTCCAAGTCTCCATTCTGATTCTGAACTTTGATTCCTCCTCCAGAGGTATAGGCATGGGTTTCTCCTGTAACATCTGACAGGCGAATCCCTCCTCCACTAGTAGCCAAACGGTGTCTTCCTTCTACATCGCTCAACCTCAATCCTCCCCCGCTGGTTTTGAGTTCTGTAGAAATTCGATGGGGTGCTCTCACTTCGAAGGAAATGCTAACGTTTCTCCAGCGGCCTGTGCGCTCGACCTTTTTAGCATAAAGTACGATATCATTGCCATTTTTCTCCATTTTAAAGTCGAATCCGTCTTCCAAGTTATTTACCAACTCGTGGGAGGAAGAAAGAAGTCTACCATCTTTTTTCACAAATACATCTACCTCTACTTCATTGCCAGAAGTTCCCTCGACATAAATATGTCCACCGGAAGTTGTTGCCTCCAAACTTCCCTTACTGGACAAGGAGAACGTTTTTTCCATTGTAGGAGACTGTGCAAATAGTTGAGGATTAGCAAGGCCGATCAACATCAACAAAATCCCTGTTATCTTAAAGCTGTTTGGAATTGCATTACTTTTTTTCATGAGTAGTCTATTAAGGATGTATTAATGGGTGAAACAGAAAAAAATATAGAGGACAGAATATACAATTCTCTCCTTACAAAATAGATGGAATTTATACCCATAAGGTTGCAAAGTTCCTCTAAATTCAGGAAAGTTTTTTGCAAAAAGCCCTTCCAATTCTATTGCATCAAGATTATTTCCCACAGGGAAAGGGTCTCAGCACATTAAGAGTTCTTATATTCATGGGCAAGATCTCAACTAAATGGATGAAATGAATAGCCGACCTCTCTTTATCCGTTTCCATTTATTAGATTAAAAATGTATATTTTAGGTCGCCTTGATTCCGACAGTATTCATAGTATTAATGGTAGGGGTTAGCCGCCAGACCCATAAACACTGCCTAAATAAGTCCTCATTATTTGCATCTCCCTTTGGTATTTGCCTTACTTGAGGCGTATCAAAGACCAAATTTAAAAGCATGGATGACTTGTAGGTTCTGCAGGTTGTTCACCTTGGTTTAACATTGGATTTACAGTAATTTTATATACAGGTAAAATATAAAACAAGTGTTTTTTTGATATTATACTTCCTAAAATATGAACCCTATTGAAAACCTTCGCACTATATAATATGAAAGGTGGAGTGGGAAAGACCGCATCCTGTGTGAATCTTGCCTACGAAGCCGCTGCAGAAGGAAGTGTTACACTGCTTTGGGATTTAGATCCTCAAGGGGCATCGTCGTATTACTTAAACTTAAAACCAAAGATTAAGGGGGGCTCAGAGCAATTATTTAGCAAAAATGGAAGTGTCCATCAATTTATCAAATCCTCAGAATACAAGCATCTGGACGTAATTCCCGCGGATTTATCCAATAGAAATCTGGACCTATTTCTCGATGATTTAAAAAATTCCCAAAAGAGGTTCCAGCAAATGCTAAAAAAACTTGAGACGGAGTATAACTATCTCTTTATCGATTGTCCTCCTTCTTTAACTTTACTTACAGAACATGTTTTTAAAGCGGCAGATTACATCCTTATTCCAACTATACCGACTACCCTATCTGAACGAACGTACAAACAGGTAATAAAATACATGAAAAAGCACGGGTTCGACACCTCTAAGGCGGTACCCTTCTTTTCTATGGTAGACCGGAGAAAGAAACTCCATACACAAACCATTTTTGATCTGAGTCATAGTTTTAACCAGTACTTACACACCCGGATTCCAAATTCCTCCCTCATAGAACAAATGGGGGTTTACCGTGCTCCCTTGATGGCTTATTCCCGAAACTCAGAACCTGCACAGGCCTACAGAGAACTTTGGTCGGAAATAAAAGCCCTCGCCTGACCAGGCGAACAATCCCCATCCATTTATGTTTGGAAAATGTATATGATAAGTTACCCCAAGGGTACTTGAAAAGGTATAAAAACTAGTTACACGAAATGAAAAAAATCAAACCGGGTCCTGGTCAGGAATCCGTGTGGGACTATCCCAGGCCCCCAAGATTGGAAAAGTTCCGAGGACATATCAGCATCCAACATCAAGGCATTACGCTTGTAAGTAGCAATAAAACGTATAGAGTGCTGGAAACCAGCCATCCTCCTGTGTATTACATTCCCCCTGAAGACATTCAGATGCAGTACCTTCAGTCGAATGCGCAAAGAAACACTTTCTGCGAATGGAAAGGGATGGCATCCTACTACGATTGGGTACATGAAAAGAAACGCCAAGCACGGGTAGCATGGTTTTATCCCACTCCTTCAAACTCCTTTGAGGAAATCCGTGACTACTTGGCTTTTTACCCCTCGAAAATGGAAGCCTGCTATGTAAATGATGAATTGGTACAAGCCCAAGAAGGGGACTTTTATGGCGGATGGATCACCTCCAATATTGTTGGGCCCTTCAAAGGTCCTTCGGGTACTTGGGGGTGGTAGGGAGAAGCTAGGGGATCAGTCCGTAGTCCGTGGTCAGTAGTTGGTTGTTAGAAGTTTACTGCGGTTGCAGTAAAACCTATTTTCACGAACTAGCATAGACTTATAAGTTGTTACTATAGTATTCGCCAAAAAGAAAAAGGGACAGGTGTATAAGCTGTCCCTTAGTTTTTAAACAGAATTCGGTACTTAAACTTTAGGGGTAAAAGAAAACTCCTCACTATTCAACGTGGGGGGCTTTACCTCAAAGGGAGTAAATTTTTTGAGCTTTGCTGTGGCAAGTTTAGGCCCACAATAACGAATCGCAACTGCTAGGGGGAGCAAAACCGTCATGAGTAGTGCGCCATAGTGTAGGTATCCCGACACCGAATAAATGATCAAATTGATCAGGGTCCCGCTAGCTAGCATGCCACCGATGAACAACTTCTTGCAGCGCTTGTCCAAAGAAGAATTCGGGGTGAGTTCATCAAGAATGCCTTCGGCAGTAGCAGCCGTACAGTTTTTTTCTACTAAGTACAAAAGCGTCTCGTCTCTATTGTATCCACGTTCGAGGTAGGCCTTCGCTTGTTTTTTCCGTCTTTCACGAATGGTATTCATTTCACTGGTTGTTAGAGTTTGAGTCAAAGGGTAAAAGTGGGATCTGTTTGTGAGTTGAAAGGGTAAAGAAGGAACGGATTTTTATACGATTTTTAATAATATACCCGATTGGTATGGTATAGTTTAACGAAGTACTAAGGCCTAGGTTAGGGTAAAAAGAGAGCATGCAGCCATAAATAGGCTTTGCGTGTTAGTTTATCTAGTAATCGTGTAGGGAGG
>JBCCTX010000417.1:0-5638 GCA_039197765.1 Bacteroidota bacterium
GATTAAAGTGTTTAATGAGATGAGAGATCACAGAACATTGAGAAGAGAGCGTTGTGGCAAAACTTTCTTAGCCCCCTCGTATCCAAAGTGATCTTACTTCATCGATAGTTATTGTTTATTTTTTACTGTTTATTGATAGGATAAAACTTCCGCACAGCGATTGTTAATCAAGTTTTGCCTCTTTCTCTATTCCCCCATTTTCTTATTCCCTCCCCTTACTCTATCGACACAAAGAGCCCGATGAAAAAGAAGCGTTTAGCTGGGGGGCCAACCACCCTTCGTGGAAATTGCCCTTGGTCATTGGGCTGGCCTGTGTAGCGATATCCGAACACTTGTTCTGCACCTAAAACATTACTCACCGCAATGTGAAGGACCGTAAAGTTTCCTGCTATTTGGGTTAAATAGGATGCATTGAGGGCAAGGTCGTTAAAGGTAGGGGTCCTCTGCGTTTGGAATCCTTCCTCATTGGGGTCTTCAAAAGGTCTTCCACTCGAATGGCTGTAGGTCATCCCCAGTTGAATATTTACATCTTCAATGAAGTACTTACCCACCCAGGAAAAATTATGGGCACTGGCAAAATATGGGGTACTAGCAACGGGAAAATCTCTGTAAGTTCGCTCGGTATCCAAGAAAGAATAGGACACCCAGAAGTCAACCTTTTTAAACGTCTTGTAGCTGTCTCGATAGAAGAAGTCTACTCCCCTTGCATATCCGTCCCCAGTATTTGCATGTCCTGAGGTAATAATATCAGACTCGGAACGAAAGGTGATCAAGTCGTGATAGGTTTTGTAATAGCCTTCCAAGCGAAATATCCGGCGGTCTTTGTTCCATTGATAGTTAAGGATGTAGTGTCTTGCTTGCTCAAATTCCAGGGATTGGGTACTTCTCAGGTGTTCGTACTCAGGGGTTTGGAAATAAATTCCGGAGGCAAGGGAAAATTGACCGTAAGAACTGGTTTTCCAAGCCATGGATACCCTAGGAGCAACATTAGCCTTCCCTAGAAGATGAGAGTATTCTCCCCTGGCCCCCACGCGTAGGGCCCAACTTTTCCCAATACTTGCTTCTAATTCCCCAAAAGCAGCTGAATAGGATTCTTCTATCTGTGTTTCTGCCTGAAAGCCCGGCTGAAAATAGGTTTCTTCGAAATTTTCCCACAAGGTAGTAGCTCCTACCTTCAAGTTGAGACGAGGTTTTACATCCTTAGATAAAACGACCCTTGCCTGGGCAGAACGCTGCATTTGGTCTGCTTGGATCCCTTCTCCCAAGGAAAACTCATCAAAATTATAGGCATAGGATAAGCCTCCTCTGACGAGCCAACCCGATGAAAGGAGCTGACTATAGGTAGTTTGAGCAAGGGCGTTCTGGTTTTTGTTTCCAAAACCCTCGAACTCATCGCTATTCAATAGACTTGGATATTGTAGGCGCATACTGCTAGAACTCATCGTAGCATAGCCCTTCCACATACCCAAATTTTGCGTTTGATGCCGAAAGGCCATACTCCCTCCATAGGACTCTGGGGCGTGGAGCCAGTCCAGGTTTTGGTCTATTAAACCCATATAGGGAGCTAGGTTTGTATAACTACCTGTAAGGGCCAAAGAGGTGTTGTCCCAACGCTGGGTATGGGCCAGTTCTGTCCCTACGGTCATAAGAGAAACACCCGTAACGCTGTTTTCAGGTAAGTCTTGTGTATTCAGTACTAAAGCCGAAGAAAGGCCCTGACCATATTCTGCTGAGTACCCTCCTGTACTGAACATTGTCCCCTTGAACAAGAAAGGAGAAAAGCGGCCTCTTGCAGGTACATCTGGAACCCGGGAGCCGTAGGGGCTTTGCACCCGCATCCCATCCATAAAAACACGCGTTTCATAAGCGGCGCCTCCTCGGACATACAGCTGGCCATCCTCCCCCACTCGTTGCGTTCCTGGAAGGGTATTCAATGCAGTAGCAATATCTGCTAGTGCTCCTGCAGTGGTTACCACGTCAATTGAATTGAGTACTACGCCCTTCTTTTCGTCCCCCGCCTCGAAGGCACCTGCATGAATCTGGACGGTTTCCAATTCTGTAGAAGAGGAAGCTAGTTCAACGGCTAATTCTATGGTATCCTGAGAAAATTCATGAAAAGATTGGTACATTTCATACCCCATGTAGGAGACTACCAAAGTACCCGTGTCTCGGGAAGTTTTAAACGAAAAGGTTCCCGCTTCTCCAGAAGAAGTTCCATCAAAACTATTCAGCAAATACACATTGGCTCCCAACAAAGGTTCACCCTCAGTGTTGGATATGGTCCCCTGGAGAATGTGCTGACTCCATCCGTAGGAAGTAATTAGTAGGGAAAAGCAGAATAGGATGAATCGATACATGGTTGGTATGTTGAAGTATTTTCCTCAACTACCTGATAATTCAACTCATCTGAACTATCACGCTTACCGAATCACCCTATTTACTAGATGAATCTCCCAGAAGAGTAGACCAGATTATTGAGCTGCCTGGGCAATTTTTCCAATAGGAATTGTATTGACCATCCCTAAGATGGTATTTTCATCCTTTTCTCCAATGAAGTTTAAAGTTAGAAGCGATTGCCCAAAAGGGAAGTTGACGTCATACACATCTTCATATCCTTCGGATTTTTGGAGCGAGCCTTTATAGCCATCTACTTTAATTCTCTTCCGACCTGTACCTGTCAGTCCTCCAATAATGGGCGCATTGAGGAAAGCATTGACTCCTGCCATGAGGGGTGAATCATTTAGCAAGGTAAACTCAACACTCTCTTCAGGGTTGCTGGGATTCTCATATCTTCTGTGAATGTACAGACCTGTAAATCCGGTAACATTTCCCGTATACTCATCTTCACCTGTGGGAACCATATTTCCCATTTTCTCAGGAAGTTCATCCAAAATGTTTTTGGCAATGGTTTTGTCCAACTCTTCCATTACCTGCATGAGTTTAAAACGCGCATCATCTAAGTTGCCAGAAGCATAGGCAGTCTCTGCAGCCCCTATAGCTCCATCTAATTCGGATTGAGCATAAGTAGTAAAGCCTAGAAAGGGAAGTAGTATTAGTATGAATAATTTTCTCATTGTTTTAATTGATTAAATCTTTGACTATGAACCTGAAACGCTCAACCTTCTACTGCTCACCCAATCTTTTCTTGATATCAGCTAGGTCAAATTGCTCCGCGGAAGACATCATTTCTTCTTCGCTGGAATAATGCCTACCCGTAAGTACAAATACAGTTGATTGACCCAGGGAAACAGCAATTTCGTATTGGTCGTTTTGGTCGTCATACTGGATCACAGCCTTGTTTCCTTGTAGTCTTATAGATTTGTATTGGGTACTCTCTGTATCTCCACTATAGGTGCCAGAGGCGAGGAATCCATATCCAGCCATCAAGGCAGAATTGTTCAAGATTCCGACATTTAGGCTTTTCTTACTTCCTCCGAAGGACCTTTTAATTCCCATTCCCACAAAATTCCATCCTGAGCTATACACTTCATCCTGCGAAGGGTCATACTCCAGCCCATTGACGGAAGTAGGAAAGGAATTCAATACTTCTTTACCAATTTCCATCTCTACGCCCACCATCGCTTGCTTCACATAGTCTTTGGCAGCGTTGAAATCCTCAGCACTTGCTGCGTCCTTAGCGTTTGTGAGGTTATCCGAAACACTGGGAGGGCTTAGGTATTTTCCTTTGCGTTCCCCAGAAACCCCTTCATTGGTAGATCCACCTCCTCCCTCTTCTTCCTCCTCTCCGAGGATATCTCGCAAAATTTTCTTCCCGCCTTTTTTCAGGTTTACCTTTTTCTTAATGTCCTTTAGAATCTGCCCTTGGGAACTTACAGGCTGGTAAGCCATAATACCCAAAACCAGAAAAACTTTGATTAAAATCTTCATGTGTTTGACAGTTTATCCTTGGTCCGAAATGTTGAGTGTTAAACTAACGTTAAAACTATGTTATTAACCGATTATTGCATCCCGCTTCGAGAGAGGCTTCTCAGATAAATATCCCATCTATTGCTTAAATGTTCTATCAAATCGCTCTCGAAGCGTCTTCAAGCGTCCGACAGGCTCATTGCTAAATACCAATCGAATAAATTGCTGGCTGTTTTTTTCTCCCCAATGGGTCATGTGGGTTGCGGCAACTTTCCCCCGTTCTAATAATAGACGGGAAGCTTCCAAAGCTTCCATCCCAAAGGAGCTGACGTCCAACAGTTGAGACCAGCCGCCTGCTGCGGAAAGCATATCATATCCCTTAAGTTGCTCATTGACAATATCTCGCCTTTCCTGTAACAGGCTAAGATAGGCTACAAAATCGGATTCTGGCGTTTTTAGGGCCTCAAGCGCACCTGCCTGTGAGATTCCCGTAGGGGTGACAGCATTGTAGATGCCCACTCGGGCAATATCGTCTATTATCGGATGAGGAGCCACTGCCCAGCCGAGGCGCCAGCCAATCATCCGGTATTCCTTCGAGACAGAGCCCAACGTTATCGTGCGATCACGCATCCCCTCAAACATCAAGGGATGGATTACCGCTTTCCCATCAAATAGCAGCCGCTCCATGGATGCATTGTAAATCAACCACAACTGATGTTCCCTACACAGGTCTGCAATAGTCTCCCAATCTTCAGCAGAAAGAACCGCGCCAGAAGGCATAGAAGGATTCATGATAAACAGTGCCCGGGTATTATTACGTATGGAAAGTCTTAATGCCTTTAGATCTAAGTGCCAGTGGTTCTCCTCCCTTTCAAAAGGAACCAGGCGAGGAACAGCCCCAGCAAGCTTGACCCGGTAAATCATTCCTGCATAAGTAGGGTCTGTCAATACGACCTCATCTCCAGGATCGGTGGTAGCAAGTAATACGTTCAGCATCGCTTCCGTTGCTCCACAAGAGAGGACTACTTGACGGGATGAAAAATCGCTTGCATACTTCTCATTTAATTGATTTGCAATAAGTTCCCTAAGCGCCTCCTGCCCCACAAAGGGCAAATAGGAATTGTCTTGATCGCGGCCAATTGCCTTTCGGGTTGCTTCCAATACATTTTCAGGGGGAAGTATATCTGTATCCAGGTTTTCTAGTCGAAGGATCTCAGGATCATTCCCGGCTGCCTCAGCAACTGTATCTATAGAGAAACCGGGTATATGCTTCAAACGATTAACTGACATGGAGCGAAGGTACTAAAGGATCAGGATTTCACAGCTACCTCTACCGATTGACCAAACTGCAGTAGGTATCCATTGTTGTCATAGATGGCAAATTCACGCATTCCATACTCAAAGGTCTCAATTTCATAGGAAACGCGGGTCGATAACCTGAGTTTATCCCAAAGTAGGTCTACTTGATCGGTGTAGAAATACAGAGAGCCTGTAAAATGGGGCTGCTGAAAATCATGGTGTGCATTCGGGAGAGAAAACATGATAGACGCTCCGTCCTTACTCAGATTTGCCCATCCCAATTCCTCATCTTTTCCCAAGCAGATAAATCCCAGTTTTTCTGTGTAAAACGTAATGGTTTCGGCAATATGAGGGGTTTCGAGCATAGGGACTAATCTAAGAAAATGCATGTGAGGTAAAATTAAATCACAGTCATATGGTCATATTAAACAAATGTAATTAAGATTAAATTAAATTTCTAAAAAAATAATCA
>JBCCTX010000418.1:0-5592 GCA_039197765.1 Bacteroidota bacterium
AAAGCGCCGTATAAACCAAGGCCTAAAGACACGGTCAACATTTAATAGAGTTAAAGAATCGTAACCAAATTCAACGCATTGCTATGGGCAATCCCATTTACAAAGTATGCTGTGTACTTCTTTTGCTGGGAAGTAGTGCCTCCCTTACAGGGGTTAAAGGGCAAAATGTACTTCAAGGTAACATCCTCATGCCAGCAGAAAAGGGGAAATTTTTTGGCATTTACCAGGGTTATCAAAAAAAATCGGCGAGTTCCCTTACAGGAGAAGAAGCAGCCCTGAACCATCCCGACCAGAATGTGTTCGTAAGCCTGCACCCAAAGGATTTTCAACCCGAACTGATCCCAACTCCCAATGTGTACATCACACAGAAAGAAGAGAGTTTCCTGCCTAAAGTAGTAGCCGTAACCAAGGGTTCTACGGTCTACCTCCTCAATGAGGACAACCAATACCACAATGTCTACAGCCGAACGCCTAAGGCTATATTTAACATTGGTCGTAGACCACCTGGACACAGCTATCCCCAAAAAATCAATAAGATTGGGGTGGTGAGGCTCTTCTGTGATATCCACGAGCAAATGCAGGGCTACATACTTAGCTATGACACGCCTTACTTCACCCGAGTCGATGAAAATGGAGTGTATCGATTGGAAAATCTTCCTGACGGAAGCTACCGGATGGAGGTACTCCATCCAGGGAAACCCAAGCTAAGCCTGGATGTAGAGTTGAGCGGAGGAACGACACAAAACAAGGACATCGATTTGGAGAAAGGCTTATAAAATAGGGAGTTAGGAGAAAGTTTCTATTTTATAGTCTTCGAATATTCAATTGCCACCTACTATGCTCCATCGTAATTTTCTGTATCGCGCTAGTGTACTGGTAGTGTTTTCGGGTCTCATGTATGGAGGACTCTTTGCCCAGGTTGAATTTCAAGTGGGCGGCAATGTCGACTTGCTGCTCAGCCAAGGCCAAGATAACTCTAGCTATTACTACAATCGGATTGCAAGGAGTGAAAAGGACTTACGCCTAGACCTATTCGAGATCAATGTATTAGGGGGCATCAATTTCTCTCCTAACTGGGGCTTACATTCCCATGTGCGTATCAAGAGAGACAAAGATGAAGCGTTTGGCAAGGTGCGCCTGAGCCAGTTGTACCTCCAATGGAAGAATGAGAAAGAAAATTGGCAAGTTACTGCTGGACGATTTTTTACCCCCTTTGGGCAATTCTATGAAAATCCCTTCTCTCAAGATCGGAAAATCGTAGACCTGCCGCTGGCCTACAGCTATGGCACCAATATCTCCGATTATGTGGGATTTTCAGGGGGATTATTCGAACCCGAACGCTTGGTTCTATTCGGTCATAGAGATTGGGGTATATCCAATGGATATTATGAAGGCTATACGAGTGGGATCAGTATATGGAACGAGGCCAAAGAAGATGTCTTACAGTGGGAAATTGCCTGGGTTCACGGGGCACTAGGGGTTAAGGAGCCTTTTAGTTCCCCACTGTATCCAGCAATCCTAGCAAGAATTCGCTACAAACCTACCTTTTTCTGGGAGCAAGGGCTATCGGTCAGTCATGGAGGATTTTTGCAGGAAACGGAGCTGAACGAACCGCTAGGGTCGTTAGGCCAGTATCCACAAACGCTCCTGGGAACGGATTTTACCTTAGGGTATGCTTTTTTTGAAGTAAAAGGAGAAGTAATATGGGGGCGCTACAAGGTTCCCGAATTTGAGACAGAGCAGGAAAGCTTTAGGAGGGATACTGGTGGGGAAATCCTCACGCATTCCCTGGAAAATTGGTCTTCCTATGTAGTAGTGAGTTATGAAATCCCAAAACTTCCTGGAGCCTACCTTGCCTACCAATTTGATGGGGTATTTTTTGGTTCAGCTACTGGAACCCTGGCGGGGGCTTCCTCTTGGGATGACAATGTAATCCGACATTCTTTTGGCGTAGGATACGCCATTACCCGCAATCTCTTGTTCCGTTCTACGTATTCACTTATGGATGTGGACAATAAGATGTGGGAATTGAACAGTTGGAGGACGATGCTCACCGTACACCTATAGCGTAGCGGATAGCATTGAGATATAGAAATGAGAATATGTAATTTTAGCCTGTATCAGTAACTAACTTTCATCTGTTGAGAATAGCTGTTTACATAGCAATTTTATCCCTGTTAATTTCTGGGATACGCCTACAAGCGCAATCTGTGGCCTCAACACAGGAAACCTTGGATACCAGCTTAGCATTCGCCATTCAGCAAACCCTAGCTTTAGCGGAGAATTATCTGGAAAATGACCTCGATTCAGCCGAGCTGCATGCCAAATGGGTATTGGATTGGGCTACAGAGCCTATTTATGTGAGCGAAAGAAGCAAAGCCCATACAATCCTCGGCATGGGGGCTAGTCAAAAAGGGGACTTTTCTACTTCATTTAGCCACCTAAGTGAAGCACTCTGTATGCTGAAAGAGGAAAATGGAGAACCCCTGGCCATTCGAGATCAACTCATCGTACAAAAGGAACTGGCAGAAGTCACCTATCACTTGGGAAGTTCAACTGCCTCGTATGCACACTTCGACCAAGTCGTTCAAATGGCTCAAAGCCTATCTGATAGATACTTCCTTATCGAAGGACTCAACGGTCAAGCCAAGGTGCTCAACCAACAAGGAAAATATATGGAAGCAATGGCTCCGTTGAAGCGAGCCTTCCTACATGCATCTCGCCAAAGGGATACCACTCGCCAAGTAGGGATTCTCAATCAATTGGCTACCAATTATTTTTCCATTGGAGACTACGATTCCTCTCAAACTTATTTTCAAACCCTCCTCAAATTAAAGCGAAAGGAGGGGAACCGGAGGGCTTTAGTCAGTGATCTTACCCAACTGGGTAATATGTTTTCGGACAAACAGGGAGAGCACCATCTTGCCCAAGCCTACTACCTAGAGGCCTTAGAAATTGCAGAGGATTTATCCGACTCTTTACTACTGGTCAGTACCCTCACAGATATGGGAAAGGCATTTTCCTCCCAGGAGAACTGGAACAAGGCTTCGGAATATTCGCGTAGGGGCTTACAAATCGCAGAGGACCATAACCTACGCCGCTGGATAGCCGAGAATCTATGTGTATTGGGGGCAGTACATGCCCATCGGGGAAATGAGGAAAAAGCCTTGAACAGCTATAGAACAGCACTCGCTATCTATGAAAAAGAAATTCCCGATCCCATTCAAATCGCGCGTATTAGCCTGGAGATGGGAGATTTGCTAGAGCAAAATTCTAATTATTCTGAATCCCTAAAGGTACTCAATACAGCCTATTCCCTGAAAAAGGAAGTATTGGACAAAGATGGAATGCTCGATGCACAGTTGCTCATGGCGAATATTATGCTGGAGCAAAATAAGATCCCGGAGGCCTTAAAAAGCCTGAAGCTCTGTGAAGCATTGAGCGAAGAACTCCAATCCAAGCATGGGAAGGAGCAAACCTATCGCATGATGGCTGAGGCCTATGAAGACCTGGGGAATTTTAAATCTGCGTTTACCTATCAGAACTTATTCACCTTATACCGGGACTCTTTATTTAATGAAGAGAGGGACCGTTACATCAACGAGCAAGAGGAGAAATACCAGGCAGAACAGAAGGACCGACTAAATGCGGAATTAGAGGCGGAAATTGCCCAAAGGAAAGCAAATGAAGCTGAAAAAAATAGCCTACTGGAAGCCCGAAGAAGGCAGGTTTACCTGCTGATAGGAGGCTTAGGAGCCCTGGGCTTGTTCTTCCTATTTTTATGGTATGTCAATAATAAACGGCAGCAACTGCTCAAACAACGGCTCATCGCTTTACAAAAGGAACAAGAGGCTGAAAACCTGAGATTTATGATCTCCGGGGAAGAGCGAGAACGCCAACGAATTGCCCGAGAGCTACACGATGGGATGGGTTCGCTCTTGGCTTCTGTAAAATTCATGTTCAATGCTGTCCAAAACGACGCACCGGATATACGTACTATTTCCAATTACCAAAAAGCAGATCAGATGCTGGACAAGGCCTGCCAGGAAGTCCGGGAAATCTCCCACAATCTGATGCCAGGTGTTTTAGACCAATATGGCTTGGAATATGCCATCCAGCAGGAGATCCGAATGCTCCAAGACGCCAATGACCTAGAGATAGATTTTATCACCTATGGCCTAGACCAGCAAGACTTGGGCTACAATCTACAAATGTCTGTATATCGCATCACACAAGAGATGCTTCGCAACATATCCAAGCATGCAGAAGCCACAGAAGTGCTGGTTCAATTACAGGTGGAAGAAGAAATGCTTATGCTAACAGTGGAAGACAATGGAAAGGGATTTGATCCAGAGGAAGTGAAAAACTCTAATGGGATCGGACTTGAAAATATGCACTCTCGCGTAGTGTACCTTCAAGGAAAAATGGAAGTAGACAGTCAGATTGGAAAAGGAACTTCTATCCAGGTCGAGATACCGATTAGTTAGACATTCTGGGTTCCGAGTTAAAGGGTCAGGGTTTTTCGCCGAATTAAATTAAATCCTACCTTTCATTTACCCAGAACCCAAATCCGATAAACTCATAACTCACTTATCCATGATTCATATTCTAATCGTAGATGATCATAAAGTCCTAGCCGATGGGATTCGCGCCTTACTCAGCCAAACAGAGGGCATAGAAATCCTGGATCACTGTCTCAATGGCAAGGATACCCTGGAATATATAAAGAAGAATAAATCTGTAGAACTTGTCTTGCTAGATATCAATTTACCCGATATCAATGGGGTAAACCTCTGTCAAAAGATCAAGCAATCGCATCCCGACATCAAAATTCTAGCCCTCACGATGCATCAGGAATCTGGATTTATCATGAAGATGGTCAAAGCAGGAGCAGATGGATATTTACTCAAAAATACGGGAAAAGAAGAGCTTGAAACGGCTATCCGGCAGATTTACAGTGGGGAAAAATACTTCAATAAATGGGTGACCGATCGCTTGTTAGAGGGAATGAATAGTGCAAGCCCCCGAACGGGAAGCGTCCAAAAGATTACGCGCAGGGAAAAAGAGGTGCTAAAGCTCATCATTGAAGAAATGACTACCGATGAAATTGCGGAGAAACTCTTCATCAGTACTACCACAGTGATTTCACATCGAAAAAGCCTCCTAAGAAAGTTGAATGCCAAGAATACAGCAGGATTGGTACGTGCGGCTTTTGAGTTGAACCTGTTGGAGGAATGATAACTTTAGGCGTTTTTGTGATAATTCCCTATCGATATCTTCCTGTTAGGAGGATTTAAACAGGTCCCAGTATCTAAAATGTTCACCTATAATAGCTAGCCCCTTGAATCGACGTACCTTTCTACACTCTACCATTGCGATCGGCTCGGCTACCATGCTGAAGTCTAGCCTACCTGCAGCTGATCCATTCGCTTGGAAAAAGTCCTCAACGGATTACTTCACCCTAGACAAACGCAACGATCGTTGGTGGTTGATCACCCCGGAAGGAAAGCCCTTTTTCACGATCGGAATGAACCACATCGACCCGGCTAGCCTACGCTATCCTGAAAACCTCCACATTTGGCAAGACAAATA
>JBCCTX010000419.1:0-5591 GCA_039197765.1 Bacteroidota bacterium
CTACTCGGAATACTTTACCTTTGATGAAGACTATCCATATATTGAGAGTGGGGGAGGATGTGACTGCCCCAGGGAAGGTACCAAAATGGTCGTAAAAGTAGTATGGTCTGGAGGGGTAAGAGCACTTAATGGAAAAGAATTGGGAGAAAATGAACTTAGACAGTATCCCTAAAACTGTGTAAGTACTCAAGGTGAGTTCTATTTAAAGTCGAACTCTATTATCAAAGATGGCAATAAATTGATTAAGAATAATGGGCCAGTTCCTGATGGGCATGGTCCATTTTTTCGTGATCTCAAAAACAGCCAGATAGACTGATTTTTTCAAAGCTTTGTCCGTTGGGAAAGACATCTTGTTCTTGGTGTACTTCCTGATCTTACCATTGAGATTTTCGATCAAGTTGGTGGTATAAATGATCTTTCTGATTTCTGGTGGGAAGTCAAAGAAGGTAGTCAGTTCCTCCCAGTTCTCCCTCCATGATTTGATAGCGTATGGGTACTTTGATCCCCATAGTTTATCCATGTCCTCCAGAGCGGCCCATGCAGCCTCTCTGTTGGGGGCTCCATAAACGGGCTTCATTGCCTTGGCAAAGGCCTTCCTGTCCTTCCAGACGACGTATTTGGAGGCATTGCGTATCTGGTGGACTACACATATTTGAGTAGCGGCTTCAGGAAAGACTGAACTGATAGTTTTCGTAAAGCCTTTGAGGTTATCTGTTACCGTAATCAGGATATCCTCGACTCCCCTGGTTTTGAGATCTGTCAGAACCCCCATCCAAAAGCTGGCTGCCTCAGCCCCTCCCAACCACATACCCAGTACCTCCTTCTTACCATCGATTTTCAGGCCTACAGCTAGATAAATGGTCTTATTGACCACTCGGGAGTTTTCCCGGACCTTGAAGACAATACCATCCATCCAGACGATCAGGTATTGGGGTTCTAGGGGTCGGTTCTGCCAGGCCAAGATGTCCTCGGAGATCTTGTCTGTGATCTTGGAAATGGCTGAAGTAGAGAGCTGAAAATCGTAGAGTTCCTTGATCTGAGCCTCAATATCAGAGTTACTCATCCCCTTGGCATACAAAGAGATCACCATCGATTCAATTCCCTTGGCTAGGCGAGAACGCTTAGGAACGATCTGTGGCTCAAAGCTCCCCTCTCGATCTCGAGGAACTTCGATCCCTGTTTCTCCATATTCGGTCTTGATAGTCTTGGTGGACTTGCCATTACGGGAGTTGGGATTGTTACTGCGTTGGTGTTTTTCGTAATCCAGGTGAGCATCCAGTTCGCCCTCAAGCATCTTTTCGATGCCTCGCTTGTGAAGTTGGCTGAGAAAGAGTTCTAGTTCCTCTCCAGTTTTAAACTGCTTAAGGAAATCATCACTGAATAAGTCTTCTTTTTTCATCATAAAAGGTCAGTAAGTGAAAAATAAAAAAAATTCAGCATTGGGGCCTAGGCCCCAATGCTGAGCACTTACACACTTTTTAGGATGCTACCGGATCTTTCCGCGCCCTTCCGTGTAAATCCCTCATGAATCAGTGCCAGTCCGTGTCAAAATAATAAGCCAATAGCTCCTCCACCTCTCTTAGCCTATGCTAAGTCCCCCCAAGTCCGTGTCCTTCTGCGTCAAAAAACAAAAAAGGGCAATGAAACACCATTCATTACCCCTACAGCTTCTTAAGTAGTCAACTACTTTCTATCCTACATAAATTGCTTCAGCAGTTCCAAAGACTCCTCACTGTTCTTTTCCTCTGTAAGGTCAAACACAGAAACCTTTTTTCCATCTACTTCTACATCTACATTATTCAGGATGTCTTCCACTTGCTCAGGGCTGAAATGCGCCGCCAACTGCTTGCCAAAGGCAAAGTCCTGGTAGTTCTTGAGATCCTGGGTCTCAAAGTTCGAATTGTAGCGGATTAGCTCTACTAGGCCTTCTATAGGACCTGCGGAAAGGTGAACGCCATTACTTCCTTGGGATACTTCTGCTAGCCCATAGGTGGATTTATGGTCCAAGAAATTTCTCCGCAAGCTATTTTCATGCGCTTTTTGGGGATTGGTAGCCCCGATGAATTCTTGACGGGCTTTTTCCCAGTCGATGTCTCCCACCAAGGTAAATACCACAATAGACCTACCCTTAGCTGTGAAGTGCTCTAGCTGTCGGGGATGAAATCCATCTACGATGAATACTTCCTTCCCATCGAAGGATACCTTGATGCTATAGGTCCCTCCGGCCAGTTTTTCAGATCCCACATTCTGCCAGAGATACTCCAAAGTCGTCGCATTGAAGTCAGGATAGGCCTTGAGCACTTCAAAGCCACCGAGCACATTCGCTTCCTCAACTCCTGAACCATATAAGCTCGCAAATTTGCTTTTAGCGCCATCGGACATAGCCCCCACAGCGTCGTTGGCTAGCTTGTTGATTACCCCGTAGTGCTGGGCGATGATATTGTGCTGCTCGAGGTATTGGGCAGAAAGTACCTGGGCATTGATAATATCTAGCCCATTTTCCTGAACGCTGGACAGAATTACCTCCAACAGCTGAGACAACTGAATGCTGTCGTCTGCTAGGGTGATTTCCGGCTTGATGAAAAATAGAAATTCATTTTTTCCAGTAGGGGCAGGAGATTGGCTGAATACTGGCTCGCAGCTCACACGTTCTTGCTGTGCTGCACGTATCACTTCTTCAATCTTATTGGCAAGGTCAGATACAGAAAAAGGCATTATGATAAGTTATTTTAATAGTTGAGAGTTAAGGGGGATGGGTTCAGGGTAATAAAACACGAAACTTTTTCGCGGAATGTAAACGCTGAACCGAAAACCCCAAACCCAGAACGGGAAATTTGCCCGCAAACATAAAACACCCGCTACCAACTTCCAATTTTAGGATACAAATTTCTATTTGTATTTTCGCGGACTGTATTTGAATACGTGAATTTGTTTCATTTTCAATGGAGACTATAGCAGACTTACAAGAATGGCTTGCTAAAAAGCCCCGAAGAATCGCCATCACCACCCACCAGAAACCGGATGGGGACGCCATGGGCTCTTCTTTGGGCCTGTACCACTACCTTTTGAAGAAAGGACATAAGGTGCAGGTCGTTGCCCCTACCGACTATCCCCAAAACCTCAAGTGGATTGAGGGGAGTGAATCGGTAATCATTGGACCAGACGATCCAGACGCCGCAAATTGGGCCTTTCTGGGTGCAGATGTGATCTTTTGCTCTGATTTCAATGCCCTGCACCGAATCAATGAATTCGGAGAAATTGTTCGAGAATCAGAGGCCTATAAGGTCATGATCGACCACCACCTGGAGCCAGAAGGATTTGAAGATGTGCGCATCTGGGACACTGAGGCTTCTTCCGCAGCAGAAATGGTGTTTCGGATGATTGAAGCTTTCGGAGACCTAGATGAACTGACGCCTGAGATTGCTACGGCCCTGTATACGGGAATTATGACCGATACGGGTTCCTTTCGCCATCCCAATACGTCCCCGGGTGTTCACAGAATTGTCGCCAAGCTGATGGAGAATGAGGTAAATGTTACTGCTATTCACGATGATATATTTGGTAACTCTAGTGAAAACCGCCTGAGGTTTTTGGGACATTGCTTCTCAGAATGCCTGACCATCCTTCCGGAATTGCGCACCGCTTACATACTGGTGGCAAAGGAAGTATTTAAAAAATTTAATATAAAGTCAGGTGAAACGGAGGGACTGGTAAATTATGCCTTGGAAATCCGAGGGATAAATTTAGGCATATTGATTACCGAAAACGATGAACTGGTAAAGCTGAGTTTCCGAAGTAGGGGGGGATTTGCAGCCAATGAGTTCGCAAAAAATTTCGATGGAGGCGGGCATTTTAACGCAGCAGGAGGAAAAAGTAAACTCTCTCTCGCTGAAACGGAAGAAAAATTAGTAGATTTATTGAGAACCAATAAGGAAAAACTAGAATATGCATAGGGTAGTCGTAATGATCCTTGGCTCTTTGTTGTGGATAGGTGCATGCGATCAGGCTTCCTCCTCTGAGGAAGGGCAACAAACTGCTCCAGAGAAGGTTCAAACAGTAGAGGAAAGTACCCCTGAGGTATCGGCCTCAGATATAAAGGAAAAACTAGAAGTTCCCTATGTCATTCAAGATTCCTCACAGGTCTTGACCTTGCAGGATGGTTTAGAAGTGTATTTCATTGAAAAAGGGACGGGGCCTTCCCCCTCGATTCAGCGCAATGTGTTGTTTCACTACCATGGGATGTTGACGGATGGGACCGTATTCGATAGCTCCTTTGAGCGAGGGCAACCACTGGATTCCCCCTTATCCCGATTAATTCGGGGATGGCAGATTGCCTTAGAGCAGGTGCCTTTGGGATCAAAGGTAAAGCTGGTGATACCCCCTGAATTGGGCTATGGTGCACAGGGAAGTACCAATGTTCCTCCAAATGCAACCCTTATATTTGATATTGAGTTGATCAGTATGTATTAAGGGGAGAAAATAGGCCTTTGACTAGATAATGTAGATTAGACAATATGAAAGGTATAGCTTTACAAACCAGATTGTTAGTCCTTGGAGCCGGCTTGTGTTTTTTAATACTGGGGGGAAAGGTTATGGCGCAGCAGTCTGATGAAGAGGGGAGAGATAAGATGCCTGCGACCTTTACCTTTGGGGGATTTCTTTCCACCCAGGGGGGAGGAGGACACCTAGACTATGGATTTGGAAGGGGAAAACAGCAGATTATGGTTTCTTTGGATGCCTATACCTTGCACGATCGGCGCGAGACGAAAATTGAATCAGACTTCAAGGAACAGGGAGGACCCTATACCTTTGGTAAGCTAAATTACGTATTCATTGTCTCTCCGACCATAGGAATTCAGCGCAATTTGTTCCCAGATGAAGATCGAAACCTGATTGGCTTCCATGTTTCAGCTCAGATTGGACCTTCAATTGCCTTCTTGATCCCCTATAAGGTAGACATATTTACCCCCATAGCGGGTAGACCTCAGTTTGGCCGCAAAGTTGTCGAGAACTACGACCCCTCAAGGCATGGATATGAGGATATCATACGCAGGGCTAAGGTTTTTGATGGGGATCTGGAGGCTGAAAACCAAATAGGCCTTAGCATACGGACCAATTTGTACCTAGACTTAAGTAAAAACCCCGAATACCTCAGTGGAGTAAGGATAGGCGTTAATGCAGATGTATATCCAGATGAATTGCCTATCATGGGTATTACAGAAAACAAAAAGAGCTATATTACCGGAACAGTTGGACTTATTTTTGGGTTTAAAAGCAACTAGACCAAAATTTGTGAGATGGTAAGTACACTTGATACGTTAACAGCAAAAAATACACCTGGAGATGGACCCAGGCCTCCATGGTTGCGCGTAAAGCTGCCATATGGGCAAACTTTTACTCAAGTCCGGGAAATTATAAGTACACATAAGCTTCACACCGTTTGTGAAAGTGCCAGGTGCCCAAATATGGGAGAGTGCTGGGGCGCTGGTACAGCGACCTTCATGATCTTAGGGAATACGTGTACCCGGTCTTGTTCTTTCTGTGCCGTGGCCACAGGAAGGCCCAATATTCTAGACAAAGCCGAACCCATA
>JBCCTX010000420.1:0-5532 GCA_039197765.1 Bacteroidota bacterium
AATTTTTTGTAATACCTTACCCGATTCGGCATCAATTTTTAGGAGCACATCGTCCAGGTAGGTAGCTGTTTGCTTAGTGCCAGGATTGTACAGGCCTCTATTCTCAAATCCGCAGATCCAGAGCATTCCCTCTGTATCCAGATTCATCGCGTGGTGAAAGACAAATTCTTCATTACGCCATATGATCTGGGAATTCTTATCTATTCGGAGAAGCTTGTTGGAGCCGTGGAAAAATACAAGCAACCCTGAGTCTGCCATCATGATGGGCATGTGCACAAAGGCTCCTCCCAAAAATGATAGAGATACTTCCTTTTGCCCTAACTCCCAGAAATGATATATACTATCATTTTTGAAGTCCTGTAGCTCAATTCTCCATTTTTCTCCTTCCATCACATAGGAAGCAGTTAAGGCAAACAAGCTGGGACCAAATGACTCAGATTTCTGGTTGAAAGCCATACCTATGCGTTCATCCCCTTCCCATTTGGGATAAATCGGATCCTCAAAATCATAGATTTTTTCAGGAAGTAGTGCAAAGGATTTCAAGGGCTGAGTAAGCCTACCCAGATTTTTCCCACCTACCGCTATGTAATAAATACAATAGCTGTAATACGATAATAGTAGGAGGCAAAAGATACCACCAAGTACGGTCCAAAGGATTCTTGGAAAGATTCTCATTATATGCCTTACTTAAGACATACAGCTATAAAAAAGTAGTTTGCTTACTCTAAATCCTCTTTCTCCAACTGAGAGAAGACGCTCGGCTGCTTCATCATCTCCTCAATTTCATCAGCATGGCGAGGGGCAGAGACCGATAGGTTTTCCCATCCATCTTCTGTAATTAAGATATCATCTTCAATCCGAATGGCGATTCCCCACCATTTTTTATCACAAGGACTTCCTTCTGGTATATAGATTCCTGGCTCAACCGTGATTACCGTATTGGGTTTAAAGGGTCCGTATTCTCCTCGGTCATGTACATCTAGTCCCAAATAGTGAGAGGTACCATGGGGAAAGTAGTTATGTGGCGTCGTTGGGCTTTCGATAATTCCCACCTCTGACAACCGTTGGTTGATAACTTCGACAGCAACACTGTGAGGCGCCCGAAAGCTATTTCCTACGATGCATTCCTCAAAGCCTTTGGATTGCGCTTCGTATACGATATCATATATAATTCTTTGTTCTTCGGTAAACTTACCTGAAGCTGGTATGGTACGTGTTACATCTGCTGTATAGCCCCGGTATTCTGCTCCCAGATCCATCAGCACTAAATCCCTTCCTACCTTGGGTTTGGCATTTTGCCAATAGTGGAGTACACAGCCGTTGTGGCCTGCTCCTACGATTGAAGGATACCCCTGGTACTCCGCATCGTATTTGCGGTACATAAACTCGTGGATACCCTGGATTTCCCGTTCTGAAATATTGGGGTGCATTGCTTTCATCACCTCTATCTGGCCGATACAAGAAATAACAATAGCTTTGCGAAGCAAGTCCAGCTCTTCTTCCTCCTTGGTTTCTCGCAGTTTGTTCATAAAGGCGACCAAGGTCTTTGTATTTACAGTATTCTTCACCTCCTGCTCAATCGTGCTCAAAGGACCTTCCGCTTGATTTACCTTTTCTTGAAACATGCGAGTCAAGTCATACAAGTCTGCCTCACTTCGGGTATCGAGAATATCCTCCCGCATATTGAGCACGAGGATATTGTCATACTTATTTACATCCAGGTCGAAGTCTCGGAAACTTGTATTGTCCAACACTTCCGCTAGTTCCAATTCAAGCTTTGCTCTATCTTTTCCCAAGCGTATTCCTGTCCACATTTCCATCAAGGCATTTTTAGGCTGTACGAATAATAGCTCCTGTAAGGTCTGGTTGGCATCCAGGTAGGTATCAACGGAACTCAACAGCAATACAGAGTGCGGTTCCTTATAGCCGGTTAGGTAGTAAAAATCAGGGTCCTGATGATAAATAAAGTCAACATCATTGGAGCGATTTCGAACGGGGTTGGAAAAGAAAACAGCTAACGTATTGGGGGGAAGCATGGAGCGCAGGGAATCTCTTCGAGACTTGTGAAAATCTGCACTGAGTTTGTCCAGATGGACTTCCTCCGCTACTGTTGTTTCCTGACCCCACACACCTGCATACGAGAGTCCAACAATAGCTAGTATACACAGGAAACTTTTATACATAAGAACTATGATGTTTGTTCAAGGTCTATCTGTTTCTTTCTCCGAATCCAAATTATAGCAATGAATCCTGCAAGCAAAAAAGGCATGGCGAGTAAAAAAAGTATTCCGGAATTCAATCCTCCCCCTATCACCAATTCTCCACTACCATCCTTAGTAGATGCAGCCGCTTTACAGGAGGAGCACTGCGCCCAAGTATTCTGGGCTACAAACAGCAAGAAGAATCCCAGAGAAATTAGTCTAACAAAAAGAAGTGAGATGAATGGTTTGAACTTCATGTTAGGTAAAATTCTTAGAAGCTAAATGAATTACGGTTAAACAGATAAAATACACTAATGTCTGTAAAAATACTCAAAGATGTACCTACCCATAACAAGGCGCAATAAAAAAATATACCAGTACCCCTGTAATGGAAACGTATAACCACAGGGGAAAGGTTACACGAGCAAGCTTCTTATGCCGGTCAAAGGTTTCATTCCAAGCTCTGTAAATCGAAAAAGATGCCAGTGGAATAATCGTTACTGAGAGAAGGATATGAGACAGAAGAGTGAAGTAATAGAGACTTTTAGGTACTAATCCTGCTTCGCAATAGGGAGTATGACCTACCGAAAGGTGGTACAATACATAAGTAATCAGAAAAATAGCCGACAGCCCAAAAGCAGATAGCATACTTATGCGGTGCATCCTAATATTTCCCGTACGTATGAAGATATAGCCCATTACCAGGAGAACAGAGACCGTGGAGTTGATTCCTGCATTAATTTTAGGTAAAACCAATGGGTCAAAGCCCATTTGTATAGGAGGAATCAAGCCTGGAGTGAGTAGAATCCCTACAAGGACTGGAACTATAATAGAAAAAGCCCATATGAGGGGCACATATACCTTATTATTAAGTTTCTGCTCTATCTGCATAGATTATATTATCCAAATTAAATGTTAACATTCAACCCATCATTCCTCGCTTCCCACCTCTCGCATTTCTCTATTGCTACGCAGTTCATTGGGGTACTCTAGTACGGTCAAGGCCCGTAAATCTTCATTGATTCGCTTGATCTGTCCCAGATCTGTAGCAACGAAATATTGTCTTACCTTTCCAGCTTTATCTACCAAGGCAATTGTTTGGGAGGTAAATTCGGGGAATTTCCCTTCTTTTTCCATGAATTCGTACCATTTAGAGAACTCTTCTATTCCCAGTTGATCGACTCCTGTATTTCGTACAGCTGCCGAATCCATCCAAAGTATTTGCCAAGCATCGCCGTAGGATTCGTATTTCTCGGCATATTCCAATAATTCAGAATTAAGTGTATCAGCTGTATTAATGGAAAGCATTTGGATGTACCCTGCATCTTTAATATTGTCGTATACTCGTTCTAGGTTACCATGGAGAACGGTTGTTCTCAGGGTATCTTTGAGTGAAAAAAAATCTATCAGAAGAATGTTTCCTTCATGGCTCGCAAAGGAAATGGGAGTACCATCTATATAAGTACCTGGTAGACTATCCAATTCAAAGGCAAGGGAGTCCCCTGTTTCAGAAACATGGTACTGATAGGGCACTGTAAGAAAAATGGGATGAGAGATTTCCCGGAATAAAAAATAAAGGATAGGAGGAACGACTAAAATGAGGATCAGTAAAATTGCCTGAATTTTGTTTTTCTGCGCCATAGAAGAAATATCACCCTTTAATTCTTGGAAGACTAACCCCTAAACGCAGGAATTTGTTATGCTCCTCCCCAGAATCCACCTTCTAGAATCAGCCCAATCAGCAACCAGCCGATGAAGATAAAGGGGATCAATATGATCCATACCAAGCGCTTGACTTCATGCTTGAGGTGCATGAATTCTGCGACGATAAAAAAGGCTTTTGCTATAGTCAAAATAATGAAAGTATATAACACACCGGTCCTTACGGTAGCCATTGTGATACCGAACCAATCCGGGTAGAATCCTTTTGTACCGGCTATAACAAACTCCAGGGTTGTAAGGCCTGCAAGAATCCAGAACGTGCGCCAAATTGCTTTGCGTGCGCTAGAACCACCATCAGCTGTAACTGCCATAAGCTCAAAAAATTATACCAGATAGAAAAATGTAAAGACAAATACCCAAACCAGGTCGACAAAGTGCCAGTAGAGCCCTATTTTCTCAACCATCTCGTAATGCCCTCTCTTTTCATAAGTCCCTCTAACAGATCCAATATACAGGATTACCAGTAGGACAACTCCACTAAATACGTGTGTTCCATGAAAACCTGTAACAAAGAAAAACAAGTCTCCAAAAGCTTGAGGGCCATATTCATTAGCTTTTAGATTAGCTCCCCCGTGAGTTCGATTTACATAATGACCTTCCGCATCCTTTTCAGCTCCAAATGCCTCGATTTTGGCCATTTGCTCGGTATCCTTTATCAAGGTCCCGTCTTTCAAACGAAACCCAATAAGCTCCTCCTCAGAATTATACATGTAAAGCGCTGGAAGCACATGATGATCAATCAAATCTTCCTTTCCTTCAATTCCTAAACTTGCAAGTTGCCCTTCAGGAATTGCCACAGCAGAATGCTCATGCCCATGAATAAAGTGATACCACTCATAAGCCTGACACAGAAGAAAGGTCGTCCCGCCTATGATAGTTAAAAATACCCACTTAGATACCTCCTTCTTGGATTTCCTGTGTCCTGCCTCAACAGCCAATACCATCGTCACACTACTGATGATCAAAATAAACGTCATAAGCCCCACGAATACCAAGGGTGCTTCAATGTGAAAGATCTCGTACAGAATAGGGGTGTGGGTAAAAACGGCTTCAGGATTCGCCCAGGCCTGTAAAGCTGAGTCTGTTACGGACCTAACCCGCAGAGCTCCATAGGCAATGAGTAAAGCTGAGAAGGTAAAGGCATCGGAGACGAGGAAAAACCACATCATCAGCTTGCCAAAACTTGCATTAAATATCGGTCGTTCCCCTTCTTGCAGGGCTTTCTTGTCTACTGTTACATCTGCCATAGGCGATAGGTCAAATTTTTGTTCCCACAAATTTAATAGAATTCCTTTGTATCAAAAACAATACAAGTTTTTTTTGGTTCAAATAGGTTTGGAATATTCCAATCAATGGGGTAGGCCTTGATCTTACTCAAATGTATTATGGTCAGCGAACTATTTTACGTTGGGCTTTTCCCCAAACACACCTCGTATGGGAATAATTCGGGTATCCTCTGCACCGATACCTTCCACAACAATATGATCTGCATATACGTGAGCTACTGCATAGGAATTCTCTTGAGGGTGGTTGACCATGCCCTTAAGGGTAATAAAATGAATCCCATCTCTTATCCCCGTAAACCCTGCGTGATTTTTATCTTGGAAAT
>JBCCTX010000421.1:0-5522 GCA_039197765.1 Bacteroidota bacterium
GATGAAATTTGGAAAGAAGGGGGATATAATGGGGTATTTGATGAAATGCTTACTTTAATGGAGCGCTTTGAACTATGCTATGCCCTACCTAATTCCCCCAATGAATTCATAGTTCCCCAATTATTGTCCCCGGATAAACCTTCTTATAATTGGGATGATATAAACCAGATTAGGCTACATTACAGATATACCTTTATGCCAAAAGGGATTGTAACGCGCTTAATTGTACGCCTTAATAGGCTTATTGTGGATCAAAAAACGGTCTGGCAAAGTTGTGTCGTGTTTGAGTCTGAGGGAGCCCAGGCTGAGGTAAGCGAGCTTTATCACAATAGGTATATCCACATCAAATCAAAAGGCATAAATCGGAAGGCATTAATGACCATCATAACCCACCAAATTGATGAGATCAATAGTACTTTTGATTTTGATGAGCAACTAAAAGTAAGCCAATTAATCCCCTGTAACTGTACTACCTGTAAACAGGCTGAATCCCCCTATTTTTTCCCGAAAGAAGTACTAAATAAGGCCATGTCTGTAGGGAGAAAGAATCTCCAATGTCAGGATAGCTTCGATGGGGTGTCCATTCGGGAGTTGTTCTATGACACTTTTGATCGGGAAGTCATTGAGCATGAAGAGGAAGCTTACCCCAAAGGTCGTGAGCTTACAAAGCACGAATATCATTTTCACGGACCTGTAGATAGTGTGATCCCCTATAATCAGGGAAATATTATCCAACAGTTTGACCACCGTACCCTAATTCAGGAGCTTAAACCCTTTAAGCAATTGATAGAGGCCGAAAAGGAAGTAGGGTATATTTCAAGAGAGGAGTACGAAGACTTAATTGATATCCTTGCAGAAATTCAGGAGACTCCTGATCCAAAAGAAGGACAGAAACGGCGTTGGAAGCGTTGGTTGGGAACGGCTGCTACATCTGTAAGCAATTTCATTAAGGGACGCTTTGAAAAAGGAACTGACACTGTAATCCAGGAAGAGGTAAAAGCTTGGCTCAAGGAAGGAGGCCTGGAAAAACTCATGGAATTGATTAGTAGCTTCTAGTTTCGATAGGGAGTATCAAAAGAACTTGATAATGGGAAAAAATTTCTCAGAAAAAATAAACGCAGACTTGTCCTTCGAAATGATTTTCGTGGAAGGGGGAAGGTTTATCATGGGAGGAGACGATAACCAGGCATATTCCTATGAAAAGCCCCTTCACGAAGTAATAATGGAAGAATTTTATATAGGAAAATACCCTGTAATCCAGGCCTTATGGGAAGCCGTAATGGGAGGAAATCCCTCAAGTTTTAAGGGGGCGAATAGACCTGTGGAGCGAGTTTCCTGGGAGGATACACTAGATTTCCTTCAAAGACTCAATACCCTTACCGGAAAATCCTATCGCTTACCCAGCGAAGCAGAATGGGAATATGCTGCCCGTGGCGGAAATCGTAGTGAGGGCTATCTCTATGCAGGGAGTGATCGCCTGGAACAAGTGGGCTGGTATAGCAAAAATAGTGATGTAGGGACCCAGCCTGTGGGACAAAAATTAGGCAATGAACTAGGGATATATGACATGTGCGGGAATGTAAGGGAATGGGTCGAGGATCATTGGCATGATAGGTATCAGGAAGCTCCTACAGATGGAACAGCCTGGGTAGACCTGGAAGAAGGGGCTCCTCGGGTTCGTCGTGGCGGTGGTTGGGACCGCAGCGCGCGGTACTGCCGCGTATCGTCTCGCGACCGCCTCACGCCTGGGAACCGGAACAACTCCTTGGGCTTTCGTTTGGCCTTGGCCCTCCAGTCAGGCGGTTAGCCCTCCGGTGTTCCCGTGAGCAGGCGGAGCAGCCCCTTGGGTCGGCGAGGCAAGCGGAGCGCAGCCAGCAAGATCCAAAAGGCTGCGGAGATCGAAATTTTTTCAAAAAAATCAAGGAAGTAAAATTTTAAAATAAGAAATACATGCAGATCAAGCTCTTCACAATACCTATTATAAACGGAGAGGCCCTAGTAGAAGAGATGAATAGGTTTATGAAGTCTAAGAAAATTCTACATGTTGAAAGCCAGCTGAAAGAGAGTGGAAGTGGCTTATTTTGGTGTTTTTGCATTCGGTACTTAGACCCAACTCAAGAATGGAATAGAAAAAAGGAAAAGGTGGATTACAAAGAGCTACTAGATCCAGAAAGCTTCAAACGCTTTGCCAAATTTAGAGACATCAGAAGAAAAATTTCCGCTGAGGAGGCTATTCCTGCATACATGGTTTTCACCAATGAAGAATTAGCTGAAATGGCCAAGTTCGAACAGCTTACTTTTTCGGAAATGAAGAAAATAAAAGGAATTGGGGAAAAGAAAATGGAAAAATACGGGAAGTCTTTCGTAGTTGAAAAGTCTAGAGATGAAAAGAAAAAACCACTTGATTGAGTCTGTCATCCAGCCAGATAACCTTCGCTTAGCCTTTTGGAAGGCAAGCAAGGGTAAGCGCTACAGTAGAAAAGTGCTTGCATTTCAACGAGACCTGGATGATAATTTGCTGAAGTTGAGGAAAGAGATCGAATCGGGTTTAATAAGGGTAGGAGATTACAGGTATTTTAAAATTTTCGATCCAAAAGAACGGTTAATTTGTTCAAGTGCTTTTGATGAGCAAGTACTCCATCATGCCCTTATGAATATATGTCATGCAGATTTTGAACGCTATCAGATTTATCATAGCTATGCGAGTCGAAAAGGGAAGGGTACATATGCCGCAATCTCAAAAGCTAAACAATATTCGAGAAACCATAAATGGTATTTAAAATTGGATATGCGAAAGTATTTTGCAAGTATCCATCACGAGGTGATGAAATCTCAATTGTCGAGAATGTACAAAGACAATAGATTACTGGAAATTTTTGGTAAAATCATAGACAGTTACCAAGCAAGTCCACGTCGAGGTATGCCCATAGGAAGCCTCACCAGTCAGTATTTTGCCAACCATTATCTAGCGAAGCTTGACCATATGATTAAAGAGGATTTTAAGGTTAAGGCTTATGTCCGATATATGGATGATTTGGTGATGTGGGGAAATGAGAAAAAATCCCTAAAGAAATTGCATAATTGGGTTGAGGACTATGTTCATACCCAACTTAGACTAGAGATTAAGCCAGGGCAGCTCAACCGGACTCAGAATGGACTCCCTTTTCTCGGCTATAAGATTTTCCCACATTCAATAAAACTAACCCAAAGAAGTAAGCGAAGATTTATAAAAAAAATTGGTGAAATCGAAAAGAACTTTCATTTAGGCTTCTGGAATGAAGCTACATGTCAGCGGAGAGCTTTAGCCCTTTTTGCCTTTATTTTCCATGCAGAAACACATGGATTGAGAGAAAATATTATTTTACGGTTAAATGGGCTTTCATCGTAAAGGGCTCCTCGGGTTCGTCGTGGCGGTAGTTGGAACAACAACGCGCAGAACTGCCGCGTATCGTATCGCAACCACAACACGCCAGAGAACCGGAACAACAACTTGGGCTTTCGTTTGGCCTTGGCCCTCCAGCTCACGGGAATGCCGGATAGCTTCCACTGAACAGATGAAAGTCCGGTTCCATTTGGACGAAAAGGTGTCTCTGACACATTTAGCAGCAGTATGAGTAGTGAATTGCGAAAGTTCTGCTGCTTCCTTTTGACCTATAGCCTATGGATATACATAAGCCTTATACAGAACAGCTTCCCCAAGGCCCTTCATTTGAAATGATGTGGATAGAAGAAGGAGAATTCATTATGGGAGGGTCAGATTCAGAAGCGGATTGGGATGAGAAACCGGTTCATCAGGTAAGCCTAAAGAGCTTTTACCTGGGAAAATACCCTGTTACTCAGGCCTTATGGGAAGCCATAATGGGAGGAAATCCCTCAAGTTTTAAGGGGGCAGATCGACCTGTGGAGCAAGTTTCCTGGGAGGATACACAAGATTTTCTTCAAAAACTCAATACCCTTACAAGCAAGACTTACCGTTTGCCCAGCGAAGCAGAATGGGAATATGCCGCACGTGGCGGAAATCACAGCGAAGGCTATCTCTATGCAGGGAGTGATCGGCTGGAACAGGTGGGCTGGTATAGCAAAAATAGTGATGGATGGACCCAACCTGTGGGACAAAAACTAGGCAATGAATTGGGGATATATGACATGTGTGGGAATGTAAGCGAATGGGTCGAGGACCAGTGGCATAATAGGTATGAAGGTGCCCCCACAGATGGAACTGCCTGGGTAGATCGGGAAGAAGGGGCTCCTCGGGTTCGTCGTGGCGGTAGTTGGCGCAACCGCGCGCAGTACTGCCGCGTATCGTTTCGCCACCACGACTCGCCGGGGGACCGGTACGGCACCTTGGGCTTTCGTTTGGCCTTGGCCCTCCAGTCAGGCGGTTAGCCCTCCGGTGTTCCCGTGAGCAGGCGGAGCAGCCCCTTGGGTCGGCGAGGCAAGCGGAGCGTAGCCAGCAAGACCCAAGAGGCTGCGGAGCTCGAAATTCCTCAAAACTAAATTATGAATATAAATAAGCCTTTCATCGAACAGCTTCCCGCAGGCCCTTCATTTAAGATGATGTTGGTAGAAGTGGGAGAATTTCTGATGGGAGGTACAGGCGAAGAAGCCAGAGAGAACGAGAAACCTATTCATAGAGTAATCCTTAACAGCTTTTACATAGGAATATACCCAGTCGCCCAAGCTCTTTGGGAATCCGTTTTTGGGAAAAAATCATCAAGTTATACGGAGGCAGACTGTCTTGTGGATATGATTTCATGGACGGATACTCAGGTTTTTCTTTAAAAACTCAATGCTTTAACAGCCAAAACCTATCGTTTGCCTAGCGAAGCCGAATGGGAATATGTAGCACGGGGTGGAATTTACAGTGAAGGCTACCTATATGCGGGTAGTGATCGTTTGGAACAAGTGGGCTGGTATAGCGGGAATAGTGAACTAAAAAGTCATCCGGTAGGAAAAAAATTGAGTAATGAACTGGGTATAAATGATATGAGTGGGAATGTGCGAGAGTGGGTGGAGGACAGATGGCATAGAGACTATAAGGGAGCTCCTACAGATGGAAACGCTTGGATAGATAAGGGAAGAGTAGCTTTTCGCGTTCGGCGGGGTGGTAGTTGGGACTCCAACGCCTATAGGTGTTAAGTTTCGTATCGTGATTGTAATTCGCCAGGGAGAAGGTATAGTGGTGTGGGCTTTCGTTTGGCCTTAACCTCCCATTTTGGCACTTAGTTATCCAGCGTTTCCTAGGACTGGAGTAGCGCAGCCAGCATGGGAGAAATAAAGATACCCGAATAATGTCTATATACCCCCCTCACCGCATAAACACCAACCTCAGACCCTGCTTTGCCACCTCCCTTACCCGTTCTTCAAAGTCTGGACTCCCAGGTCCTTCCCCAATCTTGGTCAAATAGAATCGCGCAACTTCCTCACGCGCTTTGGCTTCTGAGTCTGTGGTAGCAATAAACTGATAGGGAGTGCCAATTACCCGGAAGGTGTATTGAATATCTTCTTTGTATGAGGCCATA
>JBCCTX010000422.1:0-5473 GCA_039197765.1 Bacteroidota bacterium
GTTGAGGGCTTCTGGATTGCAATCGGTAATGAATCCATCGAAATCCAGAATGATGATCCCGACAGGAGAAGCTTCAATCAGCGCCTTCAAAAAGAGGTTTTGTTCCTGATTTAGGACGCGTTCCTGACGCAATCGTTCCATCATTTGATTGTAAACATCGATAAGTTGGTCAACATTTTTTTGCCCTATAGGGACGAATTTTGTAGTGAAATCTTGATCCTTCATGGATTCTACGCCCCGGGCAATAAGGTTTATTGGCCTCAAATACCCTCTATATAAGCGAAAGGAAAATACAATAGATAGAATAATAGCCAGTTCTGTCCCAATAAAACGTAGTGGATGCTCCGGTAAGAGATTAATGCTCAAGAAAATCATAATGGCATGAATTCCTACGAAAAACAGGATGAAATTGAGGCTAATTTTCATAGGGAATTTCGTGTTTTTCTAACCTTCTATAAAGGGCAGCGCGCGATAGGCCCAGCGATCTAGCCGCTTTGCTAATATTGGATTTATGGAATTCCAACGCTTTGCTGATCATTGCCTTTTCCATTTCATCTAAGGTCATTGTCCCAACTGCAGGAAGCGAATCAGAGGAACGTTTGATTCCTGTTCCTTGAAACTGTGATTGGAAATCACCTACATCCAGGCTGTCATTTGGGCTTACCAAAACGGTCCGTTCCACCAGGTTCTTGATTTCCCGAATATTGCCAGGATAGGGTAGCTCTTTGAGCCAATTTAACGCTTTTCGTGTCACACTCAATTTATCCCGTTGGTATAAGCCTTTCATATTATTGAGAAAATGCTGGACGATTAGGGGAATGTCTTCACTTCTTTCCCGCAATGCGGGGAGTTTTACCTGAATTAAGTTGATGCGGTAGAATAAATCCTCTCGGAAACTTCCTTTTTTTACCATTTCTACCAAATCCCTATTGGTTGCGCAGACGACTCGCACGTCCACTTGCCTACTTTTGCTGTCTCCTAATACTTCATAGGTGCGATCCTGTAATACGCGCAGTAGTTTTACCTGACTATTGAGGTCTAAATCCCCAATTTCATCCAAAAAGATGGTTCCTCCATCCGCCAATTCAAAGCGACCCTTTCTGTCGTGGTGAGCATCTGTAAAGGCTCCCTTTTTATGCCCAAACATCTCGCTCTCGAAGAGATTGGCCGGCATTCCCCCTAAATTGACCTTGATGAAAGGCCTATCTCTTCTTCTGCTATTTTCATGGATAGCTTCTGCAATGAGTTCCTTTCCCGTTCCACTCTCCCCTTGAATTAAAACCGAAGCATCTGTAGGGGCGATTCGACCGATGGTATTCAAGATTTCCATGAGCGCTGGGGATTTCCCCACAATTTTTGAGAAATTGTAGGCTTTGTCCAACTCTTTCCTTGTGGAAAAATCTTCCGTTGGACGTTCCTGTTGAGATAAGGTGAGATTGGTTTGGACCGATTGTAGGAGGTGCTCATTGTTCCAAGGTTTTTGGATAAAATCAGAAGCTCCTCTTTTCATTCCTTCCACTGCGAGGGACACAGATCCCCAACCTGTGATGAGTATCACAGGGACTTGGGGGAAACGCTTTTCTAATTGTCCGAGGAAGTCGAGGCCTTCTTTTCCTGTTGTATCCACCGAATAGTTCATGTCGAGCAGAATCAGGCTAGGCTGGACCTCTTGTAGGATTTGCTCCGCCTTCTCAGGATGCTCGCATACCTCTACAGAATAGCCTTCCTGACTTAAAAGGAATTTAAGTGAGGTGCGAACACCCATATCATCGTCTATGATAAGAATCATGCGTAGTTTGTTAGGGATTGTGGGTCGCTTTGCTATTATTCCTCTCTAAGAGCTTCAGCTGGCTGAATCTTAGAGGCAATCCAACTAGGGTAAACGGCACAAACTAATACTAAGATAATCAGAAAGACGGCAGAAAAAATCATGGCTGGGATTGCGTGCTCCCAGGTAGCTCCAGCATAGTTAAAAATTATAAATTGGGAATAGATCAAGCCGCCAGGAACAAAGGCCAGCAAGGTGAGCGCTAGGGCCTCGCCCAAGATCAAGGTACGCACTTTCTGACCGGTACTTCCCATCGCTCTGCGAATTCCTACTTCATTGAATCTTCGGAGGACATTCTGCCAAAATACGCCGAAAATACCTATGGCTACATTTGATAGAAGGATAATGGCTACGAACCCTCCCATTGCCAGGGCAAATAGGAAAGAGGAAAAGTCCGCAGTGCGCTTTTTGTTAAAGCTAATCATGGAATTGAGTTTTATTCCATTTCCCTGCTCATCTGTTCCCAAAGTAGCAAGGGCATTCTCTACAATCTCCTCCAACTCCTCTTTATTTGAATGGGAGCCAGAACGTATCGCAATCCGGGTACGATAGAGTTGGTCCCAGGAAGATACCCTAGGGCTATCTTCTAACAGTAAGCCAGTATTTCTCATGCCCCCACCAGCCATCTGAATTCGGTAGTTATTTACCACCCCTATAATTCGAAACTTCTTATCTTCATATAAAGGGTAATTGTCTGAACTAGAGTAGTTTACATCTAGTTCCTTGCCAATTCCTGACTCCTTTCCAAATAAGGCTTTAGAAAGCCTTTTACTTACGATCAACGGAATAAAGCTAGCCGAATAATCTTCCTGGGTAAACCAACGTCCCTCTTCGATTTCCAACTTAAATAACTCGTTGAACTCAAGGTCAACATGGGATAAATACATGTCTGTCTCATCTGACCAGAACTGAGAATATCCTCCAGAAGTAGGGAAGGTGGAGGAAATAGATACCGCTTGGATTTCAGGATGACTTTCCAATCGTTCTTGTACTTGCTTGACTTGACTGATAAAGTTTCCTACGGCTGAGGTATCTCTTGTATCTGCCTCTTGGCTGAAGGAGCTTAAGTGAACCAAATGGTTATTTTCTAATTCAAAACCCATGGGATAGAGTAGGGGTAAAGCTTCACGATGCAGCATCGTTCCAAAGAAGGATATGAGGACAAAAGAGATGCATAGGGTAGTCATAACTAGAATAAACACCTTTCTTTTTGCCCAGACGAGTTTAAAATAATGAGTAATCATAGCAATAAATTTTTTTGTAAAAAATGAGAAGTAAGAGGACAGAAGCATAGGAGAGAGAACCTGTATAAATGCTATATTTTATCTGCCTTCTCTCAGCAAAAGGGTCTCTCTTCAGCCTCCTGGGCTTATTAAGCTTTTAGTGCCTTTATAGGATGTACCCGGGACATGCGCCATGCGGGGTATACACCAGTAGCCGCACCATACAACATGCTGAAAATGACCATTGCTAGGAGCACGCGCCAGTTGAATATCCATGTGTCTTCGGGAAATCTAGGACTGTCAAGGTTGCTTTGTAAACTTAGAACAAGTACAAACCCCTTTATGACTACCCAGGTTAAGATAAATCCTAAGAACCCCCCGATGAGGGAAAATAGAATATTCTCGACCAGGAATTGTCGTACGAGCTTTCCAGATGAGGCTCCGAACGCTTTGCGAATTCCGATCTCTGAATAGCGCTCCATGATTCTGCTGACATTGATATTAAGGAGACTACTTGCTGGGAGGGCTAAGAAGAGGAAGGAAAGAATAATCATTACATCAAGAGGCATATTCCCTATAATGGATGCATACTCCCAGGGGGATTGGACTTCGCTGTGGAAATACTTTTCGGGTTCTGGCAGGTATTCAGCCTTTAATCGGGGAAGAAGCGCTGCATATTCAGCCTTAATGGCATCGAAGTCGCTGATATCCCCTGCTTTAAGTAGAACTCTGAATTCCCCTGCCAGCACAAATTCTGTACTAGGGCTAAAGAACAGGTTGTTCAAGGTGTACGGAAAGATGATGTGGGTATTGAATTGGGAAAAACTATGGACATCCTTGATTACTCCAATTACCTTATAAGTCCCGTTGACTAGTTCAATGGTTTTGCCATAGGCTTCCTCATCTCCAAAGAAATGCTTTCGGATCATATCGGTAATCACGCAAACCTGCCGTTGGGCCTTAACCTCTTCTGAAGAAAATGGCCTTCCCTCGAGGAACTCAAACTCCAGTAACTCCCAGAAGTTAGGGCTTACCAGTTCTGCCATGAATCGATGGTGGTCCTTTTTGGCATATACACCAGGGCTAGCGTGCCATGCGATAAGTTCCGGTTCCTCCAGTTTACTAATATAGTTTTCAAGTGCATAGATGCTAAATCCATTGTTGTAATAGCGATCCCCATCTTCCATGATAGTAATTTCACCTATTTGCAGTGTATTGAGTTTGTTGACATCTGGCGCGTAATTATTCATGGCCAAATCACTGAAAGTGGCAAAGGTTGATATCATCATCAGGTATAGTGCGATGACAATGAGGGTAATAGCTGTAAAAGCCTTACGCCGCATCATCATCTTCCAGGTGAGTTTTATATAGTTTTTTAGCATAAATTTGTTTTTTGGGTCGGTGGTCAGTGGTAACTATTAATCTTAGATTTGAGTATCCTACTACGGACTACGGACTACGGACTACGGACTACGGACTACGGACTACGGACTACGGACTACGGACTACGGACTACGGACTACGGACTACGGACTACCTAATTCAACTGACTTCCATCGTATAGGCGGACGATTCGCTGGGTTCTTTTTGCCATACTTTCATCGTGGGTAACCATGACGATGGTTGTATTTTCCTGCTCGTTGAGGTAGGTGAGTATATCCAGGATTTCATTTCCCATTCGGGAATCCAGGTTTCCAGTAGGCTCATCTGCCAGCACTACTTCGGGATTCCCTGCGATGGCTCTTGCAATGGCTACGCGTTGGCGCTGTCCACCGGACAGCTGGGTAGGAAAATGGCGTAAACGGGCACTCAAGCCTACACGCTCCAAGGCCTTTTTAGCTCTTTGGCGCCTTTCTTTACCAGATAACCCATTTCTGTAGAGTAGGGGGATCTCAACATTATCCACCACATTCAAGTCATTGATGAGGTGGTAGCTTTGGAATATGAATCCGATCTTTTCATTTCGAATTCTAGCCAGTTCTTTGTCCTTGTAACGTTTGATGGGTAGGTCATCTAGCACTACCCGGCCACTAGTTGGAGCATCCAACAAGCCCATAATGTTCAAAAGGGTACTTTTGCCACATCCTGAAGGGCCCATAATGGAGACAAATTCCCCTTTGCCAATGTTCATGTTGATTTCATTCAAGGCAAGGGTTTCTAAAGTGTTGGTTCGGTATACTTTTCCGACGTTTTGTAGGGAAATCATATGAAGGAAATTTTAAGTTTTAGAGTTTGAGTTATTTTGGTCGGTGGTCGGTGGTCGGTGGTAACTAATAATCTTTGATTAGAGTATCCTACTACGGACTACGGACTACGGACTACGGACTACGGACTACGGACTACGGACTACGGACTATTCACTAGCTATCAAAGATTCGTTTCGTTCAAAGTCAAACAGCGTAAGAATTCTAAGTCTATAGTA
>JBCCTX010000423.1:0-5421 GCA_039197765.1 Bacteroidota bacterium
CTGAGATGGACCCTCACCCTAGGGGGAATCTTCGGGGCACTTATCCCCATAATTAATGGGGGCACTACGGGGCAATGGATCTGGTATAGTTGGGCCTATGGACTTGATCAGATCTTATTTATAGATTTATTTTGGCTAGTCCTATCTGCTTTGTCTTTCATCACCGCCTTCAAATTGAAAAAGACAGAACATCAGGAAAAACAACCCATATTAAGGCAGGCCATTTAAATAGTTTTCCGTTATGCGGACATTTTTCACATATTTAGAAGGCTGAAAACCCGTTAAATAAAGATTGACCAAAGGCTAACATATGCGTAACACGCTGAAATTTATTTCTACTACCTGTCTCATATTCTTATGCCATTGGGCTGGGAGTATTCACCTCGGGATAGCGCAGGATACATCCCCTTTAACAATTAGACAAGCATTTGATGTAGCTAATATTGAGACGACCTTTTTACAAACTGAAGAGCTACTTCCCCACAAAGACATTCCCCAATCCCCTCATCCTTTTATCTTTCCTGGAGGAACGCCTATTCATTTACCTGATTCCTTCGCCCTAGCTCAGATGGCTTTTGGAACTGAAAAGTACTTAGATTCCTCCTTTACCCAAGGCCTTATTGTTATCCAGGACGACTCTTTGGTTTACGAAAAGTATGGGAGAGGACAAACCGCCTCCACCCCAAGGATCATTTGGTCGGTCACCAAGTCTTACGTATCAGCGTTGATGGGAATCGCCATAGAGGAGGGACATATTGAAAGTATTGAGCAAACCATTGAAGAATACGTTCCAGAATTAAAGGGTTCTGGCTATGAGGGAGTGAGGATAAAAGACGTGTTGCAGATGTCTTCTGGAATCAAATTCGATGAGACCTATGGAGACCCTGATTCAGATATCAATCGTTGGTTTACAGCCTTTTGCGCAGGGGATTCACAAGATAAGTTTGCCGCCAGTTTAACAAGGGAAAGGGTCCCTGGAACTTTCAATAAGTATGTAAGCATGGATACGCACGTATTGGGGATGGTCTTGACGAAGGCTACCGGGAGAAGCTTGACTGACTATTTACAGGAAAAATTATGGAATCCGATCGGATCTGAGTTCGACGCTTATTGGCTGATGGATAATGAAAAAATGGAAATGGCGTTAGGCGGTTTAAACATCTGCCTGCGAGATGCAGCAAAACTCGGACTTCTATTCTTACACGAAGGAAATTGGAAGGGAAAACAAATCGTTCCCGCCAGCTGGATCGCCCAATCTACTAGATCAGAGGAACCGCATCTACAGCCAAATAGCAAAGCTTCTGCACATCCTGGCATAGGCTATGGCTACCAGTGGTGGATTCCCGATGGAGAGGAAGGTGAATTTCTAGCCATCGGTGTTTTCAATCAATACATTTACATAAACCCAACAACAAAGACCGTCATTGCCAAACACTCTGCGAACAAAAATTATTATGACGGGCGCAACCCTTACCGCAATACCCAGGTACACCTGGCCTTGTTTCGAGCCATTGCACACGGAGAGGTAGAATGATTGGCTGCCTCTCTTTCCCCGTGCTACCCAACGCAAATGCTGGATTTCATATACTGTTAACCGATTATTTAGCCTTTAGTACTGTGGCAGAACGTATAGTCCCAGATGATCACCTAGTAGGTGCATGGTACCGATTTCCCTCAGCCCTCTATTGCTTCTCCGATGAGACGAAGGAATTCGTTCCAGACTATGTACTTGCCTTCGGGTGGATTCTTATCGTCCCCCATACGGACGATTACCATATTCCATTCTGGTATGATACAACATACATTGTGGTTGAGTCCACTCAGGTAGGCAACTCCTAAGGGAGCATCTGGCATGCGGCTGAGGCCCTCTCTGCTATTAACCCACCAATTGAAGCCATAAGATCCTGAGCCTTTAGCCTGAGCCCTATCGCCAGGATAAACTGGAATATTGGCAGGGACTTGATGGGTCGTCGCCATCTCACACCAGGATGAAGAGAGCAGTTGCTTACCCTTCCAGTTACCTCGATTGAGATAAAGGTGGCCAAAGCGAGCCAACTGTAACGCATTGAGTGTTACACCCGTACATCCATTGTTAATAGGAATTCCATTGATATTTTGCTCAGTTCCCCAGGACCAACTGCCCATCTGGAGTGAGTCTGTCAACTCCCTTTTTAAAAAGTCTTGCATCGGTTCATCCAACACTTGGGTGAGGACCCGGCCAAACATCATCTGAGCCTCATCCCAATATTCGTAGTGGGTACCTGGTGCAAAATGTGGCGTTTCAGGGGTGTACGGAGTATGCGACCAATCCGCGTTTTCATCATTCCATCGACTCCTTCCTTCGGCGCTGAAACCGGAAGTCATAGTGACAAAGTGCCTAAAGGTTACTTTCGGATACAGAAGGGTCAGGGTACTATCATGGTTTGCTGCTTGCTCATCCAGGCTCAAGATCTCTCGATCTACCAATAAACCTAATACAGTACTTGTGAATGCTTTGGAACAAGAGTAAATATTGTGTGCTTTTTCCGTGCTGTCTCCTTCGTAAAGGATGTAACCGTTTCTTATAATTAGCACCTCCTCAATGCCATCTTCAAAGGATTTCGATTGGAGGAAGGCTAAGGCTGAATCTACCTTTACTATGTTAAGCCCTAGACTAGCTGGATCTGTCCGCATCCATTTGTTCATGGGAAAACTCATTTCTACCCTTTTTTCCTTGTGGCAAGCCAATACACTCAGGAGTATGACGGGGAAAAGGAAATATTTCATCTTATGTTAAAGGCTATCTTTAAGGTTCTAAAAATCCCTTCATCATCTATCATGCGCTGGGGTTCAGGCAAATATATGGGATTGGGGTCAGTGTAGCTAATACGAAAGCCTTCTCTTTCCAATGGGATTACCCTGCACTCCCAAATTATCCCTAACCCTCAATTATTGACAATAGATTTGGCGATAAAGTCATTCAAGGAAACGTCCATACCTTTCGCATCTTCGAACATTTCCTTTACAACTGCATGTATCTCTGACTTCCCTAAGGCCTTAGCGTATAGCATACACCCATTGTACCCAGCAATGTCATGGTGGTTAATGTGCTGGATGGATATAGCGATTCCCTGGTTAATGATATCTTCCCCCTCTGCGTAATCCAGTAATTCATTCGCTTCATGAATTAACCCTGCTGTTCCTTCGCACTGCTCTCCTGCGGGGTCCTCTCCCAATTGGTCAAATACATTCTTCAACTGATCCTGGTGCCTTCTACTTACTTCAATATCTGCTTGCAAGATTCTTTTCAGTTCTTCATCTGTACACGCTGCTGCCAATTTCGAAAAGGCAAGAATTTGCTGTTGGGCAGCATCGTAGCGGTCTTGTAATTGCTCTATGAACAATTCGTGTAAATTTTGAATCTTTTTCATGATCTTATGATTTATTTGTATCTGGAGATAAATTTACCGTTGAACTATTGAGATCAGGTTAAGTAACTTTATAGTGAAGCATCCGCCCAGTTTTCCATTGCTCGGTCGTCATACGTACCATAGGTAAACTGAGCATTAGTAAGTTTTACAGAGTCGTGGATATGAGAATTCTTACTCATCCACACATTGACAACATCAAAGAGGATTTCGCTTTGGGGAAAACGCCCAGCAAGGTTTTTCATAACTGACCTCACATCCGATTCGCTGAAGTACATAAAAATCCCTTCTATGATGAATTGGACTTCTGTGATTCCCTGTGCTTCATGTACAAAGTAATCAACAGGGTTTCACCTATATTATCCTGGATATATGTGGAGGCATTCATACGAGTGGTTTAGTTGTTCGAGGGACTAGTTTTGATTTGAATTTGTTGGCAATCCACCGAGCTTGGAACTTGGGGTGTATTGTTTATTGCCGCTGATAGGTAGTAAACTGAACACTTTGATACTTGGTCCTGTAAGCTAGTTCTAGGTTAGTAAATTGGGTAGCGGACACACGCACAGTATTACCACGGGAAAAATCCTCAAAAAAGAGCTGTAAATACGTGCTATCAGATTGGCCTACCCATCTTCTTTCCCCTGCATGGTAACTCAGCTTGTCGAATTCCCTATTATCCATCACTACCGTGGTATCTGCCAAAATAAGTTGACTGTCAGCATGCGAAAAAGTACCTTCCACAGGCAACTCGTCCTCTCTGTCAACCACTGTACGGGAGTATACGTTCCAACCGTGGTCCTCAGTAGCATCTAACCCTGGTCTTTCGAATGCGAGGGCTTCCTCCAAGCCCCCCGAGCTACACTTATGCTTATAGATAGTCAAGCTGCTATCTGTTGCATCCTCGAAAAAAAGTACGTAAACAATACCTGCCTTGTCCTGCCCAATCCATTTATGGATCGACTGCTCATAGGAGAGTCTTTCCATCGTGTATTCAGTAGAATACACCCTTCCTTCCATAGAATACCCAATGCTATCTGGATATAGGGTATGCACAGAGCTTTGGGTACCTCCCATCAACTGAAAATTCCAATGGTACGTACCGGAAAGGGAGAAATCATCCTGTATAAGCTGAGATGCATATTTTAGGGTTTCTTCTTCTGTATTTTTGTGGGAGCAAGAAATACAAAGACTAATCAGTACTACAATGGAGAATATTATTTTCATAGCAACTGCATTTATGGATAATAATACTTGATATTAGTAGCTATAAGAGTAACGTACAATGATATTTCTCACATAACTTGATGAGGTACCTCACTTAATGCATGCTGTGCAAAAGCCGTTTTTTTCCGGCTTGAACAAAATAATAAATTACGCTTTATTACTTAGAATCATTCTAAATAAATTAAAAAGATTCCAGCAAATTGAGGAGAAAAACAAAGGTTTAATAAACAGAATTATGACAAAAACCCCAGGGACTTCGGGCTATGTCCATTCCCTCCAGAAGTTTATTCACGCAACTCATTCCATTGAATTTTCTGAATTACATAAAGATTTTTTACCCTTCCTTCCCCCTAAAAAAAGCCTTATCCTAGACTTAGGAGCAGGAATTGGTCGGGATTCCTATGAGTTTTCGAAAATGGGACACTCAGTAGTAGCTGTAGAGCCCTTAGGTGAATTTTTGAACGCTGGTAGGGAGCTTTATGGATCTACTAGCATCCATTGGATACAAGATTCTCTTCCCTTGTTAATCCACTTGAGCAAGTACCCTTACACGTTTGACTTTGTCTTGTCTTCAGGGGTTTGGCATCATCTCAGTGAAGCAGATCAATCACGAGCTGTAAGCCGTGTAGCTGAACTACTGAAACCCAAAGGGAGATTTGCCCTATCCCTCCGAAATGGACCTCCAGGAGCAGGAAGCTACGTCTTTCCAACGGATGTAAATCGGATTATTGAGCAGGGAGTAGCCTGCGGCCTTGTAGTAACATTAGAACTGCGCGAGCAGCCGAGTCTC
>JBCCTX010000424.1:0-5403 GCA_039197765.1 Bacteroidota bacterium
CACAATCCCAGGAGATTCTCAAGCGGATTCTCACACGGCTCAAACGCTTAAGTCAAAATGAAACCCAACTCAGAAAATACCTCCTTCACCTGCAACAATTAAGCAGATTGCGTAACTTAGTAGAACAAACCGCCAAATCAATACAAGAAATGCCAATTACCTATGACATAAGAAAGGATTTCCTCTACAAAAAGGGAATTGAAGAAGGGGACATCCGAGGCGAAGAGCGGGCTAATCGAGCCAAAGAAAACCAGGTTATTACTCAAGGAATGGAAAATGGCCTGGATATAGAGCTAATCTCCAAACTAGCTGGATTGACCCTTGAGGAAGTTGAAACCCGCATAAAGGAGTTAGGATTGGCTTAAGGGATAACAACTACCTCACTCACTTTTTTACTTTCCTTCCCTTACTATTTATTAAATCCTGGTTAGCGCCAAATCGATACAAGACATGCCAATTACCTATGACATAAATAAGGATTTCCTCTACAATAAAGGAGTCGAAGACGGCGAAAAACGGGGTGAAAGAAGAGGGGAAATCCGAGGAGAAGAGCGGGCTAAAAGGGCTCAGCAGAACCTGGTTATCACTCAAGGAATGGAAAATGGCTTGGATATAGACCTAATCGCCAAACTAGCTGGATTAACCCTTGCAGAAGTTAAAGCCCGCATAAAGGAGTTGGGATTGGCTTAAGGGATAACAACTACCTCACTCACTTTTTTACTTTCCTTCCCTTACTATTTATTAAATCCTGGCTAACGCCAAATCGATACAAGAGATGCCAATTACCTATGACATAAATAAGGATTACCTCTACAATAAGGGAATCGAAGACGGGGAAATCCGAGGAGAAGAACGGGCTAATCGAGCCAAAGAAAACCAGGTTATTTCCCAAGGAATCCAGAAGGGCTTCTCCTCAGAAGTTCTTGCCGATCTAACAGGTTTATCCATCAAGGAAGTTGAAGCTCGAATGAAGGAGTTGAGTCTTTCAAGGTAAGCTAGCCAACAAAATTTTCAATATCCACAAAAAGCGTATTGACAATACCCTGAAACAATCTATTGGATAAGAGCTGAGAGCATTCTCACAGAAAGGATCAAAACAGCTTGAGTTGGATAGGACGCTGCTTATAGCCCAATTCGGTTTTCTCGGCCAAAATCGCTGCTGCAGCATGTCCGGCATCCGTAGAGGAAGCAAACCATTCTTCTTTGCGCCTACCTCGTCTACCGAGGCGCCCCCACTCGTGGATCAAGGCCCACTCTCCAAATAAGGTAGGAGTAATGTAGAGGATGTAGAACCTCCGAACTTTTTTTCTAGGCAAGTGTTGGACCAGGTGAGCCTGCATACAGGTAAGCGATCTACTTTAATGCCCCAAATATAAGGAATTTTGTAGTATATCTTTATTCCAACTTTAGAAAAGCATGAACTTCCTAAAATGCACAATTGCATAAGAAGACAGAACTAGGAAGGCAGAAGCAGGGGGAGTATGTGATTGAACATCAATTTAAGGTCCTTGGTCTAGTTTGTAATTAGGTATGTCTAACTACATGGTAACCTAAATAAATACCCGAGCATGATGGATTGGGTATTTTTACTTCTAGAAAAAAAGTCCCACAGGAACCCTCTATGGGTAGCATATGGCAACCCCAAAATTTCTAGGACGCCAGGGGATAAGGTTTTATCTCCCCGCAGCCTTGGAAAGGGTACGTACATAGATGATCCCAGAGGGATCAAGATGCCCTTGGGTAGAAAGGCTCATGAAGATTCAAATTCTGTCTTGATAGGCCCACTACTGGTATTTGAAATGATGGCTAACATTGTGAGTAGGAGTGCACGAATGCGGGGAGGATGGCAATGTAGGGTAAAGGCCTTGGTTGATTCGTGTCGAAGATCCCTTAAAGGGGCGAGGTTTTTTGGTTCTTTTTTTCCGGTAAAAAAAGAACAAGAGATTTCACGAAAATTCATCTTTCTGAGAAATTCAAAAAGAAGATAAATGTTCTTTTACTACAATGTACTTAGAAGAAAATCAACCAGCACTCGTCCTAAAAAGCTGCCTTGGGGTAGGCCTTGTTGCGGAAAAAGCGAAAACGCTTATCCTCATAGTGCTTTTGCTCTTCATTGTAGTGAAAGGTGGCAGGATCTGCACTGCGAATCTTCAATCCCCACCAGTACACATATTGGGAATCTTTGGCATAGGAGTCATTGATAACGCGAAACTGCGTTGCATCTGCATCCTCTACCAGTTCCCCATCGCAATAGATACTGCTTCCCACACGAATGTATTGCTCATCCAAGACCAAGAGGATCGAATTCGAATCATAGGAAATCTTCTCCAAAGACCTCACTTGCTCACCTCGCCTTTGGTCGCAAAAGAAATACAGGAATCTATCGTCGTAAAGGTACCGGTCCGTAAGTCTCTCCAATTCGCGGACATTTACAGGGAAAGACCTAAACAAATCTCCCGAAAAGTAATAGGCTTGATGCGCATCCTTTGCAAAAAAAGGACTTAGCCGTTCAAAGCTTCTGTAGGCCACAGACAACTTCTCTAAGTTATAATAATAGTGTCTATCATCTTTTGCCCATCGGGAATCCATCGCAAAAAAGGTGTGGGGATTAGCATCCTCCACAATTTGGGGTTGGGAAGGTCGACGAAAGTCGTAAACACACGTATGGTCCTTGGCTAGGAATTGAAGGCCTTTCTCCTTAAACGCTTCGAAGGACTCAACATCAATACCTAAGGAACTTATGGCTTCAGCACCCAAATATACGCTATTTTTGTCTTTGGAAAATTGAGCGTTCAGCACTTCAAAGGTTCTTAAGTGAACCTCCATGGCCTTACTTTTCCATCCAAACCAACTGCCTGTTGAACAGAAATAAATACGGGTTTGAGGCTTATTGTAGAAATAATTTGACGATAACTGCGAATCTACAGGCTTCCCGATGGGACCGAGGGTTCGGGAAAGCCAGGACAGAAAGGAGGCAAGGTGGGCAAATAAGAAGTCCTTTAGCTTTTTCATGAGAAAGATTCAACTAACCTGGTGTTTTGTCAACGATTGAACCCTTATAGAAGTTTACAAAAACGCGACCAATTTTCGCGATTTTTCAAATATTTTTAAAAAAAGGAGGGCCGTTTCTACCCCATGAAACGACCCTTACAACCACGGAAATCTCTTTATAGCGGAATCTCTGAATTCGACTCCCTTCCGATTGCATACGCAGAGGGAAAGAGACGGGCCATTCGGCGATCGATGTCGCTGACGGAAATTCGCCCGTCTCTATTCTCGTCCAAACCGGAATTTTGTGAATAGGCGCGGGAGGGTTTTGAAAACAATGTATAACAGGGATCTTGGCTCAGTGCCTTGGGGTACAGGATCCCTAGGTATAAGTCTACAAGACTTTTGTAGGGACCGTGTTGATCTTTTACCCGCTGCAAATAGGTATACACGTAATCCAATTGCTCGCTATGCCCCATTCGGCTGAGCTGCTCTGAACTCACATTGAGGTCCCGAGCAGTACTCGGCATAAACTGGATAAGCCCTACGGCTCCACTCCCTTTGTGGTTGTAAACGCCTACATCGAATCCTGACTCTGCATACATTACGGCCATTAGCCACTCAGGGGGAACCCCCAGCCTTTCTGCGACCTGTCTTACTTTCTGTCCAAAGCCCTGGACGTCCTGGACATATGTCTGCGCTTTGTCCATCAAGTATAGATCATCCTTGGGCGCCATGATATTCAGCGCCGAAAAGGCAGTAGACCCGACTTGCCCTAGGGTAAACCGGTAGGTTGCATAGTTGGATACCGCAATCAGAACCATTATAAGACCCGCATTGCGCAAGAGTACGGGTAGGCCCTTGGGGATTGCTAGCATAATATACTTCCCTCCTTTGTTGTGAGGACGGGGAAAAGGTCCATAGTCTTTCATGTCACCAGGCTTTATAAATTCAAAAAAGTAGCGTTAAGTATCCTATTGGGGTTTTCTGATCGTCAAAACCCATCAGGTCTGAACTTACAAATACTCTAAGGGGAAAGCCCCCAATTGAGAAATCTTAAACCGCGTACTAAGTAGATACCACACAAATGCTAATTATGTTACAATAATACTAATTTTTTTAGTAATTGCAACTAAAATTTTTTGTTGAGATTTTCATACCATTAGAGCCCTATGGAGGCATTTGTGATTCAAATAATTAGTTATAATGTTGTATAACATACAATATTGTAACTAATGATAAGGGCTTAGGGGAATTTGAAGAATTAGTGCTTTTGGCTGTATGCATTTTGGAAGGTCAGGCTTACGGAATTTCAGTAAAAGAGGTGGTGGAAACTACGCATTTACAAGCCCTCACGGATATCCCTTTGAAATGGTGCAAAGACTGACCATACGGGCAAGCTCAACATACGCAAGGGACTGATCGTGTTCCAATTGCTGACTTCTTTGATACTGATCTCTGGGACCTATTTGGTGTATAAACAAATTGTCTTCATGAAGTCTCAGGACTTGGGGATGGATATAGAAAAAGTATTGGTGATAAAAGGCCTAAAGGAGATTCCAAACTCCCCTGAGGTGACGGATGGAAGAGACATGGTTCAAATCCGAGCTGCCAATGCATTTAGCCGATCTGATTTTCAGGCCTTTAGAAACGAGGTAGCCCAACACCACTTAATTTCTACTATAACGGGTTCCAAAATAGTTCCAAGCCAGGATGCCTATGTGTCTATTCCTTCTTTTCGGAAGGCTGGGGAACCGTCTGATAAAGGCCAGTATGGCCGGATGACTTCTGTAGGCCTAGAGTTTATCGATACCTATGGACTGGAACTCTTAGCGGGGAATTCATTTACCGAAGAGATGCGGGAGGAAAGAGTAGCCATCATAAACGAGGAGGCGGTTCACACCTATGGATTTGAATCTCTAGAGGAGGCCATCAGCTTTCGAACCTATTCTGCAGCCAACATTAATCCGGTAGAATCTTTAAGGAAGGAAGACTAGGATAAACCCTATTAGGCATACCATAGCCATATGAATGGGATTAAAGTTTTTGTTACGGATAGTAAAATGGGTACTTCTTAGTACCCTAGGGCTTTTTTTAGTCGTATTCATCCTATTGGCTCTTGACCGTGATGCCAAGGTTATCAAACTATCCGATGCAGATAAGCGTTCCATTAGGCCACAAAAGGAATACGTATGGAAAGAATAAAAAATTGGCAAAAGGATTTGAAATCCAATGCTTTCCTGTACTTTCCTCACTCCCCCCCATTAGGCAGGTTAACCCAAAACCCACTGCTAAACACCAAATTGTTTATACCAAAGTTAGGCCTTTTGAGTCCTGCATTGCTAAGGTGGCGGAAACCGGGCCTAAGGTCTAAGAAAAGGCGATTAGTGAGTTTGATGTTCACCCCCAGAAAGA
>JBCCTX010000425.1:0-5346 GCA_039197765.1 Bacteroidota bacterium
GCACCGTTGAATGCAGTATCTTCCCAAGGACAGTGGAAAAGGCCTAGTAAGGCTCCAGGGCGTTCTGCAAGAAGGATGTTCTTAAGGTCTTCTGTCCAGTCTGCAATCACTTCGCAACGCCAATCTCGCCATAGGGAATCTTGCTGGCTAAGAATCCATTGCGCTTTCTCCGAAGTTGAGCCCGATGGCAAGTCTACTTTCTTCTCGGCCGCAAAAGCCGAAAGACAATGATCGCAAAAACAAGTTTCGGGAAGAATGGGTTCCGGCTCCTCGAACTGTGCATGCCAGTGGACGTAATCAAGCCAAATCCCATCGATGGGATATTCCCTCAACAGGTTTCTCAGTTGCTCCGCTCGATACCTCCTAAAACCTTCCTCAGTAGGACAAACTCCCATAAACCAACCTGCGGCTTCTACCCTTTTCCCGTTCTCATCAATGGCCCATGCCTCAGGATGGGTTTCCACGTAGCCTTTCCCATTTAAGGTGGGAAACTCAACAAAAACGTTCAACCCTTCTGCCCTAGCCCTTTTTATCATAGGTAGGGTGATCGAACTTCCCCGAACAAAAATAGCATTTACCCCGAGTGAATCAAGGCGGTACCCCTTATCCCAAAAAGGCTTAGGGCTTCCATAAATCCCTTGAATTAACGGAATAGAATCTATATCCTGGGCATGTATTCCTACACACACACAAAGGAAAAGACCAACGAGAAGCTTATTCATATTTAAGTGCCGAAATGGGAGTTTTAAGAGCAGATTGAAAAACGTGATAGCTTACGGTTAGTACTGCGATTCCTCCAGCTAGAATAATGGAAAATACAATATATCCCAAACCAAAATCAATGGTATAGGCAAAATTTTCCAGCCAATGGGTACTCACACTATACGCAATGGGAATTGCAATTAGGAGGGCGATTAGTACCAAAATCAGTATTTCGGATGTCAATATTCTCAGGATATCTACCATAGAGGCACCAAATACTTTTCGTATCCCGATTTCTTTCGTTCTCCGATCGGCCATAAAGGCAGATAAACCAAATAAACCTAAACAGGTAATCAATATCGCCAAATACGTAAACCATTTGATGAGCCTTGCTGTACTTGCCTCAGCTGCGTGCAAGGAGGCAAAGCCTTCATCAAAAAAGGTATACCGAAAAGGGAGATCCGGCTCAAATTCATTCCATTTAGCCTCTATAGCAGCTAGTGTTTCATCCATCCGACTTGCATCAAGTTTAACATTAACTTGTGAGTACCAGGTATTTTCCATAAAAAAGTAAAGCGGGCCAATAGGTTCATGAAGAGAATGAAAATGAAAGTCTTTTACAACACCAATGATCGGAGCTGGTTCTCTGTCTACAGCTGGCATGGCCAACAATTGTCCTAAAGGATTATCCCACCCAAGCTGCTTTGCAGCTGTTTCATTGATCAGGTAGGCGCTACTGTCAGTAGGCATATCAGATGAGAATTCCCTTCCCATGGCTAATTCCATTTCATAGGTAGTTAAAAAGTCTTCATCCACCACAAGACAACGCATGGGGGGTTGTTCATTCTGCTCAAGGCCTATGGCTTCATAGGGAACGCCATAATCGCTCCCCCCCGGCTTATTGGCTGACATAGATACCTGCTCTACCCCCGGAATCTGAAGAAGCCCATGTTTAAGGGTCCTTGCTTTTGCAAGGGTCCCTGGGGAACTCATAGGTATATTAATGATCTGGTCTTTATTGAAGCCTAGGTTTTTTTTCTGAATAAACCTCAACTGACCATTTACCACAAGTGCCGCAATGATCAAGAAGCTGGCTATCGCAAACTGTAAAATGATCAACCCTTTTCGGAAAAGTGCCCGGTGGCCCTTACCGGAAAAGGAACGGAGAAAGGAGTCAGCTGCATCAGGCTTCAACACATGTACTGCCTTTAAAGAAGACAGGACCAATCCTGGATAGACTCCAGAAAGAAATCCCGCAACCAAAATCAGGCAAAAAAGCCCCAGCGACATCCAGAAGTTTTCTACCAAATTAAGCGCTAGTGTCTTGTTTAACACACTGTTCAAAAAGGGGAGAAAAATATACGAAAGAGCTATGGCCATCATCCCTGATAAAAAGGAAACCAATAACGCCTCGACAATGAATTGTCCAAATAGGGATTTTCGATTGGCTCCGATCACCTTTCGAACCCCAATTTCCTTGGTCCGATGCGTAGCACGGGCTGTGAATAGGTTGATAAAGTTAGTTAGGGCAATGAGCAAGGTGAGTAAGGCGACAATGGAAAAGATATAGATATAGCTTATGTCGGAATTAGTGCTCATCTCACGGTGTAACTTAGAGTGGAGATGAATACCTTGAATGGGTTGTAACAAAGGGGTATAGGCCTCAGCATCTTCTGTACTTAAGTGCAAGGCAAGCATCTCATCAATTTTGTCCCCAACCGAACTTACAGAGGCTTCCTCCTTCAGCAGAAGGTAGGTATAATATTGGTTCCAACGCGTCCAAATATCCCCATGATCTGGTGGATTATATCCATGTAAAGGAACCAGGTAACGAAAGGTAAAATGAGAATTGTCGGGAATATCTTCAATTACTCCAGAAACAACCATTTCTTGGTTATTGTCAAACGTGAGGATTTGCCCAATGGGATTCTCGTTGGGAAAATACTTCTGTGCTAATTCTTGTGTAAGTACTACGCTATTTACAGCGGACAGTGCAGCGCTCGGATCGCCATAATTAAATGGCCAGCTAAATATATCAAATACTGTCGAATCCACCCATAAGCCGCCATTTTCATAAAAGCTATCCCGACCATTAGAAATTAGGGTCTGACCGTAAAAGACAAAACGGCAAGACCTTTCCACCTCTGGAAGGATTGTCTGGGCTTCTGGCCCCCAAGGAGCCGATATTTTTGCAATACCATTTTCATAGGAAGCTCCTTGAACATGGGCGGCTAATCGGTAGATCCTATTCGCCTTTTCGTGATAGCGATCATAACTCAATTCCTCTTGTACAAACAAGCCTATAAGCAAACAGCAGGCAAACCCCAGGGTAAGACCCACGATATTAATCGATGTGTACCCCCAGTGTTTACCTAGGCTACGCAGAGATACTTTCACATGGTTGAAAAGCATAATGGATGAAATTAAGTGGACGGAGGTAGTTAATTTATTTTCTGTAAATCGGCCTCGATACCAGGTAAGAACCAACACGTTGTACACCAGGCGAATCTTAGCTCTCCAAATACCATCGGTTTGTTTATCGTGGTGGTATTGTTCTAGCAAGTCCCCGAATATTCCCGCATGAAGTTCTGGGTCCAGCCATTTTTCTAAGTAGCGCTCGATCCATAGCGGAAGTCGATCCTTTGACATGGTTGCAAAGTTGTGAGGTAAGTGGATGCTTAATAGCGAAAGGCAAATTCAGGTATAGTATCCCACAAGTCATTTCTTAGGTCTCTGGCCTTAAGCAAGGCAGCATGTCCAGGCTGAGTAACTCGAAAAAGCAGCCTAGGCCTCCCTCCCCTCTCGGTAATCGAACTGTTATCGTATTCAGAAGTCAGAAATCCTTTTTTCTTTAAGCGTTGCAGAGTGGCATGAATCATACTGATACTTGCCGACCGTTGGGATCGTTCTTTGATGGCCTCCTGGATGCGAAGGCCACTAGCTTCCTGGTATAAATTTGCGACGATGAGTAAGACAAGCTCCTCAAATTCGCCGAGTTGGGTTCCTCTCATATCTCTAAGTTACAGAAAAAATAGGTTTTTCCTATTTTGCAGATAAACCTTTTTCTATGAAGGAAAACTTTCTATGTACAGAAACCGAGTGAATTCACCTCAGCAGCAACTGAATTCACCTGGAGGAACTATAAAGTATTTCAAACCTCCGACTTCCTATGAGATACTTTTGATTTTTTAGGGTACAGGCCATTTTATATCCACTGAGGGAGGCTTCAAGTATTATTGGGTTCAATTCACTTGAATTGTCCCCTTGCCTCCATGGACGTTTTCTACTTTTGTCTTACTAGAAAGGTTAATGAATAACGTTTCAACTGCTAGTAGTTATTATCCATCAAAAAGGTATCTATTATGAAAAACATCCTGATTATCATTCTACTCTTAGGAGCCTCATTCACAAGCATCAGCCAGGCCCAAGTTGTCAGAAATACTGCCGAGGCTGTGACTAACAAAAAAGCTATCGCCCTAGGCAAGGAACAATTGGAAAAAGACATAGTCCAGCTCTCAGGTTTCAAGACTAAAGTAGCTGCATTTAAACTGGCCTTTCACAATAAACAGTCAAAAGAGCTTATTGCGCTACAAAAAGACATTGTAACTGACATGGAGCGAGAGGTAGAACAGAGTGAAAGAAAAATTGCCCAAGACCGAAAGGAATTGACTCAAAGCGCCTCAGAGAAAAATTCCTCTACTAGAGAAGTTCGTAGCTCTCGGAGAGATAGGGTTAACGGAAACTTAGGCGGAAGAAGGGATCTGAGAGATGACAGAAGAGATAAAAGAGATGACCAAAGAGATCTCATGGATGATCAGGGAGATTTAAAAAACCAGGTAGCTCGTACCAATCGCCAAAAACAGATTCTCAATACCTTGAATGCATATATATTCTCTTTGGAAGCCTCGGCAAAGGAAAAAGCTATAGCCAACATGAAGTTGATGGATGAGTTTATCAAGACCATGGAAGCCGATATTACCGAAACCAAAGCTGAATTAGCTGAAGATAAAACAGAACAAAGAGAAGATCGGAGAGAACGCCGGGAAGATAGGCGAGAAAGAAGCTTACGTAGACCATACGGTAATTAATGGGTGTAAAAGTAAGGCAAATGAAAGGCAATTTGAGATCTAATTTTGACCATCTATTTTGTTGTAGGAGAAATGAATAGGGCAACACAATCAAGCTTAATTTCCTAAGGCTAAGATTAACTTCAAATCACAATTCCCGATACAACATGCGGTGGGTCTGGAGTTCAACACGCCGATTTTTTTGTCAACTTACTTGGGCATTGGACAGTTATCCCAGGCATACTTGGTAACTGCTACCAATTTTCTGCCAGATGATGATCCTGCTCAAGCAACCCGCAAACAATTTATCAAAGACAAACTAAAAAATGGACTCGTGCTGGAACTGGGCACATATTATTATTTTACGAGGCGGCGGCATTTCTCTGTTGGGCTTAGTCTACAATTTCAACGGTTCAAATTACCCGCCACTCCTATGGAGTTAGTGGAAAAATATGATTTCGGAGATACGCAGCTTTTTTTAGAGGATATTCAAAGTCAGTTGGAAGCTAATAGCATTTTGCAGAATTTTTATGATAACAGCATCCTTGAACCCGTTATCTCCCCCATTCAATTGGGA
>JBCCTX010000426.1:0-5305 GCA_039197765.1 Bacteroidota bacterium
GCGGGTTGAGACTGCCTTTAGTTACGACAATCCCATTAGCCAAGAGTATACGGCTGTAAATGCGCAGTATGAAAATACCTCGCTCTTGGGAGGGGTGTTCCGAATACAAGGGTATTACTTTGATCTCAACTTCCAACAGGGGGGATCAGACATCCGACCCTTCCTGATGCAGAATGGAGGAGGCTTTCCAGACTCTTGGCCAGGCTTATTCCAAACGAGCACAGCGGCCTCCCAACTCGGTGCACGTGCCGAGTACGTCCGGCCCTTTGGAGATAAGGTTATCGTAACATTGGGGGGAGGGGTACTCCAATCTGATGATTCGACACCTGTAACCCTATCTACCGATGGACCCTTCGACGAAGGAAACCGCTTCGATGGGGCGGGAGGTATCCAGGATCAAGGAGCCCCTTCAGAATTGTTCAGCGCGGGGATATTTCTCCAGGCCGATTTTGATGTGACCGATGACCTTCGCCTTTCTGGTGGTGCACGATTCGATGCGATTTCCTTTGATGTACTCCCCTTTATCCCGACATTCACCAGAGTAGAGCCAGGACAGCAAAGGTTAGGTGGCTCAGGTTCAAACTCTGGAGTTTCCCTGAACGTAGGCGCAGCCTATGAATTCATCGAAAACACAACCCTGTACGCCAACTTTTCTCAGGGCTTTTCGCTACCTAGCCTAGCCTTCCTCGTTGTGAATGTGGCACCAAACGTCGAGATCGAAGGGGATGAGATCGTTTCGCCTCAAATTGTAAATAGTGTGGACCTAGGCATTCGCGGCCAAATTGGGGATAACTTGGCCTATGGCGTTGCAGGATTCTATGCCTTCTCCGAGGATGGTTCCCAGATTCGCTTTGACGCTGCTACAGGCTTTGGCGAGCGGGTTCAGGCACCCCAACGCAATTATGGCTTCGAGCTATCGCTAGACGCAGCTCCAGCTAAGGGCTTCCTTATTGGTACAAGTCTATCTATTACTGAGACAGACGTCGATCCGCAGGATGATGGCACCTTTCAGCCGGCCTCTTCAGTGGAGACCATCCCGCTCACAACCTCGATTCGGACATCTTATACAGTTCCTTCTATAGAAGGGCTTTCCTTTACAGCGGAATTATTCACAGTAGGCAATCGGGACCGGGCTTTCCGCTTTCTCGTTGATAGCGATGAGGATGGGGAAATTGATCTCGATGCCAATGAAAACCCAATTCGTGCAGATGGGTATCTTCTACGTGGATTCTCAACAGTCGACATTGGCGCGAGCTACCAATTTCCAAAAGAGTGGTTAGGGGGTGTCGGGGGATACCTATCTTTCCAAGTGCTCAATTTGCTCAATGAAACGTACGTTCCGCCGATCTCTCAGCGCCAATTTGGTGAAGTTTTTGCCATTCGCCGCCGTAATGGTTTTGGCCGAAACCTTACGATGACACTTGGCTTCGATCTATAAGTTCCTATTTATACGATAAAAAAGATGCTTAGTGCCTATATTTTGTAAGATTATAGCTTTGGCTCGAAAGTTAACTCACCTTTTTTATAGAAATTCAAATAATTTTTGCTTATTTGTAATCATTCTAAATAAGAGCTAATGCTTGACTGATTTTTTTGAGGATCTTTTTTCAATAATTCCCTTCTCAGCGACTCCTTATGCAAACCCAGAACCACATTCCTTTTTGTATCTCGTGTATTTGCAAGCGTAGTAGCCTTCTGTTCTGTGTTTATGTACTTCGATCTCGTTCGGTTTTCGGGTACATAAACTGAAAGCTGGGAGTATAGCTGGGAGGGAATTTTATTCACATTTCAACGAACACATTTATGACCCCTCTACCGAGTCAGTTCCACACATTTGAGGTACTCTATGAAAAAGGCGACCACAAGGTCGTATACTGCTTAGAATGTGAAGCCTTCCATATTTATTACGGAACAGTCTCACTTGATTTATACAAGTCTTCGCTAGAGTCCCTCTTGGAGGCGCTTAAACTATATAGACAGACCTATGAGGAGCTAGTCCCCCCTACCCAGCGTTGTATTGAAGTTGTCACACCCTTCGAGGGAATCCGATTGTTGTTCTCTATAGAAGATCTAGACCAGTTCAGCAATATGTTGAGCACCGCCCGTCGGGTATTCGAGGAGAAGTCCTGGCGTTCCCATTGGAATTAGTTCTGATCGGTAATTTCTCGGTTATTACAAATTGAAAAGGGTCTATTTCCCTGTTTTTCCCCAATCTCTTGTACAAAAGTCTTCAAAAATCGTTAATATTCCCCTTTGCTATTAATCCACAAATTCCGGCTAGAAATAGCGAGTAAGGTATATCTCTCCCTACCATCGGTCTGGCTATAAAAACCATACAAGATTCTCTGTGTTAAACGATAGTACATTTAATCCTTCTTTTTATGAATGCTCACACCGCTAGTCTCATCAATTCTATCCTACTCATAACCATGGGAGGCTGGGGCTATCTTTCTTCAGAATCCCCTTCTCCCACTGCCTTGATTCCCGTAGGGGTCGGGGTGATTCTCCTATTATGTAACAGAGGGGTTAAAAACGAGAATAAAGTAATTGCGCATGTGGCAGTTCTGCTGACCTTGCTCATTTTATTTGGACTGATCATGCCCTTAAATGGAGCCATTGGCCGATCCGATACCCTTGCCATTATCCGCGTAGTACTCATGATTCTAAGTACCATTGTCGCCTTGATATACTTTGTGCGTAGCTTCATTGATGCCCGCAAAAAGCGCGAAGCTTCTGGTGGATAGAAGGCAATAAACTCGTTGAGAGAGCTTTAGAAAAACTAGATCATAGAAAAAGGAAAACGCCTAGAGGTTAATACCTACCGCAATTTGCTGGGGGGATAGCCAAATCGCTTTTTAAATGCAGTCGTGAAGTGCTGAGGATTCTTATAGCCTACTTGATCTGCAACTTCGCTGACTGTGCATCCTTCCTCACGTAACAATTTTTGAGCCTGTTCCATTTTGGCTGTATTCCAGAAATTGAATACAGTGGTACCGAATACTTCCTTGAAGCCCTTTTTGAGAGCGTATTCATTCGTACCGAACCTGTGAGCCAATTGTGAAAGGGTAGAGGGATGGTCAAAATTATCCAATAGATACCTTCGAACCGCATACATTCGTTCCCGTTCCTGTTTTGTGATAGCGCTAGGCTTGGACCTATCTAAGGCGCAGATTTGCTCCAGTTGGAGGAGTAACAACTCTATCACTTTTGCTTCTAAGAACATCCGCTTGAAAATTCCCTGTCTGTTACAATTCAATATTTCCTGGATGATGAGGTGCATACTAGGCGTTATTGGGAAATTATGAGGACTCAATAAAGTCGACTCTTGTCGCTCTAGGGATCGTAAAAACGCAACAAAAGATTTTTGACCTGGAGGTAAAAACCGGGTAAAAAAGGTAGGTAGGAGATTGATTTCGAATATTTTGATTCCCTGGCGAGGGGGGAAAATAGACCTACCGCGGAAGTCAGAAGCATAGATAATGTTGTGTTGATTATACCCGAATGCATAGGGTTGATCTGTTGCTAGGTCTCTTGCTAGTGTATCACCAAACAGCGCAAAATGCATCTCTACGGTTTCCATATCCGACTCAAATGTGAGTTCCATTGGGTTATCCATATGAAAATCCCCATATCCAATATGGATATTTTCCATATATAGCTCTTGGTAGGTACCCTCTGCCCCTAATATACTGGCAGAGAGGGTTCGTTCTGTGATTCCCCCTTCCGCATCTGATCGGAAATGCGCTGGATAGTAGTTATCCACGGATGCTTCCATGAGGTCAGATTTATGTATTCGTACGTTCATGATCGTTTTGCGTAGGTTTTTATCCGTCTCGCGTAGTACAAGGCGCTGGACTAAACGACATATTGCAATATATCGCTTTTATTTAGAACCATTATAAATAAGTGACCTTTATGAAAAAATATATACTCATTTTTCTTCTATTTGGGGCATTAATCTTTCAGTTACAAGGGCAAAATAGCCTTTCTGGTACTGTTTCAGATGGACAAGGAAGGGCTTTACCCGGTGTTAGGATAGAATTGTTGAATTCTGGTTTTGGAGCCATTTCGGATGAAAATGGGGCTTTTTCCTTTTCCAATATTCCTTCAGGAAAGCAGATACTCAAGGCAAGTCTAACGGGATTTTCTATCCAAACACAAGATGTCTCTGTTCCTACGGAATCGACTGTAAATTTCCAGCTTCAAGAGATCCTACGGGAATTGGAGCCTATTGTCGTTACGGCAACAAAGCGGGAAGTAGATGCACAAACTCTGTCAACGGCTATCACCACTGTTGATGCCCAGTCGATTACCGATCTGCAGATTGACAATATCAACGAGTTAGGCCGTTCCATCCCCAATTTCAATGTATCAGATGACGGAGGAGGAGTTTTTCCGCTAGTTTCCGTTAGGGGAATTGCCACCATCAGTGATGTACCTATTGTAGGGATTTATGTAGACGATGTTCCTTTATTCAATACAGCTTCTTTCCCCTTTATCTTGAACAATATAGAACGAATCGAAGTACTCAGGGGGCCTCAGGGGACCTTGTATGGGAGAAATAGCTTGGGGGGCGTCATTAACATCATTTCAAAACAGCCTACCAACCGAACGAGTGGATTTGCCACAGTAGGCTATGGAAATTTGAATCAGCTTCAGCTCAGTGCAGGGGTGAATACCCCTTTAATTAAAGATAAACTCTTTTTGGGCGTAGATGGAAGCTACAGCCAGCGTGATGGATACGTAACCAACACGTTTTCTGGTAATTCCGATTTACTCGGTAATGAGTTGGGAAGTGGGAACTTAAAATTGACCTACCTATTCAACGATAGATGGAGTCTCAACTTACGTACAGGATTCGAGTCCCGCGATATAAATGCTTATGCCCTTGTAGGAGGGCCGGGAGTGACTGGTGCTGCCTTGGATTCGCTGAGAGAAAATCACCCCTATGAACTATCCTATAATACAGAAGGGAGATATAGAACGCTAAGTTCAAATAATGCCTTGCGGATCAATTACTACGGCAGCAACTTATTTTTCAAATCCATTACGACCTTCCAGTCGACAGACCTTGAGGTGAGGGGAGAAGAATTCGATTTTACTCAATTTGACCTCAACGATTCCAACTCCGATCGCTTGATTACCACCTTTGCCGAAGAGATACGCTTTGGTTCTAATTCAAATGACAGTCGGATCAATTGGCTCGGAGGTGCCTTTTTTTATCGGTATGAGTATGACAACGATGGAAAGATAGGGAGCGGAGCAGATAATGTATTGTTTGCACCCAGTCCAGAGGTTGCAGCGA
>JBCCTX010000427.1:0-5236 GCA_039197765.1 Bacteroidota bacterium
ATCCAATTTAAGTTTACCCAGTCCCATCATAGCAATTTCATCTCCTTCCTGAGCATTTATTGCCCAACTAGTAGCGGGACCTGCGGGTTGATGAATGGCAAAATCAATGGTCATTGTCTGCTTTTGCGGATCAAAGCTTCGTGCAGTGTAGGTTCTCACCTTAGGCTTTTTACCCGGTACATTTGAGTTAGGTATCACCAATTTTACATACCCCCCTGGATGCCAATGTATGCGTTCATCAAGTTCCCTCCCGTGAAGCGTTACGCGAATCATGTTCAAAGAGATTTGCGCTTTATCTATTACCGTTAACATTTTGGGTGCTGGTCTATTCATTTTGAAATTCAATTTTTTCTAAATATCTACAAAATCTATTTATAGAAGCATGGCAATCGCGATAGTAGCGCTCTAGCATTTTATTGCCCTATTTCGCATCTTCCCCATCGGGCTTGCAGAGCGTCTTAACGACTTCCTCTTTTGGCTTATTTGAGATGAATTTTTCCATTTGTACGTATGTAGATGATGGTTTCTGATGCTTTACTAACCCTGATGGAGTGTATGGCTCTTCCTTGGGCGGTAAAATAACTGCCTGGGTCTAATAACTTAACCTCTTCTGATATGGGCAGGATATATTCTGATTCTCCTTGGATCACGACTGCGTGAAATACTTCCCCTTCACTCAAAATAGTTCCCTCAAATCCCGCGGGGAGCTTGAGAAGCTTTCCAGTCCTATTGTTGCTCTCCCAAAGAAAAGCGATTTCTGGCCCCTTTACGTTGGCTTTTGCTTGGATGATATTTGTTTGGGTGGCATCCAGCCATACAATATTGTTTTTATCGACATTTACTGGTCGCTCACCATTGTCAAAGTTTTCTGTTACAGGTTTCACCAAATAGGGTCCCTGATCTATTTCCACATAGGCTATATTTTCTATTCCTTTTGCTGCGGTAATATGAGGTTCTCCCGCAGGCTGTGTCCAAAAAGACCCTGCAGGCATCCACATTTCCTCAGCATCGGGGTCATCGTTGTGAACCAAGCCTTTAAGGACAATAGCTCTATAGGTGACATTATGAATATGAGGGGGGGAAGAAAATCCATCGATAAATTTTGCAAGAAACCCGGTTGCTTGGGAACCATTTCGATCCCCCCAAATGGTCCCAGCCTGAGGACTCTTATCCCCACGAGCAGGATTCAATTTTTGCCACTTAATTTCGGTACTCAGCACCACTTTATTGGTGGGCTCCGTAGTTATATCATCTGTACTCGCTTCTGTATTCCCTTCCGTGTTGGAGCAGGAAGTTGCAAGACAAATGGATATCGCGAGTAATAAGATTGTACGCATTGACATAGCGAGTCTCCGGGTTTGTATGTATGGATAGGATAAAACGTAAGCCAAATGATTATTCATCTACTGTTGAGTTAGACAAGGAAGTAAATCCTCAAGAAAGTAGGGCGCCTGATCAACCCAAAACATATATTCCACACGCAGAAAATCTTTTGCAAATGCATGTAAAAGGGGTACCCTATTTCTACGTCCATTTGTTCCCTGGTCTACATGCTCATTATACGCTTCATCCGCTCCGGTTTTTCCAATATAGTTTCCATCTTGAATGGCAATTCCAAGGGGAACGGTATAGGTAGTCTCGTGCATCATGGCAATGAGATGGTTCAGTTGACCCTTCCTTTGAAATAGTAAATCGGGTCCTCCGAGCCCTACCCCTATCTCTTGTCCGTATTGATACAGGGAGCGCAGGTATCCGTGGTCTTCCCAGGGCAACCACTCCCCTGGCATAAAATTAGCATACTGCATGGTGGTCGAGTGTGGAAAGGCTTTTTTAAGCGCGAGCATATTTTCTTTTAAGCATTCTGCATAGCGCATGGGGGTAAATGTAGGATCCTTTTCCTTGAAGTTCCCCACAGCACTTTCCTGTATGTTCACCCCTTCAATTTTACCGTCAAATTCTTTTCCCAATGCTTGCATTAACAGGGCAAAGCGCTGCTGAACCTCAGGATTCCACCTTTTAGCTACCCACCCCTCAGCTACTCCATTGTCGTTGTAGGATTGCAAGCAGCCTCCCCCAAATTCTTCTGTTAATAAATACTCAGGAACTGCTTTGTAAGCAGTACTAAAAGTTACGTCCTGGAACTGAATAAACAATTTCTTCCCATGCGACAGCAAATAGGAATAATCTTCAGTAACAATCGAAAAATCGTATTCCCCACGCTGAGGTTCTAGCTGCCTCCAGGCATACATTATTTGGGCGCCTTCAATTCTTGGAGAAGTTAGGAGAGAATGGTTTCGAATTTGTTCTCTATCTCGGGCAAAGTACACGAAGTGCTTAATGCTGTCCTTTTCTAAGGGACAGGAAGCGTCTACATATTGCTTGTATGCATCCAGGTATCGGTTTGCAGGATTATCATTTTGGGCCACCGCATTCATCAAGATTGCACAGGTAAAGTATACCAAAAAGGGAATTCTCATCATATGATTTTTTAGGCTTCACACTAAATTTTTAGCAATTCTGAACCCGAGATCTTCTATCTGAAATTTAGTAGGATGACTTCGTCGTCTTGTTGTTGCCATAACACTTCTTGCGTCATCACTCCACCCCCCGCCCCTGAATACGCGATAGGTCTTATACATTTCTGCGTCATAAATATCTGAGCACCATTCCCACACATTACCCAACATATCATAAAGACCCCACTTATTGGGTTCTTTTAATCCCACTTCTTGCGTTTTATTTTCTGAATTTTCTTTGTACCAAGCTATTCGATTAAGCTCGCCATATCTGATCTTAGGCTCATTTGCTTGACATGCATATTGCCACTCAGATTCTAGGGGTAATCTAAAGCCACTTTGGCTTCTATTGAAGGTAATTTGACCATCTACTCTCGTTACTTCATAACAGGTATCTAATCCTATTTTTAGGGATAATTCATTACAAAACATTGCTGCGTCCTTCCAAGTAACTGTTTCTACAGGAAGGTTTTCTCCGTTAAAAAAGCTTGGAGCTTTCCTCATTACTTTGGAATATAACTTCTGCGTAACAGGAAATTTGGCCAGCAAGAAATTATCGATTGAGACATGCCACTTCTTTTGGGTCCTATCATCGTTGAGAAGAATCTCTCCTGCTGGAATTTCAGCTAATTGAATTTCAAGGTCTCCAAGATCTATTTTGTGATAAATCATTTCTCATTAATTCCCAAATGAAGGTAAGGGACTACCCCCCTTCGCTACGTATCTCCTCTTTTTGCGTTACAAAGCGATGGAATTTTCCCTATAAGGGTATACTTCAAGTATTAATTTTTCAAGGAATTTGCCCACTCAACAAAACCTGGTTCAATTTCTTCGAGTACTTCCAATAATTCATTTGCCGTTTCAGGTTTGAAAGCCGGATCTGATAGCCTCTTTTGCACAAGTCGGATGAAGTCTATTCCTTTTTGGGGATAGACCGCTCTTATGCGTTCTTGGAAAGCATTTTGAAACCATGAATAATCCCCAACACCTACCCCAAAATACAATTCATTAAAATCATCTAAGGAAGTATACCTAGGAGTATGCCCTTCGAATCCCGCTCGGGTAATGCTATTCCAGATTATGGCAAGCGTAGGCTCATTGTGTTGTAAATATGTGTAGCAAAAATAAGAAGCCATAAATTCATCAAACCAGGGCTGCTTACTATCAATGGCATAAGCATCATTTTGGACATGACCCAACTCATGAAATCCAATGAGGTCTACCATCCGTCTCAATGCTTCCTCATATGCAAAACCAACTTTTCTCAAGCTAGAAAGGATAGCTTCAGAAGCAGTCTCCTTAAATGGAGCATACATCTCTTTCACAGCTCCCAGAGAGGTATCCGCGGGTAGAAATACGAGGTTTTCAAAACTCACAAAGGGCAGACCGTATGGGATACCAGGGGATACCTTGTTGTAATCAGCAGTATCCAATAGGGCAATGCTAAGCTCCACCTCAATCCCTAAACTATCTAGATAAAAAATCCTTGCTTTCTCTATTTGCTGGCTTATGGCATTTCCGCGTGCCAAATACCCCTTAGAGTAAAAGACTTTCTCTCCGGTATCCGTATTGTCTAACCCAAGGTTTTCGACTCTTTCTTCGAGGCTTAGGTCTTCCTCATCTGTTTGAGCAGTAGAAATAGTGAGTGTTAAGATCAAAATACATACACAAAGAAAAATCCTGGGCATGTTTACGAAATTCTGATTGTTTGGCTGGATCATCCTATTAATTTTCATGGAGCTGAGAATTTGAGTAAGATAATTAAGGTATCGAAAAATTTTTAGACATTTTTCCCCAATCTCTCCAACCTGTTAGGATTCCCCCAATCAGTAAGCTAGTACCTCAAGCAATCGCTGTATTTCACGACAAATAACATCCGCATTCTCCTTTTTGGTGTAAATACTATTATGATCAGCGTTGAGGATAAATACTTCTCCGTCAGAGGAGAGCTCAGCAAACTCCTTGTGCATTTGTAGATTTATCTCCCCAACCTGTTCGGGGTCCTTCCCTTTTTTTCGCCAAAATTCTTTGCCTTTCTCCCCCATAGGTTTCCCTCCTACAAATACCCGAATGGGCCTGGAACCGAAATCTGTCGTCTCACCAGCCCGATGTAAGTTCGTATGATAGTGGGCCAATTCCATTGCGGCAGTTCGAGCTAACTTCCCATCGTAGGTGAAGGCTGAAATTCGGTCATTGACGTCTTTTGGCAGACCTTCTCCGGGAAGGATACGTCCCCAGATGCTTTCATACAGCCCCAGTATACCCATATCAGCCAGCACACCCAACGCATAATAGGATTTAACCATGAGTTTAAGGGTGCGGGAGGACTGAGTCGGTAAGTCCAAGCGCTCCACACGCTCAGGGTGCGTACAATCCATAAAGACTAGCGCATCTACCTCATCAGGGTACAACTGCGTGAACACACGAATATAGGGCCCTCCCATAGAGTGTCCCGCCATGATGTACGGTGGAGCTTCTCCTGCTTTTTCTAGGAGGGTGTGTAGTTCGTGCGCCACGGTTTCAGGGTCTCTTGGCGTACTACATTCATCACTGTATCCTATACCGGCTCGGTCATATCGCACAACGCGCATATGGCCCTTTAGCCCTTCGCTCAGCCAATGGAAGTATTCTTCAGGTACACCCGACCCTCCCTCAATCACGAGCGTAGGCTTCTTGTTACGCTTTTCTCCATAGCTATTTATGTGAAGCTTAAAGCTTCC
>JBCCTX010000428.1:0-5231 GCA_039197765.1 Bacteroidota bacterium
GAATTGGGCATCAAGATGCTTGATGGAACGATGATTTGAAGCTAGTTGGAGTAAGTTAATAGGAATTAGGCATTTAACAATATACTGAAGTCAAAGCTCTAACTCCTCCCTTGTCCATTTGGTCTGCTCCTCCATCTCATTTATAAATGCCTGGAACCCCACAAAGTACCTAAAGGCTTTGATTTTTTCATTTTTACCTTTTATAACCAGATAGCCCGAAAGGGATTTATAGCGGATCTGTTCGATATCCTTCCAGTGTATTTCCTTAATTTCCCCCATCCAGGTACTTGATCTGATATGGTCTTCGTTAAAAGAAAGCCAGGTGTTTGAATACCCCATTATCAGGTAAATTCCACCACCGCCAAATAGGAGTAATATCACAAGTTGAGCCATAAGTATTTCTATTTCTTTCCCCTCCTCTTTAGCGCCGAATGAAGCAACCAGAACAACTACCCCTATACCCAGGGCAATATAGCCCAAAACCTGATAGAGCCTATTCATCCGAAGGGTTAGTGACCCATCCGCTTGTCTTGGGATTTCTTTTTGAGTCAATCTTGTCATGTAATGCATAACAAGGGCAGAACATACTGCTGGAATACCATACTGTAGGGTAGATTCCCAATCCATCAGCTAGTCATTAACAATTTAAAGTCTCTTTATACTACCTTTAAATGCTTATATTTCCTGGTTTTCTTAAATAAAATTTAGAAAACTTAATCAAAAATCACCCTTCAAGGTACAAGCCGCAATACTGCATCCGGCCGGTTCACTAGTACATACAAGGCTCCATCTGGGCCAAACTTCAAGTCTCTAACCCTCCCAAGATTCTTCAAAAAGACTTCCTGAGAAAGGACCTTATGCCCCTCTACTGGAAGTCGGCGGATTTCTTCGAAGGCCAAAGCGCCAACGAAGAGATTGTTCTTCCATGTTGGAAAAATAGGACTATTACAAAATTCTGCTGGACAGACAGAAATAGAGGGAGTCCATTGGACAACCGGTTGCTCCATACCCTCAGCTGCTGTTTGTTCTGAAACGATAGCTCCGTTGTAGTGCTTTCCGTAGGTAATAACTGGCCATCCATAATTTGCCCCCTTCTTAAGGACATTTATTTCATCCCCACCCATTGGGCCATGCTCTGTCGCCCATATCTCTCCGGTAGTGGGATGGATGCTGAGCCCCTGGGCATTTCTGTTGCCATACGTAAAAACGGCCTCGATCGCTCCTGCCTGGCCCACAAAGGGATTATCTTCAGGGATGCGTCCATCAGGGTGGATTCGAAAGACCTTCGCATTGGGCCTTGACAAGTCCTGAGCAAATTCTTCTCGGTCCACATCCCCAATGGTAAAATACAGGTATCCTTCTCGATCAAATAGTAACCTGCATCCCCAACGAGTTCCACGAGAGAGTTCCAGAGATGAATCTGGCGCAAATAAAAGCTCTTCTTCTATCCAACGATGGTCCACGATCTTGCCTCGGACGATTCGTGTCATGGCTTGGGATTCAGGGGCCTCTAAATCACCTTCTGTATGCACATAGGCCAGATATATCCAACCATTTTCCCCATATTCTGGGTCGATTGCCACATCCATTAAGCCCCCTAATCCCCTCCCAGTATCGTATACCTTTGGAATTCCCAATATAGGTTGAGGATCGAGCTTGTGGTTAACCATCCATCGTAGTCTACCTGGCTGCTCGGTAATCAGGGCTCTATTTTCATCTACAAATTCAATTCCCCAAGGGATCTCTAAACTATCTTTTACTAATACTTCTACAGTAAGGTTATAGGCTTCTGTTACAATGGACTTGGGAAAGGATCGCTCAACTGTTGGTGGATTTTCCTGGGCGCCTATGATATAGTCTACCAAAGACCGGATCTGCCCATCACTTAATACCTGTCCCCAGGCTATCATTTCAGTAGAATCTATTCCATGTTTAATATTCCGAAAGAACAATCCTGGACTACGTCCATATACCCAGTCTTCTTTGATCAAGGCGGAAGAAGTCCCTCCTTCTAAGTTGGCTCCATGGCATCCAGCACAGTAAGTTTTGTAAAGTACAGAAGCCTCCTGTCCAAATAAAGAAGTGGTGAGACTTACCATGATCATGAGACAAAAAATAGGTTTTAGTTTATTCATGCTATTTCTTCTTGGGTGAAGTCTAAAAATGTGAGTGCTCCTCCAAGCGTAAATTCTAAAATTTCACCGTATGTATTCATCTTCTGGATTCCGAATAAGAAAAAGGGGACACAAAAAAAGCTTAGCCATGTAGGTCTCATAGTCCGTTAATCAATTCGCGCATGTCCTATTAGGGGGAACTAAGCCCCAATGATTATACCCCAAAAAACCGATACAGGTATTGGCATCGGTTTTTAAAGTTAAGAGATTTATTTGTCCCCTTACAAGGTTAGAATGCAGTATTCTCAGCCACTTCCCTCCAAGTTTCTAGCTCAGCAAGTAGGTGTTCGCCATGAGCTTTTACCGCATCTACGGCATCTTGCCCTAGTTGGAGACGAAGGGGAGTATTTTCTGCTATCAGGGCAATATCGATCGCCTTAGCGGCTTTCACAGGGTCCCCTGCCTGGGTTCCGTCCATCCCCTTTGCAAAATCTCGGGTTCCTCCTACAATTTCGTCATAGGCATCTATCTTGGGCATATGTTTGAGTGCACTTCCTGCAAACTCCGTTCGGAAGGCTCCAGGTTCTACAATCATCGTTTTAATCCCAAAGGGAGCAACTTCATTTGCTAGGGCCTCTGAGGCGCCCTCCAAGGCAAACTTTGAAGCAGAATAGGCACTAAATCCGCTAAAACTCATGTTTCCTCCCATACTACTCATGTTTACAATCGCTCCACTGGCTTGCTTACGTAGATGGGGTAATATCTCTTGAATAACCGCTATAGCTCCAAAAAAATTGGTTTCCATTTGCTTGCGGAGCTCTCCCTCTGGGGTTTCCTCTAAGGCTCCGACGATTCCATATCCTGCATTGTTGATGAGTACATCGATTTTCCCAAAATGTGCTATTGCTTGCGTTATTGCCTGCTTGATTTGGTCACGATCCGTCACATCCATTTGGATGGGCAAGATTTGTTGGGGCGCTGATTCAGCCAGGGCCTCAAGTTTTGCTTTTCTTCTTGCGGTAGCTACCACGGAATACCCTTGGGATACTGCGTATTCTGTTAGGGCTTTTCCAAATCCAGAGGAAGCCCCGGTTATAAACCAAACGGTGTTATTTGTTGTAGGATTCATAGAATGTTCTTGTTTTAAGTAAACTGTTAGCGACTACAAATTCGCTTGAAAGTGATGGGTAAGTTCTGAAACAGCTTTTTGGATTGCCTCGGGGTAATCATAGAACTGATCGTGCTCGAATTCATTCATCCATACCGCTCTTTTATGCGCATTATCAATGTTTGCAAAGGCAGTCTGCGCTCCATCAGGGAGAAACTGTTTTTCGCTGCCTATCATCACCGTAGGAACGGTAACCTGTTTCGAAGCTGCAATCCCATCGTAGGTCAGCCAAGGCTCCCAACTCATCACGGCAAAGTTGTTGTTCCAAGTGGGAATCGCGCCTCTTGTAGCCTTGGCGTAGTAATCCACGGGAAAAAACATCGCCGCTTCCATATCATTGGGATCATAGGCAGGTACATAAGAAATTTTCCCTGTAGTGGCAAACTGCTCCTTTGCCTGTTGGGCCTTCTGGATTCTACCTTGAATTCCTTCATCCCCTCCATAGAATAATTTCGCCGTTTCTGAAGTCATTAGCCAAGCAACAACGGTTCCTAACGCCTTGATACGCTTGTCTTCTGCGGTTGCCTGCATCATGTAAGCTCCACTTGCACAAACCCCAATACCTCCAATCTTATCCTGGTCCACATAAGGTAAGGCCTGAAGAAAGGTCACAGCATTTTTTATATCTTCTACTTTGTCTACATGGTTCTCGAACTCACGGGGTTGCCCTTCACTCTCTCCAAAGTATCGGTGATCAAAGGCCAAGGCGATAAATCCATTCTCTGCCAATCCTCTAGCGTATAGGGCTTGCATCTGTTCCTTTACGGTGGTCCAGCTTCCATCTACGATGATGGCAGGATACTGCTTGCTTTCGTCAAATTCTATGGGTAGGTATAGGTTGCCCACCAGATTTAGCCCTGCTGAATTGAAATTTACTATTTGAGTGTTCATGTCCGATAGTATTTTAAGGTTACCCTACAAAAGTATCGGCAGGGGAGTAGGTAATTGCTACGCATTTTACAGGAAGAAGTACAAAATTTATAGAAAGGCTAGATGGAGTAGATGGAAATATTACGGCTTTAACTGTTTCCGGTATTGGGAGGGAGTCATCTGGGCCCTTTTCTTAAAAAAGCTGGTAAAATGATTCGCATAGGGATAATACAGCCCAAAAGCAATTTCCTTGACTGAAGCCGTAGTATTTACCAATTGGCTTTTTGCTAACGAAAAAATATGCTCCTGGATATGCTCTGAGACGGGTATATCTGTAATTCGCTTTACAATGGCGTTGAAATGGCTAGGGTGAAGGCTCAATTTCTCTGCATAATACTGAACTTGGTGGGGGCTAGCAGTAGTATACGCTTTCCCTGGATGAAAGCTAATCTCCAATAGGCTTTTAAACCGGTTTACTAGCGCTACGTCTTTTGCCCGCTGCGTAAGACCTGCTGTCAATTCTTGGGGTTGCCTTTGATGTAATCTACTGATTTTAATCAACAGAATATGTACATAGTACGCAATGACTTCCTTGCTTGAGGGAGAGGCCAGTACAAACTCCTGTTCAATGTCCTGAAAAATCTTTGAAAAAAGGGCGACCTGTTTTTCATCGAGCAAAATAGGAAGGGTATTGTCCACTAATAAGAAAGGAAATCGATCTGTAATGCGGCTAGATGTCCTTGGGGCAGAAGGCATTGAAATTCGCCCTCGATAAAAATCTTCTGTAAAAATCACATAATAGCCTTTCCAATCAGGCGGAATGTCCCATGACAAGATCTGATAGGGAGAATTGAAGAAAACCGAAACTTCTTCCTCAGTTGTCTGGTAGTTTCCTAGTTTCGCCTTTCCTCCCCCACTGATTTTGAGTGCAATGGCATAAAACTCGTGTTTGAAAGGCTCCATCTTATGGCGTACACTCACCATGTTATCCTCAAAGCTTCGGTAATCAAAGTCCTCCCATTTGGGGGGAGGGATAGTGATCCCTTTGCAGTATTCGGACAAGGTGGAGAAGTGATTCA
>JBCCTX010000429.1:0-5206 GCA_039197765.1 Bacteroidota bacterium
GCTGCGGGCTTTATCCTTCCGGCTGACCAACAATACGTATTGTCTAGGGCCAAGGTCATGCTCATCCCGATGGTTGAAATGGGGATTCTGAGTGTGCTGGTATACAAAATAATCTCCCTCAAAAAATCATTTAAGCATACACACGGAGTGGATTTTTATGACAGACTATTACACGCCTGTAAAGAAGTCCTTCCCAATCGCGTGGGCAAGCTCCTAGCTACCGAAGTGGCGGTGATGTACTATCTTTTTGCGCCTTTACGAAAAGGAGCGATCCAAGAAAATGAATTTACCTACTTCCGAAAGAGTGGAATCAAACCCATTATTGGCGCTTTTCTGTTTATGCTCTTGTTTGAGACGCTTATTGTCCACGTATTGGTAGAAAGGTGGAATCCGAGCGTTGCCTGGATACTTACATGTATAGGTGTGTACACCATGCTTCAAATCTGGGCTATTTTGAGATCCATGAACCAGCGCTTGATAGTGGTAGATGAAGAAACTCGATCTCTAATCCTGCGGTACGGATTTGGATGTCAAACGGCTATTTCATTTGATAAAATCCAGGCCATTCACAAAGGAAGGAAGGCTCCAAGCCAGGACAAGCAGCATGTATCCCTTTCTTTATTTGAACTCGTAGACGCTTCAAATGTCACGATTCAATTAGCACAGGAGCATACCCTACACAAGGTCTATGGGATGAAAAAGAAATACACCTCCATCTCCCTTTTTGTTGATGAAATAGATTTGTTTATGGATAAGATAAAAGCGATTTTAATCCAAAATGAATCCAGTTCCTGACACAGGTAAGTAAGTACCTCGTTCGAACGGGATGGACTTATCTTCAATAGAATGAGATACCTGTTCCCCTTACTATTTGCATGGACGCTTACAGGCTGTAATGCAAACCTAAACAAAGAGAAATCAACCGTAGCTTCACAAGTTACTCCCCCTTCTGACTTAAACTTTGCGGCAGCCTACTCCCTCATAGATACAGAGTTCGGTACAAAGACCTCTGTGACTTTGGACAAGGCAAATCGTATCATGCAAACCAATGGCCTGCCCAACCATCCAACCGGTACCTTTCCAAACAAGGGCAACCCCAATTCGATTTCTGCCCAGAACTTGACCTACAGATTTCCTTTAACCCCAGAAATGACGGGGGAAGCAAAATGGGCAAGAGAACCCGGCGTGGCAGTAAATGGAGTCAAGTTTGAACCGGAAACAGCCGAACGCTTTGTGTGCGAAACGGGAGAAGTGTACCGAATTGAAGCCTTCCAGGAGTTGGTGGACTTGGGACTAGATTTCAACCATGCGCACGTTCAGCCTACAGGCGCCTATCACTACCATGGGGTACCTACAGAATTGGTCAAAAAGCTAGACAAAGGGGAGGATATTATTTTGGTGGGATATGCCAAAGATGGATTTCCCATTTACTATTCCAAAAGTGGTAGATACAAACCCAGTTATCAATTGGCAGAAACCCTACGAACAGGGGAAGCTTGTGCCTACAGAACGCCCAAAATACACATGGAAGAAGACCTTCAGGACTCTCGTCCAGATGGGACCTTTGTCTCAGATTGGCAGTATGTAGCGGGGTTGGGGGACCTGGACGAATGCAACGGCATCAAGCTAAATGGACAATACGGTTACTTCGTTACCGAGGAGTATCCCTACATGAGTCGTTGTCTCAAAGGAGCGTTTACTGAAAGACGACCCAAGGGGCCTCCTCCAGGACAACATCCGCACAGGAGGCGTCGGCCTTGAGTGTAGAAATGTACCAGAATGTCATTTGGAATCCCGCCTGAATACATTATCAAATGTAACCATACCTTTAAGTGAGTGAATTAATACCCGAAATATACTTTAGAAAAGACTATGACAGCCCTTTGCAGCTAGAGGTTATTTCCTTTGAAGACATGCAAACCTTATTTAGCCATCCTTTAGGCCATGATCCATTTAAGCCACACCAGTTAAAATTTAATATTCTCATAGTTATCACTGGAGGTAAGCCAGGTATTCATAGTATTGACTTTAAAGACCATTCTTACCAGGACCGTTGTGTCATGTTAATTTCAAAGGATCAGATTCACTCCTTTGTAGACTTACCCTACAATAATGAAGGTTATTTGTTAATGTTTTCGGATGAGCTATTCATCGAAATCGGGTCAAGCTATCCTTTCTTAATCAATCATTTTTACAATAACCAACTGTATGATCCTATACATAGATTAAAGAAGAAGGATTTTGGTGAGCTCTTATTTGTAGTACGCAAAATTATCCATAAAATGGAGGATAAAAGGCATTCGGTACGATTGGAAGTCGTACAATCGTATTTCAAGATTCTTTTATTAGAAATTTTTTCGTGCAGAGAATGGCGCTATGGAAAAATCCAAAAAAATTCTTTAACAGAAGATTTTATCAAATTTCAGCTCCTACTGAAAGAAAACTTTATCAAAGAAAAGAAAGTGAAATTCTATGCCCAAAAGTTGAACATGACGCCGCGAAAATTGAATCAAATCACTCAGACTGCTGTCCATCTCACCGCCAAAAATTTCATTACCTCCTTCGTAATCTTAGAGGCCAAAAAATACCTCATTTCCCCTACCTTATCCGCCAAAGAAGTTGCTTATAAGTTGGGATTTGATGAGCCTACCAACTTTACCAAATTTTTTAAGAATCATACCCATATGCTCCCCACGGAATTTGTTAAATCTCATTAACCACGGACTGTAATTGCGCATTTTTATCATTTATAGGAGTATTTTTATCGCGACAGTTCCTGTTTTTTATCTCAATTTCGTACAAATACATATTCAAACCGGAGGGTTAAGAAAACCTTTAGGTGATTTGACGGGATTCTCGTAATTCGAGCTACTTTTCCTTCGGTAGTGCTGCCTATTCATAAAGCTGAATATTACACGCTAGGCTTTCTCTAGAGCCTTTAAAGCTAACTCAATGAAAAGATTCACGTTCATTACTAGAACCCTATTAGTAGCGCTTTCTATTACGTCTCTTTCTACCATGGCTCAACGAGTAGGGGGCTTTCAAAATGAAAGAGCAATAGAAGATTACAGCAAGCTAAAAGACAGTACCTATTTAGCCTGGCAAAATGTCATCAAGTACCTATCATTAGATAAACAGAGGAATTCTTATCTGAGTTTTGGAGGTTCCATAAGAACGAGGTTCGAGCATGTGACGCATCGGTTTTGGATGCCTGATACAGTGGAAAACTACTATAGCCAAAGGCTAGCGTTCCATGCAGACATACATTTCGGGAAACAGTTCCGATTTTTTGGAGAGCTACAAAGTGGATATAAAACCCAAGGAGAAGCATTTCTTCAAACAGATGATATAGATGTACATCAAGGCTTCCTGGCGTTTAAGCCTAACGCTTCAAATCTTTCCTTTCGTTTTGGACGACAAGAGATGAGACTTGGAACGGGACGCTTAGTAGATTTTGGCTTAGGGCCTAATGTGAGAAGAACGTTTGATATGGGGAAAATTACGTATAGCGATGGAGATGTCAATATTCAGGCATATTACGGAAAAGAAGTGCAACTCGGTTTTAGGGCGTTTGACAATGACTTTATGTTCTTTCAGGAAAATGCCCCCAACCCAATGATATGGGGGATATACAGTCAGTTCTCTGCCTTTCCAAATGAGGGAGAAGGGACGAATACAGAACTCTACTACTTGGGTATTGAATCTGGACGGGCTGTGTATAACGATGTGGCTGGAAGAGAAATCCGGCACAGCATAGGCATACGGCGATTTGGGAAGGCAGGACCGAGATTTACTTACAATACAGAACTCATTTATCAATTTGGAGATATTTCCACTAATGCTATCAGCGCCTTTAATGTTGAAACCGACTGGAAATACACATTGATTCATAAAAAGTGGCGGCCCAGCTTTGGGCTGAAGTTAGACTGGTCTTCAGGGGACAGCGAACCAGGAGATGGTAAAATTAACAGTTTTAATCCCATGTACGTCAACCCAGCCATTTATAGTTTGGCGGCCGTAAATACCCCTGTTAACTTGGTGAGTTTCCACCCAACCTTTACTGTTTTTCCCACGAGGAAGTTGATGGTCCAATTAGAATTTGCCACCTTTAACCGATCCTCAAAAAATGACGGATTGTATTCCCCGCCCAATAGACAGACCCGAATGGCTAACGGAATTTCTGATAAACACATTGGTAACACAATGGGTCTATTTGTGGTCTATACCTTCAGTCCTTACCTGAGTTTCAACCTTCGGACCTCCTATTTTGAAATAGGTAATTTTTTAGAGGAAACCGGTCCTTCAGAATCCATCTTCCAATTTGCTCCAACATTAGAGGTCAAGTTTTAAGTCATCGAAGTCTAGTTTGCCGGAAAATTTCTATTTTAAGTAAAGAAAGAACCAAAACAGAAATTTGTGCAGAAAAGGGGTATGACTGAAATAGATAAAAGGAATGGCTTACAAAGAGCATTTACGGTACTACTCATTTTTTTTATATGCATTGGTTGTTACAAATCTCCCCCATCGCTCCAAGAAGCACAGTCCTATTCTACACCCGCTTTATTAGAGAATATCCGTTCTTCCGGAGTTCTTAGGGTAGGAACTACTGGAGATTACATGCCCTATTCCTATCTCCACAAGGGTTCTATGGACAGTCTACAAGGAATAGACATAGCATTGGCTAAGGACCTGGCGAACTCCTTGGGCGTAGAGGTCGAATATGTGCCCACTAGCTGGCCAACGTTAATGGCAGATTTGAAAGCTAATAAATACGATATCGGGATGTCTGGAATTACCATCACCCTGGAGCGTCAAAAGCAGGCTCTATTCAGTCTACCTTTTTCCAGTGGAGGGAAGGCAGCTATTACCCGGGATGAAAATGTAGAAAAATTCCAGTCTATCTCAGCGATCAACCAAGAATCAGTTCGGGTTATCGTAAATCCGGGAGGGACCAACGAGCAATTTACCCGAAGCAATTTCCCCAATGCAACGATTATTCTCAATGAAGATAATCTAAGCATTTTCCAGCGAATCGTAAAGGGAGAGGCAGATGTGATGGTTACCGATGCCATTGAGACCCGAGTACAAGAGCTGATCCATCCGGAACTAGAGGCCGTAAATCCCGATACTCCTTTCAACTTTTTTGAAAAAGCTTATTTATTACCTGTTGACCATACCTTTAAGGCGTATATAGATCAGTGGGTAA
>JBCCTX010000430.1:0-5197 GCA_039197765.1 Bacteroidota bacterium
ATCGATCCCTTCCGGACTGGTGGTTCGAGTGAGCTGAAGCTTAGAATTGTAGGCATATTCCGTAATAAGGGCTTCAGGAACCTTAGCCCGAATTTTTGCCAACTCGCTAGTGATTTGTGTAGGGCTAGTCGATCTACCTAAACTGGTAATTAGGGGATGTCGATTCGACAGACTGTTTGAGGATCGATCTCCGAAAAGGGATACCCCTACTAGGCTCATTACCGGGAGGGTATAATTATATGCATAGAGCATAACACGTGGAGGACCTTGAGGCCGTTTAACCTCAGCTAGGCTTAGCCCATTATTCAGGTAGGAGAGCTGTGCAACGGTTTTCAATTCTTCCTGCCCATTGGAATTTGCAATAGCTACGGGAACTACTCGAGAACCAAAATCCTGAAAGGTTTTCTTTTCCCAAAAAATGGTCTTACTCCCGTTGTGCAATTGTTGGGTAGCAACTACCTCATTTATATGATGGATCCCTGACCGATTGAGTCGCTGTATAGGAGCTAGCTCTGAATCTGTAAACAGGCGTTTAACCCCTGAACCTGAATCATAATAGGCTGCTGTTAAGTTGTCGTCAGGGTAGTAGAAACGAGTCTCTCGGGTACTCCCATCACTCGCTGTAACTACGCTCCTGGTAAGCTGCCTATGGAGCGGATTTCCATAATGGAATTCCGTTTTTGTAACAACTTCTCGCTTGGCTCCACCTGTTAGATAGTGTTGTATTTGACTGCTTTGGGTGGGTTTTATCCAAAAACTATTGTACCCATAATGCGTAATTTGTTGGTCGAGGGGAAAGGTGCCAAAGAGGCATTCAATGGCCTGGGTACATGCTGGGGGAACCGCATCTCTATCGCTAGACCCTTTGCAAAAAGTCATAAAGGAAAGAAGAGATGCACCCTCATTTCGGCTTCCACCAGGAGGGCTTGAGAGCATCCGAAATCCTGTAATGGTACGAGAGGACTCCATCACCAGCCCTTTTGTAGAGTGGTGGGTGAGAACAGGTTCAATGGCGTATTCCTGAATCTCCTCGCTAAGAAGCGTGCGATCCTTATCATAGATCCGCATTGCTTTGGGACGTCCATTCAATCGACTGCTTAAGGGACTTTGGATACCGGGTATTTTGTTGAGGGAGATCTGCTCATTGTAAAAGTTATGGACAGTAAAACCATTGATCTGTTTTGTCTTGGGGTCGTATTGAAATTCTGTGACCCAGGAATACCCGATATGGCCACTCCCTGGATACATTCGATTGCTGTATATAGCAGTTCGTTCACAGGTAACCTCTGTTTCCGCTCTTTCATTCGGGATGAGAGGAGTACAAGCGGTTGAAAATTGTTTTTGGGTAAACGCTGGATTGAAGAGTCGTTTTCCAGAGCTGGTATACTGGTTTTCTAGCGCTTTTCTGGGCTCAAAGGTAGAATTCCAGCCTGCAAAATTTTGGTAGATATAATAAGTGTGTAGGGCTGGAGTGGCTGCATCTGTTTTATCAATCGCTTCTAGTACCCTGAGTCCTCCTTCTTCTACCGTTTCACGTGTATTTATATATTCGATCCCCGTAAGTTCAACGGTTAAGGTAGCTTCAGGATCTCCATTAAAGGCAAGGACTTGGTACCCTCCATTGGGTAGGTCCTCAAATGGTATTTCTCTTTCTGCCAACCCCATGTCCCTAGGATCTCCACTCAAGGGAATCGAAATGGGGCAACCCTCAGGATCACCTGTACAAGCAACATCCCAATTATAGATATCACAGAAATCATATCTTCTAGCAGGACAGTCTCCTGTTCCCGCTCGGGCACATTCTCCAGATTTGTAAATGACCAAGTACATTAGACCCTTTCTTAGTCTTCCCGTTTTTACAGAAATATTTAGTTTCAAGGGAACGAAGCTGGTATTATTAGGATTTTTGGAAAAAGTATTTGCCCTTCCTAGGGGTATAGGCTCTGTAGTAGGTTCGTTTTCGTAGCAGGCATATTCAAACTTATAGGGGTTTCTGCCAGCATCAGCCCCTCCGATTAGGTCTATGAGTCGCTTTTTGACAATTCGGGCGGATTGATTGCTGTTGGAGGGAAGCCTATGCAAGCCATAGGTAAAGGTCGTTTCCCCACCCGTGGGATAGACCATCTTTTTCAGCGTTCCGATACGGCAGTATTCCAAACTGGGTTTTCGGTCGGCTCCTGCTGAATAGAGGTTTACCCCATTATCAACGTAGGAAGGAACCAACGATCTATTTGAATGCTTACCATTGTAGTATCCGGCCATATCTGTTGCAAAGGAACCCCGCTTGGGAACTTTTTCTGGCTCGTAGTATTCGAAGCGATAGCGTTGAGTAGCTTTACTGGCCCGAGGTTGATCTCCGTAGAAACCTACACTTTTGAGCATAAGCCGCATGCTTTTTTCATCCAGGCTCCTAGAGTTTCCAAAGTAATATCCGGCATCTCTCCCATCTAAGCCCCCATTTTCTAGTTTTACATGGTGAATAAGAGCTTTGCCAAGAGGGTCGTAAAAGTTTACAGATACCAGTCGTTTTCTCCCTCTTAAGTCCTTTCGGTCGATCGTACTCCGCGTAAATACTGCACGCTTATACCCATTAATTTGTATAGACTCCAGATAGGGTTGTTCTGCCCAATAACTTGCATCAGAGGGTCCAGGTAAGTATTGGATAGGACTTGCACTCCCGCCACATTGAGAAGAATTACTTTCCTGATTGACAACACTTACTCCGGAAAGGGTATGCGTAAGTTCCTGTTTGTTTAGCCAGGGACTGGTAGAGCTATACCGAAACTCCACGATATCCCGATTGTTGGGGGAGATAATTTTGCTTATGTACCAGGCAGAAACATAGCGCCGGGAAAACCCAGTATTTCTTGGGCCTGCCTCTCCCCGATGGTTGGTGAATTCTTGTTTTTCAAATAAGTATTGGGTGCCATCTTCAGCCGTTATTTTCCAGGATTTCAATTGGAAAATGGGATTGGGAGCCTCTAAGGAAAGGTCGACTTCTACAGCTAAGTTGGGGTGCTCCATACAAAAAGCCCTCTCCTTTTGATAGTCAAGAAAGAGGGTACCTGAAAGTCCATTAACACTGAAGGGAAAAAGGTCGGGCTGGAGGTCTACTTGACCATTTGTGAGTTCTCGGGTAAGTTCAAAGTATTTTTGATACTGAGCGGTTTGGTGAACGGTTCCAGGCGTTAGGTTATTCTGGGAAACATATTGAATAAATTCCTGAACCTTAGGTTCAAATATCTTTCCGTACAAGCCGTATCCATCGGGAAGCCCTTGAACTTGGCGGGTAACAGCCCCCCCTACGTTGAGGTTCCAACCGAGGCCTACCCATGTGGCAATTTGGTCGACTTTAATGCCAGATGCGTCGTAGTCTAAGCTGACCGGAAGGGATAACTCACGCCCCTGTAGCGTATGAAGTGGAACGGAAATATTGGGCGTCCCCGTATACATATTAACAGGTATATTACCATACTTCACAAAGGCAGCTGCTTCAGGAGTTTGAGGTACCCGCATAAGCATATCTAATTGTGGGGATAGTTGAATGCTGGGATTTTCTTCCTGCTCCTGGGAAAATGAGATCAAGTGAGAAAGGGCCAAAAATATGAGGATAGGGAAAAGTTGGAGTTTCATGTGCTTATTTTTTGGAATGCATGGAATGGATGATGATTACTCAATGACAAATCGCAGAGTTGAGATCTTCTCTCCGAAGCTTACTTGAAGGGTGTAGGAACCTGCCGCTAGTTTCCCTTTTTTAATGGGGATTTCGGAGATTCCCGCCTGGACCTCAATGGGATGTTGGCGAAGCATGCGACCCGTCATATCCCAGATCCGTAGTTCACCCCGTTCTTCCTGGGAATGTCTAATTCGCAGCGTGGAATGAGAGGAAAGGGGATTGGGATGAAGAAAAAGATGGGTTTTACTTAAGGAATCTATGACTTGTTGAGAAGCGCGGGAAAAAGAGGAAGATTCGCTGGAGAGCGGTACCCGAGGTTTCACAGCCTCAAATCCCTGTTCTTTTAAATTCGACCCTATTTCCATCCGAGTTGTGCCAAGATATTTGATAAACCTGCGGTCTTCGGCTATAATCTCTACAGGGCTTTTCATGCCGGACTCCCAGCGATAGATTCCCATTCGTATTTGGGGTTTTACCCATAGGTGTAGAGAATCAGAAGCGGGTCTCAAAGGTTTTATATTGGCACTTGGACGCTTAGGTAGGGTAGCCCCCATGTAAGAAAGGGTGGGTGGGTCTGAATATGCATAGGCGTTCGGATCATCAGCAGGATATATCCAAATTCTGATACTTCCTGCCTCAGGTCCAGTTTCGTGGAAGGAGTACTTGAATTCTACAATCCAATCATACCATGTATTCTCTTGTAATTCGCCCCGATTGAGCAGGGTATGGTAGGTTCCTCCTACGCCCACGTAGATTCCTTTCTCAGGGTGGTAGTTGATAGAGGAGCTTACAGGGTTGGCGAATTCCTCCTGGAGAAATTGTACTAGGGTACTCCTATGGCCATAGTCAAAGTCTGTATAGAGTTCTGACCAGCCCATCCAAAGGGTACTGCCTGTTTGAGCCGGAAACAAAGAGCCAGGGGACAAGAGGTACGATGAACCTTCTTCAGCGATTAGTTCTGCTCGAACGGCGGTAGCATTTTGGTTACAATGCTCGGCGATACCAGCGTCTGTATAGAACTCAAGGGAATAGCTTTTATCAAAACGGGTATGGGTAGTATTCCTGAATTGGACTCGGGAACTTTTTGCGCGAGTGCTTCCTCCCGGTTCAGTTATCGAACGACAGTTAATCCCTGTTTCCCAAAAGAATATGGAAGGGTTGGAGGAAGTAGAGGCATAGGACTGTGCAGGGGAAGTGGCAGGGCTGGGAGATTCCGTCCAATTGAAGACGTACTGAGCGGTCTCTTCTTGAGCACAAAGTTCGAGAAGCAGGAAAATACAAAATCCTGTCAAAGCTGTTTTTTTCATGAGAAGGAAAGGTTAGGGATATTGGGTAATCAGGTATAGGGGAATAGGGTATAAGCTGTAAGGAATAGGGATATGCGGTATAGTGAGGGGATCTATGAAACAAGGTATTTGATCTAAATGGAGAGGGTTTAGAGTAGGGTGTGGAGAAAAGTTTTCCATGGATTCAGGTATTGAGTATATGATTGAATGTGATACAAAAGCTCACAGGGGATCC
>JBCCTX010000431.1:0-5191 GCA_039197765.1 Bacteroidota bacterium
ATCCCGCTACCTGCAGGGATTCCTACCTTTGGGTTCAACACTGCTAAAAATGAAGGGGTAATCATCGGCAATACCATCTATGAGGATGCACGGACCTCCAACAACTGGTTTGTGGTATCCGCTATGGGTCGCTCGGCCGGACACCTGGCCTTTGATATCGGGGCGAGCTGCCACTTCCCCATGATTATCCTGCCTGAGATGTTCAATAAGACAGAGATCACCTTCGAAAAAATCATCAACTTAGTCATTTCTTCTATCATTGCTCGCAGGATTGATGGAATCGAATATGGTGTAGCCATGGTGAGTGAAGGGGTATTCCACTCATTGAGTGATGAACAGATTCGCAATTGTGGCATAGACTTTACCTATGATGAACACGGGCACCCCGAACTGGGCAATGTCTCCAAAGCGCATATCTTCAATATTCTCCTACAACGCCAACTCAAGGAAATTGGCCTCAAAGTAAAAAGTCGGCCAGTAGAATTGGGCTATGAATTGCGTTGTGCACGCCCGATCGCATACGACCTTACCTTATGTACACGCTTAGGTATGGGGGTAAAAAAACTGTACAACGAAGGTCATAGTGGATGCATCGTCTGTGCAGACAATGAAGGCAATATCGCTCCCTTATTTCTCTCTGACATTGAAGATAAAAATTCAGGAAAAATTCTTCCCCGATTGGTAGATATCCATTCAGACTATGTACAGATGATCCTCCACGATCTCCATTGTTTGACACCTGCTGATTATGCAGCAGCAAGGGAATATGTGGATATACCTGAGACCTATGACTTCTACAGAATCCTGAATTGGGCATATGATCCTGCGATGCGGAGGCCTGAATAGGGTATGAATAGGAGGGGAGAGACTCACTTTTATGAAAAGTAGAAATTGAGCGGACCCTCATTAATCCCGTGAATCAAAATATTAAGGAGAGAGGAACTATATTCTCTCTCTTTTTTCTTTAGCAATAGATTCTTTAATGAAAGTTAGAGGGGATATCATGCTAATTACATTGAAAATCTTTTTCAACAAGAAAAAGTTAGAAGCGTTCTTATCTCATAGGCTAAACGTACATTAACCATAAACATTCACACAATGGGCGAATTTATACCGTTTAGTCGCCTTATTGACCCGAACATCATCTAATTCAATTGGATGAGTCCTAAATTTCGGATTATTATAATAAAGTTTTAAATGCCCAATCGTGATCGCTAAAGAGGAAAGGAATAGTGATACAGCTGTAATGAGGTGATTAAGTATTATGGACAAAACGAACTTATCTGGGATGGGCCTATTTCAATTAGAGGTAAACGGTTCCCAATACGAAGTGGAGGTGGACGGAAAAATGCCGCTCTTATGGGTACTGAGGGATGAACTCAATCTCACAGGAACTAAATACGGCTGTGGGGCTGCGCTCTGTGGTGCCTGTACAGTCTTGGTCGATGATGTTCCGGTCCGTTCCTGCGTTTTACCAGTAGTAGGAGTCAAGGGCAAAATCACTACCATAGAAGGATTGGGGGATGCCAAAGCACCTAGTTTGGTCCAGGAAGCATGGATCGAAACCCAGGTTGCACAATGTGGGTATTGCCAATCTGGCCAAATTATGTCGGCTCATGCATTGATCAATAATAATGCTAATCCTAGCGATAGCGATATAGATGCTGCTATGGCTGGAAATCTCTGTCGCTGTAGTACCTACCCCAGGATTCGTGAAGCGATAAAACGGGCAGCAGAAAAGAAAAGGACACTTTCAGAATCTAAAGATACCCTCTGATGGACAGGAGAACATTCATTATTTCGACTGCAGCAGTAGCAAGTGGTGTAGCCGTAGCAGGATACTTCCTCGTCCGACCTGAGGAAATTGATAACCCCTTGTATGCCATACTAAAGGATGGGCAGGTAGCTGTCACGCCTTATGTGATCATTGATGATGCGGGGATTACCATTATCACGCCAAGAGCCGAAATGGGTCAGGGGATACAAAGTACCTTAGCAGCTTTGGTTGCAGAGGAGCTGGATGTACCCGTAACAGAGGTTTCTGTTGCTTATGGTCCAGCATCTATTGTGTACACGAATAACATCATGTATCCCGAGGAGGCAATTCGCAAGCAGCTTATTCGACGAGTTAGTAATCGGTTGAACCTCTCCTACTATCCGCCTAGGTTATCCCAGTCCACTGGGGCTCAGACCTCCCTAAGTGATGGATTTGTTAAGATGCGACAGGCTGGGGCTTCTGCCCGCACTATCCTGATACAGGCTGCTGGCAAAAAATACAACATGAATCCGTCCGATCTAAAAACGGAAGACGGATACGTTATTCTTACAGATGGAAGACGAATCCCCTACACGTCTTTGGCTGCTGATGCAGCAAAGATTCCTCCACCGAAGGAAGTCACCCTGAAACCTCGGTCAGAATGGAAGCAACTCGGCAAATCACAGCCGCGAAAAGATATGCCTCTTAAATGCACGGGAACCGCCCAATATGCCATTGACCTTCAGTTACCTGGTATGGTATATGGCACTGTAAAGTTTAATCCCTCCATAGGAGGTGGTATCAAGAGCTTTGATGACAGTGAAGCTCAGGGGATGAAAGGATTCATTAAAACATTGGAATGGGACGATGGAATTATCGTACTCGCAACCAATACCTGGTATGCCATGGAAGCTGCAAAGGCCATAAAGGTAGAATGGGGAGCACCTCCCTATCCTATGAAAATGGAAGAGCACTATGCAGCAGTGGACAATGCTTTGGGTCAAGGGGAGCCTACCGAGGTACGATCCCAAGGAGACATCGAAGCAGCAATGGAAGGGCTCAATACCTTCGAAAGGAAATATAGCGTTCCCTACCTGACCCATGCGACGATGGAACCCATGAACGCAGTAGCCTTACTCAAGGATGGCGAACTCGATATATGGGCCGCCAATCAAAATCCTTTGGGAGTGCGCTATTTTGGTTCCAAGATTGTGGGTATTCCAGAGGAATCGGTAAGGGTACATTCCATGTTCATGGGAGGGGCCTTTGGTCGACGACAGGAAACAGATTTCATTGAGGCTGCGCTTCGTGCCGCTATGGCTGTGGAAGGTAAACCCGTCAAAGTGACCTGGACCCGTGAAGGGGACATGTCCCATGGGGTATATAGACCCATAGCTTCTGCTGCATTTAAGGGGGCTGTCAAAAATGGGAAACCGGTTGTTTTTGACCTTCAAATATCTGCTCCTGCCCTATTTGCTTCCTCAGATAGGCGTTGGTTCCAAAATAAAGGCAAGGAAATTGCAGAACGGATGGACAGATCTGTATGGCTCGGTATGAATGACCAACCCTACAATTTGCCTAACTATAGAATCCGCGCCTATAAAGCGCTCAAGTTGCTATTACCTGTCGGATGGACGCGTGGTGTAGGGGAAACTCAAAATGTTTTTTTCCATGAGACGGCTATGGACGAACTCGCCCTTGAAGGCGGTTTGGATCCAATGGAAATGCGTCTTTCCTTGATTGATGATGCTGACAGTAGGGCCGTCCTTGAAGCCGTGAAACGCATGTCAAATTGGGGGAGTACCCTACCAGAGGGATATGCAAGAGGCCTCGCCTTTGCACGATCGTCTGGAGCGCCTACTGCTCAGGTGGTGGAAATCCGCCAAACGGAGGAAGGTATACGCATTGAAAAAGTATTTGTAGCTGTAGATGTAGGCATTGCCCTTGATCCAAGGAATATCGAAGCCCAAATTAAATCTGGGGTAATTTACGGTCTGGACTCAGGAATAAACAGTACTATCACCGTCTCAGAAGGAAAAATTGAACAACGCAATTTTAACAATTACCCCTTGCTAAGGATACAGCAGATACCTGAGATACAAGTTCACATACATGAGAATAATAAGGAGATTCTAGGCGTAGGAGAGTCGGGGGTAGCTGCCAATCCACCCGCTCTAGGGAATGCAATTTTTGCGCTGACCGGTAAGCGGATTCGGAATTTACCTTTCCGGAAAGCAATCAAGTTTGCTTAATCAAAAGTAAACTGAGTGAGCACAAAATTCTTTACGTTTCCTGCTTGAGGCTTTCAATAGGATTAAGGCGCGCCTTCTGAAAAGAGGTGAGCGAAACCACTACTACCACGAGGGAAAAGCATAGGCCTCCAGCCAATAGTCCCCAAAAAGGATTGGGATCAATTCGGTAAGCAAAGTTCTCCAGCCAAAATCGAGTCATTACCAATGCAATAGGAATCGCCATGAGGGTGGAAAGGCCAACCAACAGGGCAAATTCCTTATTGATTCCAACCAAGATCTGGCGTACACTCGCACCTAGTACTTTTCGTATCCCGATCTCCTTCTGCCTGGAAACGGTGGCAAAGGCAACTAGGCCAATCAGTCCCATAAAAGCCAATAAGACGGTTAGTCCTGTAAGTGAGGCGAGCAATATCCCAGCCCTTCTCTCCTGTTCATATAAGTCCTTTATCCTCTGATCTAAAAATTCAAATTGGAAGGGCAAATCCGATTCCAGGTTGTAGTAGGCATCTCTAATTTTGCTCAAAGTGGCAAACCAATCCTCCGTGGATGCTTTTACCAGCACTTCATAATTCCATTCTGCTTCCCGCACTACTTCCATCAAAAAGGGATTTACTGTTTCTTTTAAGTTGAAATAATGGTAATCTGGAATGATCCCCTCGATGGTATGCGGAATCCCATACCCAAATTCTTCATTTTCCCATTCAGGTTCAGAAATCAACGTTTTCCCGATCAGTTCCCCTACCGCTATCCCTGCTACATTCGCTAAGCGTTCAGCAGCTGTTTGATTGATCACAAATACCCGATCCTTCCCTGCCTCTAGGCCTTCGCAAGCCTTACAGTCAATATTTAAAGCCTTTATCGATCCATAATCGAGGTAGATATGTGTCCCATCTGCGAAAACAGGCTCAGTCTCATCCAGTTTGAAGGTAAGTTGGTTGTACATTTGATTTCCCGGCAGGCCCCCACTTCCTACCTCTTGTACCTCTGGCAATTGAAGGAGTTCTGCTTTTAGGGGAGAAAACTGATCGCTGGATGCTATCCCAAACGACAATACCCCTTCGGACTCAAAGCCTAAATCATAGGTTTTGAGGTAGTGCATTTGCTGGTAAATATATCCCGTAATACATAGCAGGCCAATTAGGAGTATAAACTGAAAAGCCAACAAAGCATTTCGTAAAGTCAA
>JBCCTX010000432.1:0-5138 GCA_039197765.1 Bacteroidota bacterium
ATGGGGCCGGGGACTGAGATTTAACATGAAAGCATAGCAACAATCCTCATAATAGTATTTTGTCATGTGCTAGTTCACCTCTAAGCAAAGGGCTCAATCAGCAATTTACCTATGATGAGGTGCTGGGCATTGTATTTTCTTCAGAACCCCAAGAAATTGAATTTGACGATTCTTAGATCAAGTGTAAGAAACGGGTCTTAAATGCTCTGGGTTCTTTTCCTTTTTTATTGCTATCCAATCTCATCCAAAATGTATATATTTTTCTCTCATAATAATAAACCACAGAGAAAAAGAGAAAAAAGGAGGTTAAATGAGATATTTCAGCTTATTCATGGCCTTATGTACAGTTTCTTGCACATCCTCTGAGCTTCCAAATACATCCCACACCTATATTTTCATTCAAGAGAAAGGGGATCAAGTCATTCGAAGGGATACATTGGAAAGGGATTCTGCTTTTGTAGCAGACTATAAACAACTTTTGCAGGGAAATATTCCCCAAAGACATAAAAGCTCCTCCAATGACTCGACCTTTGACGCATCAGGAAAACTCATTTGGGTTGAATTAGGGGATGATTTATACGGGGCAAGTGTCAAAAAGTACTTCTACGATGAAGCAAATAGGCTTATTAAAGCGGTCGGATACAATAAGGAAGGAAAAATCGCTCCTTATGTTGAGTACTGTGCCATAGCAGAATATGAATACAATGCAAAGGGCCAACTCATGGAGATTCGGCATCTGGGTGTGGATTCAGCATTCGTTTTACCCTGCGCGGTTCCTCCAGTTATCCAGTATACCTATGACGCTTTAGGAAATAAGATGGATACGGTTTACCTGGATAGGGAGGGAAGGCGGGTTGAGGAATAGGAATAAATTCCACCTATTACTACTTAAAGATCAAATACAGAACCCATGGGATTGTATGCATAAAATGGCCCAAACATGTATATTCCCTCCACATGGAAACAGAACTACAGCGCATCTACACAGAAAAACTCCCAGAAAGCCCTTCCTTTGAGATGATCTTGGTCGAAGGAGGTACCTTTCAAATGGGAGGGGATGATAAAGAGGCCAGGGATAATGAAAAGCCCATCCACCAGGTACAGGTACGCAGCTTCTATATGGGTAAATTTCCCGTAACTCAATCCCTATATGAGTCAATCATGGGTACCAATCCTTCCGAATTTAAAGGCCCAAATAATCCCGTAGAAAGGGTCTCCTGGGAAGATACCCAGGAGTTTATTTCACAGCTCAACCAAAAAACGGGGAAAAACCATCGTCTACCCAGCGAGGCCGAATGGGAATTTGCAGCGCGTGGAGGGATCTATAGCGAGGGCTATTTGTATGCCGGAAGTGATCGGCTGAAAGATGTAGGTTGGTATAAGGGAAATAATGAGCCGAGGGGAACAAAGCCTGTGGGTAGGCTCTTAGAAAATGAATTGGGTATCCACGATCTGAGTGGAAATGTATATGAATGGTGTGAGGATGATTTCCACAATTCTTATCAGGGAGCACCTACAGACGGTTCCGCTTGGATGGATCAGCCTAAACGGGGTCGGTCCCGTGTGCTTCGTGGCGGCGGTTGGGATGTCAATGCGCGTTATTGCCGTGTTTCATCTCGCGCTCGCAATTCTCCTGGCTATCGCGTCAACGGTGTCGGGTTTCGTTTGGTTTTCCCATGAGCTCATAGGGGTATAGGATATTATTCCATGAATAAACCATCCCTCTGTGTCTCCGCGTCTCTGTGTTCAATTCCCCATTCGAAACAAGTGAAATACCTTTTCACAACAACTCCGACTTCTCCTTCGCCAGTACAAACCTGATCTCTGCATAGCTATACGCATCCCCCAACATCCCTTTCAAGCTGCCCAAGGTACGTATCTCAGTAGTTCCCAACACTTCAATTATCTCATTCATTTTCCCCACATCCATCAATTCCTCACAGTCGATTTTTCCCTGTGCAACGTACTTGCACAGGTGTGCGGAAATGGTCCCTAGGGTGAGGTCGCGTTTCTCCGCAATTTCTTCTGGCGTAAGTCCTTCCAAATAGTGTTGGTAGGTGATCTCAGCCGTAGGGACTTTGGGCTTCTTGGGAGGGGGAACGCGGCGCAATTTATGCTGGACCTCCCAGGCCTCAAGCATATCAGCCGTAGGAATGCGACCTTGGGAGATTTCTTGGATAAGCAGGCTGAACTTGGCGATTTGTCGGATTTGGTGGAGGAAGCTGGCTTCCAAGTCTTCCAGTTCCTTTTTATAGGCCTTTACCCGTTTCTTCTCTTCCAAGGTGTTCAGGTGAGCTTGAATCTTTCGCAAGAGTGTGAGAAACTGGGGTTCGAAGTATTCCTGCGCCTTTACACTGCGCAGGGCCAACTGCTCTAAAGATTGCTCTCCCTGAAGGAGCTCGTATACTTGCTTGTAGAACTTCAAGCCAATGGGCAGTAAGGGTTGAAACGCTAGGCGTAATTCCTGGGTCCAAGAAAGATATTGTTGCTTGACAGACCTAGCTTCTTCTTTGGTAAATGAATCGAGGTGAAGGTTCAAGGCCTTTTCTACCGGATGAAAGGAAAAGGCGTTGGAAGCAAAATTCTGAATAAAATAGGACCTATCAAGGTCAATTTGAGTCTGGAGCGTGGCAGGATCTTCGATGTCTTCGGCAAAGGCGATCAGCGCGGGGCTAATTGCAGGCGGACGGGTAGGAATGCGTGAAGAGAGGACCAAGCCCTTGAGGGACGTAAGGCGGGATAAGGCCACATAGAGTTGGCCGGGCGCAAAACTATCGGATACATCCAGTATAGCCTTTTCAAAGGTCAGGCCCTGGCTTTTGTGAATGGTAACGGCCCAGGCCAGTTTGAGGGGAAATTGGGAGAAGGTACCCAAGGTCTGTTCCTCTACCTGGTTGGTGTCGGGATTTAAGGCAAAGCGAATATTCTCCCATTGATAGGAATCGACAAATACCTCCCTGCCGTCCTCAAAGCGTACCTGAATTTCTTCTTCGCCCAAGTAGCTTACTTCTCCAATTTTTCCATTGAAATATCGACCTTCTCCCGAAGGATCATTCTTGACAAACATTACCTGTGCGCCTTTTTTGAGCCTAAGTTCTTTCGGTAAGGGATAGAGGTGTTCTGGGAAGTCATCTTCAATCTCCGTCTCAAAGGTGCGTTCTTTTCCCTGGAGTTCTTCCAGTTTGGTCTGGTTGATTTTGTCGGCTTTGTGGTTGTGCGTGGTGAGGTGGATATAGCCCTTCAGGTCTGCATCTTCCTGATAGGACTGGTTGAGAAAGTGTAGGTCCTCTGGGCGTTGCTGGTTATTTCGCAGGCGATTGAGCAGATCAATGAATTCTTGGTCGCTTTGTCGGTAGATTTTTTGCAACTCAACCGTTATAGGTGGAAAATTTTTCAGGGCTTGGGCCGAAAAGAAGAAGGGGCTAGTATAGTATTGTTGGAGGTAGCGCCACTCGGGGTCTTTGACTACAGGAGGAAGCTGCATCAGGTCCCCAATGAACAATAGCTGCACCCCACCAAACGGTTCCTTTCGCCTTCTCACACTCCTCAGTCGAAAATCTATGCAATCCAGTAGGTCTGATCGCAGCATACTTACTTCATCTATTATGAGTAATTCCATCTGCTGAAGCAAGCGAATCTTCTCTCCACGAATTTGGTGGTGCCGCCCCAAACTTCTCGGAGTATTCAATCGAATCTGTACCTGGTTAGAGAAGGGAATATTTTCGGGGATAAAGGCGCCAAAGGGAAGCTGTAGTAGGGAATGCAGGGTAACACCTCCAGCATTGATCGCGGCAATACCTGTTGGGGCAGCAACTAGCGTGTTTTTAAAGGTGTGTTTGACAATGTAGCGCAGGAAGGTAGTCTTCCCGGTTCCCGCTTTTCCGGTGAGAAAAATGTGGCGGTTTGTGGTATTGATATAATCAGCAGCTAGCGCAGCAACTTCATTCAGCTTATGTATTTCCATGGACAATTTGAGATAAAAGCATAGTGTCAACCCAGTTGGGCGTTATTACTTAAAATGAATAAAATTCATACAAACGTGCGTAATTAAAATTAGAACATGAGGAGGAGAGAAACAACGAAATGTAAGGATACAAAGGAATGATAGACTATTCCCTCTTATGCAATTTTATTCTTAGGCTACTATGGCTATATTAAGACAAATTTTATTGTTTAACTTCCAATAACTCCTTGCAGAGTGGCCGCCAATTGGCGGCTTTTTTTTAGTAACATTAAGGAAAACATCCACATGCTTCGTAGCCAAATCATCTTAGGGGGTAGTATCCTGACAATTATTTGCCTTTCTTTTTCCTTCCTAGATCGTTCGGGATCTCCGTATAATCAAGCCCCGTTTCCCTATGACCTTTCTCAGCCTCAAAAATCTATTAGTCTGCCTGAGAAGCTTACGGAAATATCGGGTCTTACCTATGTCTCGCCGGGAAAATTGGCTGTTGTCCAAGATGAAAAAGCACATATCTACCAGTTTGATCTGGAAAAAGAGAAAATAATTACAGATTCAGACTTTGGTAAATCAGGGGATTATGAAGGGGTAGAACTGGTAGGGGAAACGGCCTATGTCGTGAACAGTGAAGGAGAGGTATTTGAGGTTCCCGATTATACCCAAGAGGATTCCCCTGCCAAGGTATACAACACCGTACTTTCCGACAACAACAATGTGGAGGGATTGGGATATTTTCCTCAGAATGACTATTTGCTTCTCGCGTGCAAAGGCTCTCCCAACCTCGATCGGAAATTGTATTCGGGCTATCGGAGCATTTATGCCTTTGATCTGAAGCGTAAAAAACTTAATCCTGCTCCCTTTCTGTTGGTGAACAAGCAAGAGATTGGGTATGTCCTGGAGCGGCAGGCTGAAGGTGCTTTTGAAAAGGCATATGCAAAGAGTTTCGATCCCTCTGATAAGGATGCTTTCCGCCCTTCGGGAATTGCCGTACATCCCCAAAGTATGGATATATATGTCTTAGGTTCTGTAGGGAAAATGCTGCTGGTGTATCGTAAGGATGGTAAACTACTATATGCTCAACCTTTGGATAAGCGAGTTTACAAGCAACCGGAAGGCATATGCTTCAGCCCAGAAGGAGAACTCTACATTTCCAATGAGGGCCGAAATGGGAAAGGAA
>JBCCTX010000433.1:0-5130 GCA_039197765.1 Bacteroidota bacterium
ACTTTCTCCCAAATCAGCACAAGAGAAGCTGGTTTGACTTAAGCTGTAGGAAACAATTTCACAATTGTCAGAGGATCCGGCATCTACCTCATCGGCACTCAACTCCATTTGACCATTTTCATCTAGGTAGCGGGTAAGGTTCTGGCATACTACCATAGGAGCTAGGGTATCTCTAAGGGTCAATTGGGCCGTGCACGAACTTGTATTTCCAGATGCATCTGTTGCTGTTAGCTCAATTGTTGTAGAGCCAAGATCTGAACAGTTGAACTGGGTTGTATTTAAAGAAAGTAACGGGATACCGCAATTGTCTGATGCACTTTCTCCTACCTCATTGGCATCTACTGTCAACTGACCATTTTCATCTAGGTAACGCGTAATATCTGTACATGTGACTATCGGGGAAAGGGTATCTTGTACAGTAACCTGAGCTGTACAAGTCGTGCGGTTCCCCTCTGTATCTATTGCGGTCAAAGTAACAGCCTGGACCCCTATGTCTTCACAGGTAAACTGGCCGTTGGATACACTCAACTCTGATATGCCACAAGGGTCTGTAACTGCTTCCACCAAGTCTTGAGGACTAATTGTAGTTTGACCAAAGGCATCTAAGTATACGGTTCGGTTCCTACAGGCCAATACTGGGGAAAGGGTATCCTGTACAGTAACCTGAGCAGAACAGCTATCTCGATTTCCAGAGGCATCTTCTCCTATAAGCCATATACTTTGAATTCCTATATCGCTACAAGAAAATGAAGTACGGGATACGGTTAGAGAAGTCAATTCACAATTGTCGGTAGAGCCTCCATCTACATCTGATACATTGAGGCTAGCAGTTCCCAAGGCATCTAAGTACAATGTGAAATCCGTACAAACCAAGGTAGGCTTCTCATCATCCGCTACCGTCACCTTAAAACTACAGCTACTTGTATTTCCAGAGGGATCTGTTGCAGTATAGGTTACGGTCGTCGTTCCTATGGAAAAGGAAGCACCCGGTTGATGGGTAGCGTTTACACTTACTGAATCGCAATTATCTGTACTAATGGGTTCAATCCAGCTTACGGTAGCCCCGCAAGTTCCAGGGTTTGTGGCAACCTGTATATCGGAAGGACATGACACAATAGTGGGAGCTATGCTATCTATCACCGTCACCTGTGAAGTACAGGTTTGGACATTCCCACTACTGTCCGTCACTGTTAGGGTAACAGTATTAGCTCCCAGTTCCGCACAGGTAAAACTGTCAATATCTACTGCATAAGAGGCAATTCCACAAAAATCACTAGACCCATTATCTATCATTTCTGGACTAAGTAAGGCCCACCCTTGGGCATTGAGATACACGTTTAGGTCCTGACATTGGGCAATTGGAGAGATTAGGTCATTGGCACTTAGGATTAAACTGTCTTCTACCCCACAGCCGTTATTATCTGTTATTTTTAGTTTATAACTACCCGAAAGGAGGGTTGAAGCAGTAGCTACGGAATCCCCATGCGACCAGGAATACCTATAAGGGGGTATTCCTCCTGAGACTATACCTTCTAGGATTCCATCTGCAGTGCCTCGACAACTGGGTTCGGCAAGCACTGCAAGCGAGAGCAGCAGTTCATCCGGCTCGGTGAGGTTCTCCTCAGCTACCCCTTGGCAACCTTGCGCATCGGTAAGTGTAACGCGATAGGTCCCAATAGATAAGTCTTCTAATCTCGCGGTGGTATCCCCCAATGACCACTCATAGGAAAAAGGGGCTGTACCCCCAATGGGATTCGCTTCCAAAATAGCATCAGATAATCCTTTACAACTGATAGAATCTACCACTGCAATAACAACCCCCAAAGAATCGGGATCTTGCAGTTTAACGGAGCTAAGGGCAGTGCATCCCAGAAAATCTGTAACGGCAACTGTATATGTCCCTGCTCCCAATCCCGAAAGACTATCTGTAATGGGCCCATGGCACCATTGATAAGAAAAGGGAGCAACCCCTCCTTGAATATCTACGCTTAGCTTTCCATCGAGATTTTCCGCACAGCTAACTTGTTGATCTATTATCGCGGTAGCCTCCAACGTACAAAAGGCACCTAGGCTAAGGCTAATGGAGAAGGATCCGTGTTCCAAGGTATCGCCCAATGCTTTTGAGTCTCCGATAGTAAGGCTCCATGTGCCCGTAGGATTTTCTCCAATAAGGCTTTTTAGACTTTCAACGGGTCGATAAGTACCCGATTCAGGCTCGCCCCCTACAGGTTGGCAAGCTGACTGACGAAAACTGATGGTTACTGGACTAGTCGTAATTCCAGAATAGGTAGGGCCTTCATTAGTTCCCCCTTCATTCTGAAGCCCCTCTATTAGGGTGATTTGCGTTCCAGAGGGAGCCGTAAGAATGTAATATACATCCGAAGCAAATTCTGTATCAAAGGTTACCGAGACTTCTATATCTGTAATAAGTTCTCCAAAGTTGATATCTCCTGGGAAGGTAAAGTCAACTGTGTTCTGGATAAAGGAACCATCTACAGATAGAGCAGTAGAATTGGTTTTGGTAACATTCCTTGACGCAATCCCAATATCTTCAGCATGCGCTTTGAATGAGGGATACAAAAATAGGGAGGAAAACATTAGAATGAGCAAGTACTTCTGTACTCTGTAACTCATATGGACTCACGCATTTATTTGCTTCGAAAAAGAGAAATTGTCCAATATTTCGGATTGAACTATTTAATATTTCCAGCAAATTTAAATAAAAATAAAATACAAAACACAAATAAAATATATTTTAAAACAATGCGTGTTTTACTGGCCCAAAGAGATTTACAGTCAATCTAGGCATAATAATTGGGGGTCCAATAGAACGAGTGCTCTATTGGGATTTTTACATGATAGCCTAATTTCTCGATTGAACGCCTAGTTTTATTCCCTAGATATTTATATTCAACCGATTGCGTTCTCCAGCAAAAATCTGGAAGTTTCTACTTTCCTCAGGGCCTACAAAACTGTTTGAAGGAATTTCCAGACGGTATTTTACTGAATAACTCCCTGGAAGCAGTCCTTCAATAAGATATTCTACATCTGTATCATCCCCCATATCTCCTCTCTCTAACTCTCTTAAAGCCTGGGTATCAGTTGTACTGTTAAAAACTCCTGGGACAATGAACAGTTCTGGTTCTGCACCCTGCGTGTCATTGATAAAGGTAATGATGATACTACCCGTAAGGGGGTTCGTAGTTTCCTCACAGCCTGTCAAGAAGAGTAAGGCCATTCCAAATAAGCCAGAAATAAAATATTTCCACATAGCAACTAAGGGTTAGGTGTCTATTCCAAATGGAAAGATTTTATCTTTCCATAAGCTGTCATAATAGAATAACTATTTCGCGAAGGACTTTATTTTGTTTTTTAGGGTAATAATTTTCCCCACAGTTATTCCAAGGCTTACAAAAATTAACCATTCATACGATTTCAGAACTATTTCCCCCTTATTATGAGTAACTTGTTTAATCTTTTGTCAGAACCTAGTTCTGACAAAAGATACAAGCAGTTCAACAGGTACCGCCCATTAAGTAAGGATGATATGATTAAGGCACCCACGCCTAAAAATGAGGCCACTCGGTTAAAAGCAATCAACTCCTATAATATTCTTGACACGCTCCCAGAGCAAGACTTCGATGATCTCACAGCCATTGCTTCCGAAATATGCAAGGTGCCTATTTCCTTAATTAGCCTCATAGACAAAGATCGTCAGTGGTTTAAGTCAAAGGTGGGATTAACTGCTTCAGAAACTTCAAGAGATATTTCTTTTTGTGGGCATGCGATCAATGACCCAGATAGTATTTTCATTGTCCCCGACTCGCGTAAGGATGAGAGGTTTCATGATAATCCTTTAGTAGAAGGGGATCCCCAAGTCATTTTTTACGCAGGAGTACCCTTGGTGAATCCTGAAGGATATTCTTTGGGAACTTTATGCGTGATCGATCGTGAAGCCCGCGAATTAAAACAGACCCAAGTCGATGCCCTCAAAGGTTTGGCCAGACAGGTTGTATCTCAGCTGGAATTGAGAAGAAAAGTTCAGCAACTAGAGACTGCCAAAAACCATATTGATATCTTGCATAAAGATTTGTCCGAAATTGCTTACCGAGTATCTCATGATTTAAAGACTCCTTCCAGAGGGATTCAAATTGTAACAGACTGGCTTGTAAGGGAACACGCTCAAGATTTGGACAGAAATGGCAAGGAATACTTGGACTTACTGACTTCACAATCTCAGCGTTTAACAACCTTACTAGAGGGATTTGTACAGTATTGCCAAACTACGACTATTACAGAGGTTCCCACCCAAAAGATAGTCTTTCCCGCATTTTGGGAAGAGGTGAAACAACATATTAATCCTGTACCGGGAATCGAAATCAACTACCCCAATAGTCAGCATGTACTATTTCAATACAAAACAGGGCTCCTCCAAATATTCGAACAGCTTATCACAAATTCTCTTCAACACGGCTCGCATACAGAGGGGAAGGTTACCATAACTGAATCGCATTTTGAGACCCACAGCAAGTTTCAGCTTATCGACAATGGACCTGGAATTCCAAACGTATACCGAGAGAAGGTATTTAACCTATTTGAAAAACTGTCCCACGAAGAGACCCAAAAAAGAAGTGGAATAGGCCTCACCTTGGTTCAGTCTGTTTTGAAAAGGATGAATGGTAGTGTATCTATCAAGGATCGTCCAGATGGGAAGTCCGGAGTATGTATTGAAATAACGCTGGAGAATAAACCCGATTAAGGAAGTACTTTTGAAATCCCTATCAAAACGATCGATTTGCACCTTGGGAACTTTTTATTTCTCTGGTAAGGTTAAAGATACCCCTCCAAGAGTATCGACAACTTTAAAGAATTTATCTCATAACTTCTCTCATCTATTTTATTTTTTCTCTCGCTTCTCTTAAATTATTTCTCCTAATTTTGCGGAATGATATGGGAAGATTTTATTGAAATAGGCTATATAGCTAAGGCGCATGGGATAAAAGGGGAAGTAAAGGCCATGATGGATGTCCATGACATCCAGGAATACATGGACCGCAAAGAAATTTGGCTAGGCAGGGCTCCGGCAAATCCTGAGATTTATCAAATCAGGCGCTTTGTTGTAGATGGAAA
>JBCCTX010000434.1:0-5117 GCA_039197765.1 Bacteroidota bacterium
GATCTCTTTATTCTCAATCACAACATACTCCCCATCAATAATTTCAAGCCCTCAGAAATGAGAATAACCCACGACTCCAATGTTGGGGATAAACTCTACGAGAATATGGGAGGGAAATTTCAGGAGGTTACCCAAGAAGTGGGAATCCATACCAATCCTTTGGGGTATGGCCTCGGGGTATCTGTTGGAGACCTCAACAACGACGGATACCCTGACATCTATGTTGCCAACGATTTTTTGGAACACGATTACTGCTACCTCAATCAAGGAGATGGTACCTTTAAAGATGTCGTAAAAAGTGCCATGCCACAGGTTTCCCAGTTCTCTATGGGAACAGACCTTGCTGACTTCAACAATGATGGCTGGATGGACCTCATTACAGTAGATATGGTGGCAGAGGACAATTACCGGCAAAAGACCACGATGCGGCCCATGAGCCGTGATAAATTCTACTATGCTGTGGAAGATGGCTTTCACTACCAGTATATGCACAATGCCCTTCAATTAAATCGTGGTGGGCTCCACTTTAGCAACATTTCTAAACATGCGGGAATCTCCGAAACAGATTGGAGTTGGGCACCCTTATTCATCGATTTGGATTTAGATGGATGGAAAGATATAGCTATCACAAATGGATATAAAAAAGATATTTCCAACAAAGATTATCTCACCCTAGAGAAAAAGAAACTCAAAGAATATCAGACAGGGGAGATTAGTAATACAGAGTTATTCAGAGCCTTATTAGACGCAGCCCCTGTAACAAAAATTGAAAATTATGTATTTAGAAATCGAGGGGATTATACCTTTGAAAAAATGAATACTACTTGGGGCTTTGATAAACCTGCCTTTTCAAATGGTGCAGCCTATGGAGACCTGGACAATGACGGAGACCTAGAGATTGTCATCAATAATATAGATCAGGAAGCATTTATCTACAAAAACCTTAGCAGAGAACAACAAAGCCCTCATTTCATTCAACTTAAACTCGTAGGACCGCCACAAAATCCCTTGGGTATTGGGGCTAAAGTTGAACTGTACACCCCTCAGGATACTCAATATCTAGAACACTACCTCACCCGAGGCTTTCAGTCTTCTTCGGATCCTCTCCTAACCTTTGGCTTAGGTAGAAACAAAAAAATTACTGAACTAGCTGTCAGATGGCATGATGGAAACGTCACACTTTTACGCGCCCCATCAATTGACCAGATTCACGAAGTGCGCTATGATGAGGCCCAAACGAGTCCTTCTTCTAACAAAAGGGGTAATACGCTTGTAACAGACATCACCCAATCGATTGGACTGGAAGTAACACACGAAGAAAACGCCTTTGACGATTTTTCCTTCGAGGTATTGCTTCCCCATAAAATGTCTCAATGGGGACCAGCCCTAGCCACGGGAGACCTAAATGGAGATCAATTGGATGATTTTTTCCTGGGGGGATCCGCAGGATTTCCCGGTCAAATACATTTACAGCAACAGGACGGTAGTTTTGCACTACTCCCTCAGCCTACTTTTGTATCTCATGTAGCCGCAGAGGATGTTGGAGCAGCATTTTTCGATGCAGATGGAGATGGCGACCTGGACCTATATGTAGTCAGTGGAGGAAATGAATATGAACCCAAGTCTCGCTTGTATCATGACAGACTCTACCTAAATGATGGCAGGGGTCAACTTTCCTGGGCTGAGACTATGCTTCCGGCTCTCTCCTCTAGTGGTTCTGTTGTTCGTCCCTTTGATTTTGACCAAGATGGAGACCTAGATCTTTTTGTTGGGGGACGTATGATCCCAAGAGCATATCCCAAACCCACGAGTAGCTTTCTTCTTGTTAATGAGTCTGGAACGTTTATCGATAAAACACAAAGCTTGGCACCCGCATTAAACAGTATTGGACGAGTTACAGATGCCGTATGGTCAGACTTTGACCAGGACCAACAGGTCGATTTATTGCTTACAGGAGAATGGATGGGACTTAGCCTACTCAGACAAGACAAGGGCCATTTCAGCTCCTATAATTCTCCTCAGTTAGCCCAATTAGTAGGATGGGGATTTAGTCTGGCAGCTGGGGACTTTGATTCAGATGGAGATCCCGATTATGTGCTAGGCAACCTGGGGACTAATTACAAGTATAAGACCTCCTATGAAGAACCCTTCCAGGTATATCTCAATGACTTCGATGAGAATGGGAGTTTAGATATCGTCTTGGGCTACTATGAAGCGGGTACGCTTTATCCCCTACGTGGGAAACAATGCTCTTCTGAACAAATGCCCTTTATTTCGGAAAAATTCCCCACCTACGACCTATTTGCCCAATCTGATTTATCCACCATATATGGGGAATCCTCCCTGGATTCGTCCCTTCACTATAAGGCTACTGAGTTCCGATCGCTCTATATAGAGAATAGGGAAAAAAAGGGATTTTCTATCCAACCTTTACCAAATGAAGCACAGTTTTCAGCTATAAATTCCATGCTTATCTATGATGCCAACGAAGATGGCCATCTAGATCTGCTCACCGCAGGTAACCTATTCAGCTCAGAGGTAGAAACGCCCCGCAATGATGCTGGAGTTGGTCTGATACTATTAGGAGATGGAAAGGGTAACTTTACCCCGAGCCCTCCCTTTGACAGTGGATTATATCTCCCATATGATGTAAAACACCTCAGGTGGATACGTACGAAGAATGGGAAAAATCGTATCTTGGTAGGAAGTAATGGGGATAGGGTCAGAGTCCTTGAGCCCTTATCCCAAGAATGATAGAAAGGAATTTAACTCATAGGTTTATGCAGAATAGGATACTTGTGTCGATAGGCGTTGTCTACTTTTTAATGGTAGGGATTTCCCCTAACTCTCTGGGCCAGTCACCCCTTTTCACCTCTATCCCTCCTTCATCGTCTGGCGTGACCTTTTCCAATACCATCAAAGATACCAAAGCGCACAACATCCTCATCTATTCCAATTTTTATGGAGGGGGGGGTGTAGGCATTGGGGATTTCACTAACGATGGATTACCTGATCTTTATTTTGCGGGTAATCAGGTGGGAGATAAACTCTATATCAACCAGGGGAATTTTAGTTTTGAGGACCATACGGTAAGCGCCGGAATTCTCAACCGTGGGGGCTGGTCATCTGGAGTGGTCATAGCAGATATCAACAATGATGGGTGGCAAGACATATATATTACCAAAGAGCTATACGACAATCAGTCTGAATTGAGAAGAAATGAGCTGTACATCAATCAGGGGGATGGGACCTTTCAAGAACAAGCAAAAGCATATGGAGTAGATCACGATGCCCGTACCCGACATGCAACTTTTTTAGATTATGACAAAGACGGCTGGCTAGATTTATACCTGCTTAACCAGCCGCCCAACCCTGGCAACTTCTCCGACCTGTATGACATTGATAAAAAACAGGAAATTTTTGCTTCACGCCTGTTTAGAAATACGGGATTGGGTTCTTTTGTCGAAGTAACCCGAGAAGCGGGCTTGTTCAATGTAGGATTTCCCAATAGCGTCACCGCTTCAGACGTAAACAACGACGGATGGACAGATCTCTATGTAGCCAATGACTTTGCTGCACCCGATTGGATGTATATTAACCAGGGAAATGGGACCTTTGTAAACGTCATCGACGCCTCCCATCGCCATATTTCCTATTTCAGTATGGGAGTAGATGCTGCGGATATCAACAATGACGGTTGGCAAGATCTTATGATCTTGGATATGCAGGCAGAAGATAACTTTAGGATTAAAGCGAATATGAGTGGGATGGATAGATCGTCCTTCTGGAAGGTTTTTGATGAGGGAGGCCACTACCAGTATATGTACAACTCCTTACAACTCAATCAGGGAACTTCCCCCTTCCACAAACTCCTACCCCAATTCAGTGATATCGCCCAGTTGACAGGTATGTCCAGTACAGATTGGAGTTGGTCGAACTTGATAGCTGATTTTGACAATGATGGATGGAAGGATGTATTTATAAGTAATGGCTTACTACGAGACATTCGGAACACAGACTCGGATAAAAAATTCTCCCTTCACGTTCAGGAGGTAGCTCAAGAGTTTATCCAGAAAAACCCCAGTGCAGGTGAGGTGAGTATCTGGGATATACTGGATTTGGAAGAGTCCATGAAAATGATTCCCTCCGTTCCACTGCATAATTATGCGTTTAAAAATAATGGAGACCTAAGCTTCACTAAAGTAATCGAGGAATGGGGCTTTGATACGCCCAACTTTTCCAATGGAGCAGCTTATGCAGACCTGGATCTGGATGGAGACCTGGACCTGGTGATCAACAACATAAATGAGCCCGCCTCCCTCTATCGAAACGAATCTCAACAAACGAACTACCTTCGGGTAAAACTCACTGATAGCCAAGCGTATCATTCTCCTTTTGGTTCCAAGGTAAAACTTGAAACCAGTGCGGGTCCTCAGTGGTATGAATTTACCAATGTGCGGGGAATGTACTCTAGCTCCGAGGCAATTGCCCATTTTGGAATCCCTAGTGGTGCAGAAATACACTCTCTATCAATCACCTGGTGGGATGGAAGTATCACTGTAGTGGAACAAGTTGAACCTCGGCAGCTATTGGAAATTGACTATGCAACCTCTAATAAAAGCCCTACTACAAAGTCGCTAAAGGAGCCAAAACTCTTTAACATGCTCAAATCGGGCATACCGTTTACCCATGAAGAAAATGACTTTGATGACTACGATAAACAGGTTTTGCTTCCGCACAAGATGTCTCAATTTGGACCTGCCATGGCCGCTGGAGATTTGAATCAAGATGGATTAGAGGATATTTTCCTAGGAGGGGCGAAGGGGCAGTCAGGGCAGATTTTCCTACAAACTCCTGCGGGGTTCCAAGCTCTAGCCCTGAAAGATTTAGAAACCGACAAAATGCATGAAGATGTAGATGCGGCATTCTTCGATGTAGAGGGAGATGGAGATTTAGACCTCTATGTGGTTTCTGGTGGAAATTCAGAAGCACCTGAGTCGCCAGCTTATCAAGATCGACTGTATATAAACGACGGAAAGGGAATTCTAGCGCGAGCTTCAGATCGAATACCTGCTTTTTTTGAAAGTGGGAGTTGTGTGAGGCCTCAGGATATAGAC
>JBCCTX010000435.1:0-5098 GCA_039197765.1 Bacteroidota bacterium
AACCGTACAGTCGTCAGACATGATCAAAACAAAGTTTGGCTTTTGAGCCAGAACATGAAAACCCAAGAATATACTGACGGAATAGCCTAAAAAAACAAAAATCCTATTCATCAATTATTATGTGTATCAAGCTGCTGAAACCGTTGATTTTCATCAGGTCCGGGATTTCTGTAAGCTGGATCTATGGCGCGAATGAAAATGTCGCCATCCTCCAACACCCTTACTTCTAAAGGCACAATCGTGGTCCCCCGTTGATTAATAGTTTGTGCGGTTTCAGACAAATCTCTGGATTCGACTCCCTCCCTGGAAACCGGAGGAACATTTCCATTGAAAAAAGCGGTACACCACCATTTTCCATCCTTGGTTTGAAAAGGGGTTCCGTGTCCCAAAAACCGGCCTGCGAACTTTCTGGGGCCATAGGGACCCATGATGTTATTTGAAGTACAATAGTATAAGTTGTACGATCCTTTTCGTCCCAAATCCGTAGACCATGCCGTTCCAAATGATACGTACTTTTCTCCTATCTTTCTTATGGTGGCCCCTTCATGGCCTATGCGATTGATCATTTTACTAGGGTTTTTTGGATCTGGACGCTCTGATGAAGGAGGTATGTATACAGGTTCAGTGGCAAATCCAGTGAAATCCTCATTGATCTTTGCAATGCGGGTATTGCTCCAGACTGCATACCAGGTGCCATCTTCGTCTTTGAACAAAGAAGGATCGTGCTTACTTGAAAATACTTCCCCCAAAGGATGTACCCAAGGTCCAGAAACCTCTTTGTCCGCTGAAAATGTAAGGCTACTCGATACCTTTGGGCAGTGGACCAGGGCCCACTTTCCCTCAACCCAATGAATTTCAGGTGCCCAAACGACATTCATTATTTTGGTATCCCTATTCTCAGTGGTAGGTTCAAGTTGGTTTTTAACACGGTATGAGTCTTCAAGCGTATAGGGTGTTCCCATATATTCCCAGTTAATTAAATCCATACTTTTCCATATCTGTACCTTATTACCCACAATGGAGGTATCGCCAAGCCCTGTATTATAAGGATCCGTCTGCTCTCTTGAATCGCCCGGGTTGGGAGTAGTACCTGTGAGATAGTAATAATCATCTGGGCCCAAAATGATATAAGGATCTCTTATCCAATGTTGCTTAATGAATAGAGCCTGGTCGTGTGAGGCTAACCCCTCTTGAATTTTCTCCGGCGACATGACGTCCGCTACCTTCGGAGTAGTCTGACCCATTGAGAATTTACCCCAAATACACAGGTACAGAAGCAAACTCAATGTTTTTATTTTCCTCTTATTCATATCGGATTCCGTATTTCTTGTTGGGGAATATTCTTTAGTGCGTATGAAAAGGTACCTATTTCCCAGAAATAGGTCAGTTGTTGTTTTTTAAAATATGTTCATTCTTTTTGCAGGATCAAATCGATTTATGCTTTTGATCCTGTTTTTAGACAAAAATGCTAATCTTTTGGATAATAGTCTTCTTGCCTTGAACCTACTCAAGGATTTACTTTAGGAACACAGCTGCATACTTCACAAACTCCTCCCACCTCTTCTCCCAATTGGCTATAGCCCGATCCTTTTCTCTTGATTCAAGACTACTATAACTTAGAGAGTTAAGACAGAGTTTTTTCAATGACCTTAGATCCAGTTCCCAAGCCAAAAAGATAGTCCAGAAATCATAACTCAATCCTGAATAACCAAATATCGCTGGGTCATCAGAATTGATGCTTATCTGAACCCCTTTCTTAAGCAGGTAGTTGGCCGGATGCACCCGTAAATCTTGTACATACCCTAACACCTGATTACTCAGGGGGCTCACTTCCAGACAAATATCTCGTTGCTTGATTTCTTCTATCAGCGTGGGAAAATGATTTAAGTTGAAGCCATGGCCAATCCTTCGACTATTCAGCAATACAGCATCATAGAGGTTATCTACACTGGCCCAATCACTTTCTCCATCATGCAGGTATAGGGGGAGATCTATCCCATATTCCTGAGCCAAAGAATCCATCTTTATCCAATTCTCCAAGAAGTATCGCGTGCTATTACCATTATCCTCATTGGCCACTAGGTCGAAGCCTTTGATAAGTTTAGGATACTGTTTCCGGTAGGCAAAGGCCTTTACCAGAGCAGATAAGATCGTCTCTTGCGATTCAAATCGAAGATCTGAAACGATAACTTTATGGGTGTAGGCAGGAAAGTCTTGTTGAACTTCTGCTTCCAATTCCTGCAAGTAGTGGAGCATCGTATCAGGGGAGTAATATCCCGATCCCACAGGATGCTCCAGGTCGTATAGTTCTCGGGGAATTACCCGCATTTCGATATGCTGCACGCCATCTGCCCTCAGGCTGTCTATAATATTTCGAAAAACAGCCTTATATATAGGTCGGTACTGGACAAAGCCGTAAAAGCGCTGGAAAATGTTTTCAAATTCTCGCCAAACGGGATAACTGGGATGAGATTCTTGTGCAGAAAGAGTGAGGAGATCTAGCATTTCCTCTTTGAAGTCGGGGATTTCTCTAGCCAAATGCTGAATCGGCAGGAAACCCTCTGGATATTGGTCTTCAGGGAAAAAGCGCATTTGTCCTTTAACATAGGACCCATTAGGTTCTTGCCAGTATACATAACATCCCTTCATCAGGATGGCAGTATCAAGCATCCAGGAAAAATCTAAGGCCGCTGCGGGATGAAGGTGGAGTAAGCCCCCTTTGGGCATACTACGAAATAGCTGGTATAACGGGGTTCGTTCCATATGGGTTTTCACCGACTGGAAAGGGAGGGAAGGAGGGAAAAAATGGATGGAATCGTAGTAGTTACGCATCTCTTTCTGAAGGTTCTTCAGCTTAAGATCCACCTCCCTTTCCAACAAGGAAAGTTCTATATCAGCATCAAAGCGAATGTTCTGATCTCGGTCCACGAGTTGCTCACGAGCCTTTAGGTAGGTATCTTTATTGGATAAAACAGAACGACTTTTGTCCTCCTGACCTAAGATGGGATTTACGAGAAGCATGTAGAAGAAGAGAAATGTCCCATAGGAAAAAAAGCTAGGGTAACTTAGCAAAATCCCCCGTGTCTCCGTGCCTCTGTATTCAATTTTCATATAATCAAATTGGGAAGAATACCTCCTGAAATATTAACTATTCAACCCTAAGTAAAGATAAACTTAATCACAAATAAAACCGCAATTAATGCGACGACTGGATTGAGCGATTTCACCTCCCCCTTTATCAGTTTTATCAGGGTATAAAATATAAGCCCTACCCCTATACCACTGGCAATGCTGTAGGTAAAGGGCATCAAGGTCAAGACAAAAAATGCGGGAATAGCTTCCTCCAGATCCTCTAGATTTACCCTCCGAATAGAACCCAGCATGTACACCCCCACCATAATCAATGCAGGAGAGGTTGCATAAGCCGGAATCATCCCCGCTAATGGCGCAAATATCACACAGATAAGAAATAGGATCGCTACTACAACAGCTGTCAATCCAGTGCGTCCTCCCGCAGCGATTCCGGTACTACTTTCTATGTAGGTAGTTGTGGTAGAGGTTCCCAATAGGGAACCTGCTGTAGTGGCGATTGCATCTGCAAGTAGTGCAAATTTCATCCGAGGGAGTTTTCCATTCTCATCCAAAAATCCCCCCTTTGAAGCCGTACCATAGAGCGTACCAATTGTATCAAATAGGTCCACCATGGTAAAGGCAATCATCAAGGTGAGGATTTCCAAGATAGCCGTCCCGACGCCCGCATTTTCTCCGCCGATAATTCCCGCTAAATCTAGCTGGAGAAAGGTAGGGGAAAGGTCTAAATCCAGGCTGTAAAATGACTCCGGCATAGGAGAAATTCCTAAGGCCAACCCCAGCCCAGTTGTAACGAGGATACTAATCAGGATGGCCCCGTTTACCTTGCGAATACTCAAGCCCACCATCAGCACCAGCCCAAATAGTGCCATGAGTACTTCCGGGCTACCTAAATTTCCAAACTGGACAATTTGAGGAGGGGCCTGCTGAATCTGATCGATGAGGCTCCCTGCCTCAAGGGCCTCTTGAGAAAGGATGATATTGACAATTGGCCCCTGGTTGATATCGATAATCTCAGCGTTATTGAGACCAATCAAGGTAATAAATAAGCCAATCCCAGCTGGAATTGCATGTAGAATTGCCGGAGGAAAGGCGTCTACAATGGCTTCCCGCCAACCAGATAGGGTGAGCAGGATGAAAACAATACCAGATATAAAGACAATCCCCAGTCCCAATTGCCAGGTGTAACCCGCCTGTAGGACAACTGTATAAGTAAAAAAGGCATTCAATCCCATTCCAGGGGCCTGTGCAAAGGGATAATTGGAAAGCAACCCTGTGAGTAGCGTTCCTATTGCACCTGCCAGACAGGTGGCAATCATGACACTCTGGAAGTCCATTCCCGTCTGAGACAGGACAGAAGGGTTGACGAAAATGATGTAGGCAATAGTGGAAAAGGTCGTAAGCCCAGCAATTACCTCCTGGCGAAAGGAGCTACCTTTTTCTGTGAGTTGGAAAAATTTATCCATTAATTATGAGGCAGTAAAGCAAGTTTAGGCGTTTACTGACGCAAGTATATAAATTTTTATCCTACTCTCACCATTTTACTAAAAGATGTAACTATTTGGTGGATTTTGACTTGCCCAAAATTTGAGAATAGAATTAGTTTCTCTTCTGGAGGAATTTGAATTTTTCTCCCGAAATGGCATTTTTTTGACATTGACTTTAGCTGACTTGATTATGACGGACGCTGAGAAAACTTGGACTTACAACCTAAACTGTGGACTATCGACTATTTAACTAATCTACCCTCCCACCCTGAACCCTTTTCGACGCAGAAGGACACAGAATGTTAGGGACTTAGCATAGGCTAAGAGACGCAGGAAACCGTGGACTATCGACTATCCAACTAGCTCTTTTTTTTTTACCACGGACTACGGACCACCGACTATCTAACTATTTTCGACACTGACTTCACCTGACTTTTTTATGACGGACACTGAGAAAACTTGGACTTACAACCTAAACTGTGGACTATCGACTATTTAACTATCCAGCTATTTCGACGCAG
>JBCCTX010000436.1:0-5095 GCA_039197765.1 Bacteroidota bacterium
AATAGCTCCTTTTGTACTAGCATTCTTACGGGATTCTTTCTCACCGTATTTCTGATAGCATTCTGGTTTTGGTTCAATAAATTGCGAATATGAAGCCGTAAATCATTCGGATCAAAAGGCTTGGCTATGTAGAGGTTAGCTCCTGCGAAAAGACCTTCTGTTCGAGCGAGCTTATCTTCTTTTGCTGTCAAGAGAATTATGGGAATATGTCTGGTTCGGGTATCGCTTTTTAGTCTTTTACATAATTCCGTTCCTTCTAATTTGGGCATCATGACATCTGAAATAACCAAATCGGGAATTTCTTTGATCACCTTGCTCCATCCATCTATCCCATTTTCAGATTGTAAGATTTGGTATTCGGGATGTAAAATTTCATGAAGAAAGTCCCGCATGGATTTATTATCCTCTACTACGAGAATTCTTTGATTATCTCCTCCTAATGGGTCATAAACAGGGGCAGTATAACTCGGCTCTGGGGAGTAGTCAGGCCTTATTTCAGGGGAAATGTGTTGGATCGTTAGCTCTTCCTGGCTTAAATGATCCTTTCCCCTTCTTAAGTAGATAGAAAAAGTTGTTCCTACATTTTTTTCAGATTCGACAGTAACAGATCCCTGATGTAGTTCTACTAACTCCTTTACTAAGGCAAGGCCTATCCCTGTCCCCTCAGGTATCAATGATTGCTGGCTTTGACTTTGGTAGAATCGGTCAAATATTTTTTCCACTTCATGATCGGGAATAAAGGAATGAGAATTGAAAACCTCTATTGTCAAAAAGTGCTCTGAGGAAAGCACACGAAGTTCAACGGTTCCATAAGAGGGGGTAAATTTGAAGGCATTCCCCAGTAAATTTCGAAGAATCGTCTCAAATTTTTCAATATCTACATACACTTCCAAATCCTTTTGGGGAGAAATAACTTCAAAGCGAATATTTTTTCGTTCGGATAGAGACTCAAACTGTGCAAACATTTGTTCAATGATAGGGCCTAACTCTTGCTTTGAAGCATGTAAAGTCAAGGTTCCAGCTTCTAGCTGGGAGAGTTTCATCAATTGGTTGACAAGCGTAAGGAGTTTGGAGCAATTGTCCAGAACTCGCTCGAGGTAGCGTTTCCCGTTTAACTTGCCCAGAGTCAAACTTCCATTTTGATTGAGTAGACTCAGATATTCCAGGGTAGGGCCTTCTATCAAGGTTAGCGGGGTACGGAACTCGTGGGAAATATTTGTAAAGAATTGGGACCTTAGCCGATCCAACTCTCTCAGGTTTTCCAATTCGAAGGCTTTCTGATTTTGTTCAATTCTTTTCTTTTGCTGCTGTTGAAAGTATACCAATAGCCCTATGAGAATAGATAAAAATATGACTATGTATAAAGTAATTGCCCAGGGTCTTAGCCACCAAGGGGCTAAAATGGTAATTTTGAATCGTTTAGGATTAGGATTCCATAATCCATCATTGTTGGAACCCATTACCTCCAACCAATAGGTACCGAAATCCAGGTTGGTGAGGGAAAATTTATTTTCGTTTCCTAGGTCAACCCATTCTTCTTGAAAACCTATTAATCTATACTTGAACTTGTTCTTGTGACGCTTGTAAAAATTTAATGCAGAAACTTCAAAGGTGAGAATTCGATCCAAGTGCGTAAGTTCTATTTCAGATTTATTGGTAAGGTTGTATACCGTTTCCTTGTAACTTTTCCCCCTTTCCTCGTTTCGCAAAGCGGTCAACCTTGAAATGCTTACAGGGGGGATGTAGATATTTTCTTCTAGTCTATCAGGCTGAAAGCCTATAAAGCCTGAGGCTCCCCCAAAGAAAATATCGCCTGTTTGAGGATTTTTGTAACTGGAATATAAATTGAATTCTTGTAGAGGAAAAAGCCCATCTGGCCCGCTGTAGGAAGTAAATACTCCACTAGAATTTTTTTTGATGAGTCCCTGTTGGGTACTAATCCATAAGTTACCTTTTGCATCTTCTTCCATGGCCATTACTCCTCCTTCCAGCCATCCATTATCATCTTCATACTTCCTCCAGACTCCAGTGTGGGTATTGTAGGAGTTGAGATATTGTAAGCTTCCAATCCATAGAACCCCATCCTGATCGAGATGAAGTCTGCGGACGTGAGGATTTGCCAGTTTGTTGGGATCAAACGGATTCTCCTGAAAATGTTGAATGTCTCCATTTGAGGTATTCAACCCATATAAGCCATTCGGAGTTCCTATCCAGTAAAGTGAATCTTGAATTGCGAGGGTATAGACATTTTGGAGGGGTAGTCTATCTGCGTAGGGTACAACTTCCGTCCAACAAATGAAGGAATCTAATTCAGGGTTATAAGTAAGAATTCCACCTGTCAAGGGATCACTTTGCAAATCTTCCCCTTCTGTTAATAGACACACCCAGATTTTCCCCTTGGGATCTTTGTAAAAGTCCAAATAATTGATCCCAAGGTTATTATCCTTTGGAGAAGCAGCTATTCTACAAGGGGAAAAGGTATAGGGCCTGAGATTCTTTTCTTTGGGTTGAAAACGAAAAAGCCGTCGCTTAATAGCTCCTACAAAAATTCTCCCCTCATTATCCTCTATTAAATCATAGATCTTATCTTCTCCAGAATTTGTGCTTTGCGGATTTTTGGTGGAAATGATGGAACAATTGTGGTAGTTACTATCACATAGCCTGACACCTAAGACGGATGTTCCCACAAGAAATTCCCCTTTGGTTGTTTGAAGGAGGGAGCGGACCATATGGAGACTTATCGGACTATCAATCGCATAATCATGAATCCCGTAATAGCGAAAGGGATTCTGTCTTTCTTCTAGAAAATTTAAGCCTCCATTGTCTGTTCCTATCCACAAAACTCCCGACTGATCTTCCAGGATAGTAGTTATCGTATTATTACTTATCGAACCTCCATCATTAGGGTCAAAGAGAAACGTTGTGAAGGAACTATCTGTTCGATCGAACAAAAACAGTCCTCCTTCAGTGCCTATCCAGAGATTTTCTTGACGGTCTTCATATATACACCTGATATATACATCTCCAATAACAGGACTGGTTACATCTGGTACTTCAAGGTGATGAAACTCCTTTTCACCTAATTTTTGGATAAAAATTCCCCTTTCGGTCCCTACCCACATATTTCCCGATTTATCCTGGAAAAATGAGCGAATGTTCTGGTTTCCTTCCAGTTGGGGTTCCGGGCTCAGGAGAGGAATTTCTTCCCAAGTCTTCCGGTCTTGGTTGAGAATGAATATTCCTTCTTGCTTGGTCCCAACCCATAACCGTTGGTCTGTATCTTCAAATAGGGTAAAAATTTGGGTTTTGCTAAGCCTTTCAGGAATATCAGAACTATCTGAAAGGGAAATTAAGGAATCCTGGACAGGGTCTACATAAAATAAGCCCCTCCGTTTAGTCCCTACGTATAAGGTTTGGTAGGAATCTTCCATAATTACAGAGGCATCCATGATCCATTCTCCTTCATGTGGAATGGAATAGTGTCGAAAGGTTTCCTCCTCTGGGAGGTAACGATGGAGACCTTTGAAATGTGTTCCTACCCAAATCTGACCTTTTGAATCTTGATAAACCTTCTGGATCTGCCAGGATTGAAGGCCGGGCTTTTTCTGATTATTTGGATTGAATACATAAAACTTTTCCCCATCAAAGCGGTTTAAGCCAAACTGGGTAGCCAACCAAAGGTATCCAGCAGTATCTTGAATAATGCTGGTAACAGAGGCATGAGAAAGTCCAGATTCAACCCCAAGCTTCTTAAATTGATGGGTATTTGGCTGGGTATTTCCCTTGAAAGGATAGAAAAGACATAGACTTACAAGAGGCATCAGCAACATGCTTTGCCCAAGGAAAGTGGAAATTTTCGGAATTGTGCGACTCAAAAAAAGATATATTTTCACTTATTATACTCATATGTCCTCCAAAAAACTAGAAATTATCATACATTTTTTTTGGTGGATTTTCATCGAGAGTATGCCTTGTTGGAAAAGTCAAAGACATCTAAGCGGTAGGCTAGAAAGAAAAAAAGGAAGCCCTTTCAGGCCTCCTTCCAGAACGTTAAAAAACTGAAGAAAAACTTACTTGATTTCCATCAACTGGAAATAGGTTTTGCCATTTATAGATATTTCTAACCAATAAGTTCCACTACTGATAGTATCTAGTCGTCCCTCCCAGTGGTTTTGATGAAGTTGCTTTGCCAATTCTAATCTCCTCCCTTGGATGTCTATCAGCATGATTGAGTGTATTAATTCCTTGCTAGATACAGTCAATCGATCCACTACTGGGTTGGGATAAACTTCAATGCCATTATCTTCCAATACAGAGGAATTACTTACGGAAATAGCGGGAAAGGACTCTCCCGTATATTGTAAAATGGGGTCCCAAAAGGAGGATTCCGAGGTTTTGTTTGCAGCCCATCCTGTAGAGGGATTTATGAAATCAATGCCATCAAACTCTGCGACATCTGGTAGATATACCCATGAGTTCCCGCCGTCATTTGTGTAGGCAGCGAATTGAGCAAATCTTCCACTAGCCATGTAGGAATTTTCCGTTCCAGGAATGTATTCCAGGGAACTTACCCTTGCTGCAAAGGGTGGGAGAAGCGACCAAGTATTGCCACCATCTGAAGTTTGAGCAATCATGAGGGTAAAGGGAAAGCTAAAGCCTGGCAAATCCAGGGCTGCCATACCATTTAAGGAGTCTTTAAAGGCAAGGGTTGATATTGCGGCACTAGAATCTGGAACAACTTGTATCGCTTCCCAAGTAACTCCTCGATCTCGACTTTTATAGACTCTTCCTAAGGTAGTCCCAAACCAAAGGTTGTCTCCCTGGGTTTCCAGGGAATTGGTTCCATTGTAAATCCCTGTAAATTCCGTAGAATCAAAGGGAGGCAGTGCAGCAGAATCTAGGGGATTCCAAGTATTTCCTCCATCAAGGGTTCTAAGAATGAAATCTGCGTTGATGACAATTCCCTCATGGGAATCAAAAAAATGCACCCATACGCCTGCAGCTATATCCGATACCTTTTCTTCCCAAGTATCTCCTCCGTCGAAACTTGCATATAGGGCCCTAGGAGAACCAGGGATGGTATCGAAATTTTGGG
>JBCCTX010000437.1:0-4958 GCA_039197765.1 Bacteroidota bacterium
TATATATTTAATATATAATAGTATTACTATTAATCATCTATAATGTAACTATTAATATAAATAGCCGTACAATAAAACAGAATAGACCAACTTAACACCAATCCTATGAGTAAACATCCAAAATATGTAAACATTCTTCTGGGAGTGGCTCTACTGATGGCAGGTTGTGCCACCGTCCGTCCAGGAGAAGTAGGAATGAAGCAGACCTTGGGTAAACTACAGCCCAAGGTATATGAACAAGGAGTAATTGGTTATAATCCCTTTTTTACCCGTGTGATCAAACTTCCCACCCGCACGGAGAACCTTGAGGTAACCTTAATTCTTCCTAGCAAAGATGGCCTCAACATTCGATCAGAAATCTCCATTCTTTATCGTATCAATTCAGAAAAGGCTCCAGCAGTTATAAACGAAATTGGGTTAAACTATGAGGAGGTGGTCATACTAAGCGTTTTCCGGTCAGCAGCGGCAGATGTCTGCTCCCGGTTCTTGGCAAAAGACATGTATACCGATAGCAGAGCCAACATTGAAAATGACATTCAGTCACAAATGCAGGATATTCTTTCTCCTAGGGGCTTTGAAATAGAGAATGTCCTTCTGAAGAGTATCGTATTGCCCGATGGCTTGGCACAAGCTATAGAAAACAAACTGGAAGCAGAGCAAAATGCAGAACAGATGAATTTTGAGCTACAACGAGAGGAGCTGGAGGCCAAACGGAAAATTATTGAAGCTACAGGAATTAGAGATGCCCAAAAAATCATTGAATCTGGGCTGACTGAAAGAATCATTCAATGGCAATCAATAGAAGCTTTTAAAAGTCTGGCGAGTACTCCTGGAACCAGGCTTATAATTACAGACGGCCAAGCGCCTTTACTGATTAATCAGGAGCAACCTTGACCTCCCCCAGATAGAGCGGAGAAAGGATAGACCCCCTGTCTGGGTGTGTGAGGATTTGTGAACAATTGTAGGAAAGCCGGCCGGCTTTCCTGGATCAGGAAGCCGGCCGCACTATTTTTCACCACAAAACTGTCAAATGATATGAAAAATGTACTTCGCTTATTCTTCGTCCTTCTATTCTATATAGAAATCCTAAGTCCTCGGGTATTTGGACAAGACAATACGCAGTTTCACTACCTGCAAACTCAAATGTACCTGAGTAGTGCTCAGCCTTCCCAGGCCTTTACCCATATACAAATGGCTATAGAATTGGATCCTACACGTGCAGAATTCTTTGTGCTAAGGGCCTTGTGTTGGAGACAATTGGATCGGTCCGATCTTTTTCTAGAAGATTATCAATACGCCGTAGCGCTGGATCAGGAAATAATCCAGAAATCCTTTGCAGCGGGAATGAATCTACCTAAAATCTTCTCCTCTGCACCCCAGGTAGATACGAATCCATATGTGCATGACCCGAAAGAATTTGATCGTAAGTTTCCACAAACGCTCGGCCCTAGACTTGGAATAGGAATGGAGTTGAGCAGATAAATATATGATTTAGATTACTCGCCTAATGAAGAAATATATGCTTAAAGAGTGTAGCATATCTCACCGTAGGATTATTGAACAATTAGGTGTTCTAAATGCTTTACTATTTGAAAGAAAACAAGTACATACTTTAGTGTTATCCCTATTTTTCTTGTCTGGGAATACACTGTATACGATTTATAATAATGTGGTTGATAAGGTGAATGGGGTGATCATAAGATTACCCCATTCTAATACTACCCATTGGCCTATTTTTTACTTCCCTTGCTTAAGACTTTCTGCACATGAATAAAGACCAAGAATATTCCTTGGGAAACTGGAGTAATAGATACCTTTTTCCCATAAGTAAAGGGCTCTACCTTGCAGATCCTCTCACCAGTAATAAAAGTATGAGATTGCTTGAAGAGAGTATAGATCTGATATATAATGTGGGGTTGGAAGGTATTAATTTTCACATGATCGCAGAAAGATTAGAGGTTCCCTTAAGCTTTATACAAAGGTATTTCCAAGACAAGTACCAACTAACCGCTTACCTCAATGAGTTTTATTGGTATTGGCTCTCCCATTGGATTTCTAGGTATCAGTTAAAAACTACCTCAGTAAAGCATAGACTCATTATTTCCATACAGTGCCTTTGTCATGAATACTCCCCACTAAAAAGTGTTCAAGAGCCTTTTATTAACCCCCTTTTTACGATTCTCATCCGGGAGCCCCTTAAGCAAGAACCCTTTTTTTTACCTGATTTAACCTATTCGGGATTTAATTGGGGCTTTAAAAAGTTGACTTTAATCTTTAGAGATACGATTGAAGAATTGAATCCTGGTTATCCTTACGCAGAGAACCTAGCCCTAGTACTTTTGGAAGCCTATAAGCAACATGTCTATGCGAGTAAATACATTCCAGAATGGACCTCAGGGGACTCTCTCCACCATCCCAGGTATTCCAATTTTTTAATAGACTTAGCGATGAGCATATTGATTGAGAAATAAAAACGTGAGCTTTTCCTATACCATCGAACTAATAACCCCAAAAATTATGAGAAAAGTTGTTTGGATTACCGCAGTATTCTTTCTCTTCCTGTGTTCCCAGGCATCAAGCCATTTTGTAGAATCCTATAACTCTCTCCCCTTTGTAGAATCTGAGCCATCAGAGTGGCAAATTCGAAGCCTAGAGAAAGAAGGAGTTGAGCAAGTAAAAAAAGGCGAAACCTATCAGATTAACTTCGAACCAGATGGAGGTCTATTACTTTTGTGCAAAGACGGTACCAGTGGAGGATATTGGAATTGGGAAGACTCGCGTTTAACCCTGAATCTTTCTGGGGAGGCAATACTCTCCAATATTCTAAACGCTCAGTGGACCCTCAAAAGTCATTCTAAAAAAGAGTACAAATTTTACTCCCCTACTTCAGGGAATTTTCTTCATTTGAAAAGGGTGAGACCGTAAGGTCTTTTATAGTTGATTTATAAGCAAGGAGGCTATCTCAATATGAGATAGTCTCTTTTTTTCAGCCTTGGATAAACTTCATGAACAACGATTTACTATCGAAAGAACAAATACTTGGATGGATAGCTTTAAATCATTAATCCTATAAAGAAAAAGAGCCTGCCAAATCTTGAAACAGCCTCTTCTTTAAACACCAAACTAACAGTTACCGGTCATAATTTTTATGGAGTATACAGTAATCCTGATATCCAATCCAGCGAAGTCTGTGCTTTCCTAAACTTCCACATGAGGTCTAACTGCTTCTGCTGAGCCTCAATCAGTTTTTGCTGGCGAGAATTGATAAGAAATAAGGTACTTTCACCTGCCTGAAACTTCTGGATTTCGCCCTGATACAATCGAGAGTAATTTGCTACTTGCTCTTCAATTAGCGCTACCTGCTCTTGTAAAACCTGTACTTGTTCAGCGTAGGCGAGGATCTTATTCCCTAATTCGCGAAACTTATTCTCTTGGTACAACTCATTGTTTCGAATTTTCACCTTAGTTTGTGCAAGGTCTCCGCGTTCCCTTCGAAGAAATAGAGGAAAGTTTAAACTTAATCCCCATTTGTAGTTTTCTGTTGAAAGACTATAGGTAGAAGAAATTTCTTGCTCAGTCACGGTATTCGAGAGCACATTGTAATTTAGATCCAGCTTAGGTTTCAGCTTATCCGCCTTAAATCTCCGATCTACCTCTAGAGAAGCTAGCTTGAGTTGGATTTTTTGGATCTCTGGATGCTTATCTAGCTGAATGAGCAACTCTTGCGGATCATCAAATCTCAATTCTCCCTTATACCTCCCTTCTTCTAGTGGAAAGGGGTTCACAAACGCTGGAAGCGTTATTGGGTCGGAATCCATATTCCATAGAAACGTGTTAAGAGAAATCAAGCTAAGTTCAGTAGCCAATTCCGCCTCACTCCTCAGGATAATGAATTGCTGCATTTGAGTAAAGGCCTCCACTGTATCAATTCCTGCGGCATCTCCCGCCAAAAAGGTATTCTTTAGAGCGACAAATCTCTCCTGAGCAGCTGACGCTGCATTGTCGAATAATTCTAGCTGTGAAAAGGCCAAAGCCCATTCCCAATAGGATAGGGAAGCTTCATATAGCAATTGGTTGAGCATCAACCATTGTTCTATCTGATTTTCCTGCTGGAAAATTTTGGCTTGCTGCAAGGCAGCCCTGCGAGCGTCTATCAACAGGCCTTGTCCCAAAGGAACCTTTGCGCCCAACACTACCTGACCATCTGAAGGAATGCTTCGCTCGGCATTCAGAAAATCACCATCCTGAAATAAAAAACCTGCCTTGACTTCTACCCCTATCTGCGTTGGCATAGAAATACCTCCATCGAAAATCCTCCAGTAATTACTCTCCTTGAATTGCTTATCATCATAATAGCCATACAAAACCGGGTCAAAGCCCCCTCGTGCGGATTGTAAGGCGAAGCGTGCTTCCTGCGCCAATAAGTCACTTTGTTTAGCTACAGGATGGTATTGAAGTACACCTTCCAAGAATTCAGACAAACTAAGGAAGTAGGTAGTATCTGGTAACTGGGGTAAAGGATCCTCCTGACGGCTCATCCCAACCTGCCCCAAAGAAAGGCCCATAACACCCAAAAAATGTAGAATTACCCAGAAAGCTCGTAACCTATTGCTCATTTTTTATCTATCATTTCCTGTTTAGGTCCTTACTCTGCGAATCCTGTATCTTTCGTTTTTGTCTTCTTCTTAGCAGGTTTCATAGTGGGCCCATCGTAGTACTCCTGTGGAAATCCATTGAGCTGGCGCCAGATTTCATACCAAACGGGAACCCGATTCAACAGAGCAAAGGCATTTACCCCTGAACCCATTCGGATTGCACTAGGCCATGCCTCATTTTCTGGATCCTCCATTTCAATGAGGATACGATACCTCCCGTCTTCACTAATGGCATTGTCGATGGCAAAGACCTTACCCCCAAAGGTACCGAAGGCGGCTATCGGCCAACCTGATCCGAAAATA
>JBCCTX010000438.1:0-4957 GCA_039197765.1 Bacteroidota bacterium
GGGAGATTTGCCCTATCCCTCCGAAATGGACCTCCAGGAGCAGGAAGCTACGTCTTTCCAACGGATGTAAATCGGATTATTGAGCAGGGAGTAGCCTGCGGCCTTGTAGTAACATTAGAACTGCGCGAGCAGCCGAGTCTCATGAAACACAAGGAAAATGTAGTGTGGTCTCGATTGGTTTTTGAGAAACAGATCGCCAAATACCCTACTCGCTAGGTAATAAAAGGAATTAACCCATCGTTGGTAAAGGGTTTAAGAGAATTTTTTTTCGCTCAACCGGAACCCTCCACGATCCCTCGTTTATGCCCCCAGAAGATTCGACATGTGAGGAACGCTCTTTTAAAAAGCTGTATGAAGCACACTCAGAAGCCTTACGAAATTTTGTCTACTACAAGTTGGGGGACTTGGAGTATGCAGAAGATGCGGTACAAGAGTCATTTTTGATCCTATGGAAAAATTGTGCTAAGGTCCCTTTCGAAAAGGCTAAGTCCTATTTGTTTACTGTGGTGAATAATATGCTGTTGGATAAGGTTAAACACCAAAAAGTAGTGCTCAAATATTTTCACCAAAAGCAGGTTCAGCACGTCGCGGAGTCTCCAGAGTTTATTTTAGAAGAACAGGAGTTCCGGCAAAAATTGGAACGAGTACTTAACGAGTTGCCAGAAGACCAGCGGGTGGTGTTTCTCATGAATCGAGTAGAAAAAATGAAGTATAGAGAAATAGCGGAGCTTTTGGGTATTTCTCAAAAGACTGTAGAAAAAAGAATGCACAAAGCCTTATTAATCATAAAGGAAAAAATTGGGAACATTTAGGGAAATCTATTTTTTGATCGTTTTAAGTCAAACCCCCAATTACTAAAACTAGGAAGCGCTAAGCTATGCAGGAGCATTTTACAGATGATACTTTTCTGGCCCGATGGCTAAGTGGTGAGCTCACTGAGAAGGAGTTGGCGGATTTTAAGTCACATGCAGATTATCAATCCTATAAAAAAATCATCGAAGCAAGCGATGAGATCGAAATGCCTTTACGGGATCGGCAGCTGAGATGGACCTATTTAAGCCAAAAGATGCAGGCCATTCAAAAACTCAGGGTCTCTCCTGTGGGATTCAGGACTTGGTGGAAATATGCTGCGGTAGCTGCTATCATCATTATGTTGGGCTATTGGGCTTTTGTACGGGAAGATTCATCGGTCTTTCAGGAGGCTAAAGCGGGCCAACAGATAACTGTCCCCCTCCCGGATGGATCTAGCGTTCGCCTAAATGCGGGTTCATCTATCCTATATGCCGAGAAGGGATTCAACACAGAAAGAACTTTGCGCCTGGATGGAGAGGCCTTTTTTGATGTACAGGAAGGTTCCCCCTTTATTGTAAAATGTCAGAATGGGGAAGTAACAGTGCTGGGAACTACCTTCAATGTAAGGACAAGGGGGAATACAACTGAACTTACCTGCTATTCAGGACAGGTGGGATTTAGGTTAAAGGGGTCTGAAGGGGTAAATAAATTACAGCCTGGTGATCGAATTCTTTCCGATGGCCAAGAGATCGTTGAGTTAAGCCACATTCCTATCGATTTTCCAAGTCCCACTTGGATGGAGGGAAGAAGTACTTTTAGGAAGGTCTCTTTCAAATATGTAGTAGAAGAATTAGAGCGACAATTTGATGTACGCATTTCTTATCCTCAAGAACTTGAAGCACTTCCCCTTTACACAGGGGGCTTTCCCCATGATGATTTACCTACTGCCTTGGACATAGTTTTTTCACCCGTTGCCTATCAACATGAAATAATTGGGAAAGAAGTACGGTTATTTAAATAGACCCTCCTGAGTTTTGGATGAAATTCCAGGATCTGCTAGTTAAAAACCGTATTTAGATAACAAACCAGTAGCATGGTAAAAACCTTCCTCATTTTTTTATGCTGCTTGTATACCTCTTGCCTCTTCTCACAAAACCTTGCTGGCTTTGAGGTCGAACATGCAGATTTGAGTGAAGTCATCCAACAACTCGAGCTCCATTCCTCAGCTGTTTTTTCCTACACAGAAGACTTAACGTCCCCTTATAAATTCTCCTTACGTATTGGTGATACTTCACTAGCGCATACCCTGGATCAACTCTTTCAGGGAACAGATATTGATTTTAACATTATCTCCTCTGAATATGTAATCCTTAAAAAGGCTACACTCCCTACCCTTACCCTTTGTGGTTCTATTCAAAGCGAAGGAGGCTTCCCTTTACCCTACACCAATATTCTCATACACAATTCCCAAAAAGGAGTGGTTGCAGACCTCAATGGCAGGTTTGAATGGAGTGCTCAAGTTAGTTCCAGGGATTCTATAAAAATTAGTTACCTGGGGTATCAATCGAAGATCTTACCTATTTCCCATTTTCTGGATTGCCCAACTGTGCGACTAGGCGCTGAAGCCCTTGCTTTTTCTGAAGTAGTGATCAAAGAATATATCACCTCCGGGATAGAGCAGTCCCCTGAATTGGATCATGTAGTGCTTCGGCCAGAAAAAATCACCGTCGTTCCAGGATTGACAGAGGCGGATGTATTACAGATGGTGCAAATCCTACCTGGCGTGCAAAGTATTGACGAATCTTCCAGTGGACTCCTCGTAAGAGGAGGAACACCCGACCAAAACCTCATTCTGTGGGATGATATCCCCATTTACAATAGTGGACATTTTTTTGGGATGATTTCAGCCTTTAATCCGTATGTAGTCGATGAAATAAGGGTGCACAAAAGTGATATTGGTGCAGAGTATGGAGGAAGGGTCTCCAGTGTGATCGATATACGCAGTATGGATTCCATTCCAGAATATACCCAGGCCAGTATTGGGCTAAATTTCACGCATGCAGATGCATCGGTTGAAATTCCCCTCACCCAGAAATCTGCCCTCGTGCTTTCAGCTAGGAAGGCATTCACAGATATCCTTGAAAGCCCCACGTACCGCAGTCTCTCCCAGAAGGTATTTCAACCGGGGAAGATCAATGAAAATGAGCAAGCCATAAGCTTTGGGGAGGCACTCAGCTTTAAGCTCGGGCTGAATTTTTCTGATTACAACGCAAAATGGATTTGGCAGCCAAATGATAAAAATAGGTTGAGCTTCAGCGCTTTTAGCCTTTCTGATAAACTAAATTATGTGGTCGACTTTTGGGGGGATGATTTCGAGACCCACGACAACGTTGAGGTGAGTAATCTTGGAGGTAGCTTTAAATGGTCCAGGAAATGGGATAAACGGTTTCAATCCACGTTTACAACAAGTTACACTCAGGTGGAAAATCTCATGCAGTACTCCTTTATTGGGTATGGCTCCCAACCAGTGGGAAACTTCAGCGCTGAACTTTTCAATGGTATTAAAGATTTTACCCTTAAGCTGAACAATGAATTGGAAGTCCATCAATCCCTTTCCCTTACCTTTGGCTATCAGTGGGCCGATTTAGCGGTAGATCGCAACCATCGCTCAAGTATTGAGGAATTGGAAGATATTGAAAAAGAGGCGTCCATTCACAGTACCTACCTCTCCCTTAGTAAAAAATTAGGGGAAAAATGGCTATTTAAGGCAGGCTTGCGGGCAAACTACACCGCAGAATTCCAAAATATTTTTCTCGCTCCCAGAATATCCGGGCATTACCTCCCCAATAAACATTGGCAGCTCAAAGCATCTTGGGGAAGAAGCAACCAATTTATAAGTCAGGTATTAGCAGTAAATGACCTAGGGCTCAATCAAGAATTCTGGGACCTAGCTAGTGAGGCGTACCATACACCTGTCATTCAAAGTGAATACCTCTCGGCAGGATTTTTATTCGACAAAGCTCATACACAAATCGAGATGGAAGCCTATCACAAACGCATACTGGATTTGACTCTTTTCTCTCCCCTATTGGTCGAAAGTTTATCGCTAGAGCTAGATGAACCCTACCTACAAGGGCTTGAACTTGAAGAGCAGGCCCGGGGGAATGGGAGTGTATGGGGAATAGACTTACTATTCAAACAACGTTGGAAACACTACGAAACCTGGCTTTCTTATACTTTCAGCCGCGTGTTTTACGAGTTTGATATGTACAATAACCAGGAGCCTTTTCCAGCACCACATGACCGGCCTCACCACCTTAGTTCCGTACATCAGTTTAAGTATAAACATTGGAATTTTTCGATTAGCTGGAAGCTCGCTTCCGGTGTTGTTTACACAGAGGCAGAGGAAATATTCTTTATCGAAGAAGACGCAATTCCTCTCCACAAGTTTGACGAGACAAATGCGCAGCGCCTGCCTACCTTTCATCGATTAGATGCCTCCATTCTATATCGATTTCAGTCTACAAAAAATCGACTCAGTGGGATGGTGGGTTGCTCCCTGCTTAACCTATATAACCGAGAAAACCTTCTGGATCGCGATTATTTTGCGTATTACCAAGACACAGAAGAAGAATACGTGTTAGGAATCGGAGATCGCCCTATGCTCGGATTTACCCCAAATATTGTGCTGCGCTTGTTTTGGAAATGAAGCGTGAAGGAAAAATTATGTCTTGATCTCCCCGGTCAAGGCATTCTCTTTTTGGGTTTAGACGCATTCAACTCCTTTTGTTCCACCCAAAAGGGTTAAAAGACGCTGAACAAGCTCGGCCCCGTAAACCCCTTACCCCCAAACCCTTCAGCTGGGGACTTTCTACCCTAACTTTTTTCACATCCGGGTCAATTAGGTACTGTTTTTTCAAAAAATCTAACATACCCATAGGGTAAATCCCTCCTTTAGCTTTTTACCTACAAAGCATTTTTGAGAAACCTAATATCCACAGAGATGAAAGTTAGCTTACTGTTCTTTTTAGTATTTATATCTGCTCTATATACCTCTGCTCAAAATTATACCGATTACCTCGGAGCAGGCCATACTAACGGAATAACTGTAACTACTGGCCATACTCAAAATGCCAATAATCGGGGAGATAAACTGGTAGATGGA
>JBCCTX010000439.1:0-4947 GCA_039197765.1 Bacteroidota bacterium
ATTCGCTCATTACAAGGGGCTCTAGATTTTCAGAGGAATTCTATGTAAATTTTTTCTAAACGTTTTTTTTAGCTAAGTATTTATGAAAAAAAATAAACAATCTCATCGAAGAAACTTTTTGAGGAAAACTTTATGGGGAACTGGGCTTTTTATGGGCCTGCCAGGATTTGTCTCTTCTCAGTCAAAACCTGGGAGGAAATTGTATGCCAAGCCTGGAAAGGTTCTCCTATTTCAGGGTGATTCAATTACAGATGCCCGGAGAAATAAGAAAGATAATCAGCCCAATACCCCTCATGGATTGGGGAGTGGCTATGTAAATTTGATTGCTTCGGAATTATTGGGACAAAATGTACAGTCTGATTTGAACATTTATAATCGAGGGATTAGTGGCAACAAAGTCTTTCAATTAGCAGATAGGTGGCAAGCGGACTGTCTGGACATTCAACCCGATGTATTGACCATACTTATAGGTGTAAATGACTTCTGGCACAAAATGAAACATGGATATAAAGGTACAGTGGCTATTTATGAATCAGACTATCGGAAACTCCTGGAGCAGACCTTAGCGGACCTTCCTGAAGTACAGCTCATTTTGTGTGAGCCTTTCATGATTCCAGGAGGAACGGCAATTGAAGAGGGCTGGCCCGAAGCATTTGCTAAGTATCAGGAGAAGGCAAAGGGAATTGCAAAGGAATTCAATGCTAGGTTTATCCCCTACCAGCGTATTTTTGATGAGGCGCTTGAAGATGCTGAAGTTAGTTACTGGTGTCCAGATGGCGTGCATCCCGGACCCGCAGGAAATTACCTCATGGCCCAGGCATGGCTAGACGTCTATAAAGATGGCTAGAAGGATAAATCAAAAATTTCCTATTTTCGACCCTAGATTTATCCAACCTATTTTATGAAATATTCCCAACTTGGAGATACGGACCTACAGGTAAGTCGAATTTGCCTGGGGACTATGACTTTTGGTGAGCAAAATTCGGAGTCAGAGGCGCATGAGCAATTGAGTTTTGCCATAGACCAAGGAATCAATTTTATCGATACGGCCGAGCTGTATGCCATCCCGAGTAATGAAAAAAATAATGGGTTGACGGAAACCTTTATTGGAACTTGGTTGAAGCATCGTGCAGATCGGGATAAAATTGTTGTGGCTACAAAAATTGCAGGCCCTTCCGGTGGGCTGAAGTACATTCGAAATCCTTTAAATTACACCTCAGAACAAATTCATACTGCCATTGATGGAAGTTTGCAGAGGCTTCAAACGGATTATGTGGATCTCTATCAATTGCATTGGCCAGAACGGAAAACGAATTTTTTTGGAAAGCGGGGATTCAAGTATGCCGAGAACGATCCTTGGAAAGATAATTTATGGGAAGTCATTGAAACCCTTTCAGGCTTAATTAAGGCAGGAAAAATCCGACATTTTGGGATTTCCAATGAAACGCCTTGGGGCTTCATGCGCTTCTTACAAATTGCTGAGCAAGCGGGATTACCCCGATGTGTAAGTGTTCAGAACCCTTATAGCTTGCTGAATAGATTGTACGAAGTAGGAATGGCTGAAATTTCTATACGAGAAAACGTGGGATTACTGGCTTATTCACCGATGGCTTTTGGCTTGTTGAGTGGAAAATATCACCAAACCTCCAAACCCGATGACGGTCGACTTTCTCTCTTCAAGCAGATGTCGCGCTACAATGGTAAGCAGGCTTTTGACGCAACCGCTGAGTACCTGGGAGTAGCTCAGAAATATGGAATTTCCCTTGCTCAAATGTCCTTGGCTTTTGTCAATTCAAGACCCTTTCTCACGAGTAATATCATTGGTGCGACAACCATGGCCCAGTTGAAAGAAAATATTGCAAGTATATACGTTGAATTATCTGAAGAATGTCTCAAAGAAATCGAAGCAATTCACTATCGAATTCCCAATCCCACTCCTTGAGAAGTGAAGGCATTAGGGAATATAGACATGGGCAAGTAGCTAGCCAGTTCAGGAACATATGGGTAGAAGGAGGCAAACTGCAAGTTCTGCTTATAGTTTTTTCTTCCCTACTCCTCCTTCAATGTGCCAGAAGTTCACAAGAAGGAGGAAAGGAGGAAGGAGGGGAATCTATTGACCTATCTCAGTTTGATATTCAAGGGCATAGGGGAGCTAGAGGCTTATTACCGGAAAACTCTGTGCCGGGATTCGTGAAAGCCTTAGAATTGGGTGTTAGCACCTTAGAATTGGATGTTGTGGTTAGCAAGGATAGTCAAGTACTCCTTTCCCATGAACCTTGGATGTCTTCCCATATTTGCTTAGATGCAGATGGAAATGCGTTGGAAGAAAATGCCCAGGAGCAATACAATATCTTCCAGTTGACATATGAAGAAATTCAGGCGTTCGATTGCGGTTCAAGGGGCAATCCTAACTTCTCTCAGCAGGAGAAAGTGTCTGTTCCGAAACCTCTCTTATCTCAAGTATTTGATGTAGTAGAGTCTTATTTACATGGAGCCCAATCTACGGTGATGTATAATATTGAAACCAAATGCAGCCCGGAGGGAGATAACCTATTCCATCCAGAGCCAGCTGTATTTGTAGAATTACTATTTGGGATTCTTCAGGGTGCCCAATTGGAGGATCGGGTAGTAATCCAGTCTTTCGATCCCAGGATACTCCGTGAAGTTCACAAACGTGCCTCAGAGCTATCCACTGCTTTGTTAGTAGAAGGAAGTATGGGAGGTAAGCAAGATAGCCTCCTCCAAGACTTAGGCTTTTCCCCTACGATTTATAGCCCTAACTGGGAATTAGTGGATTCAGATCTAATTGCCAGTATGCACTCGCAAGGCATCAAGATAATTCCTTGGACGGTGAATCAGAAAGAGGAAATGAACATGCTGATAAACCTAGGGGTAGATGGAATCATCACAGACTATCCAGATCGCTTGGTAGCAGTAGTAAAAAATAGGGAGTAAAAAAAGAGCTGGTATTCGGAAATAGGGAATCCTTTAAGGGTTTGCGGTGAAAAGTTCGGTAGACCGTAGTAACCTTGATCCAAGATTAAAGTACAACTTAACCTCAAACCAGTAGCCCCTTTAGGATAGGTTGGGGTTACTCCCCCCTTTTTTCTTATATTTGTTCCCAATAATGAATATATCCCCTCCGTAATTAGTATATGATGAAAGAATTGCACTATGACATTTGAGGAGCTGAATCTCAATCAGGACTTGCTGGAAGCTATTTCCTATATGAATTTTGTCAATGCCACCCCTATACAGGAACAAGCAATTCCCCTGATTTTAGAAAATAAGGACTTATTGGCCTGCGCGCAGACAGGTACAGGAAAAACGGGTGCATTTCTATTGCCTATACTCCACAAGTTGGCGGAGTCGGGCAAAAACGAAACGGATACCCTTATTGTGGTTCCTACACGGGAGCTTGCTATGCAAATTGAAAAGCAGATACAGGCATTTGCCTATTTTTTGCCCATCAATTCCGCTACGGTCTATGGAGGCGGGGATGGAAAGGACTGGGCGTTCCAGCGCCAAGCACTCACCAACGGGACCCAGATAATTGTGGCAACACCTGGAAAACTCATCTCTCACCTTCGATTGGATTATGTGAAATTCGATAACATAGCGCATTTCATTTTGGATGAAGCAGACCGGATGCTAGATATGGGATTTTTTGAGGACATTGAAAAAATAATTTCCTATTTACCGGAAAAGCGGCAAAACCTCCTCTTTAGTGCCACTATGCCACCTAAGATCAGGAAGCTCGCTAAGGTGATGCTAACCGATCCAGAGGAAATTACCCTTGAACTTTCCAAGCCTGCAGAAGGAGTGCTCCAAGCCGTTTATCTAGCCCACCCCGATCAGAAGACGCCCTTGGTGTCTAGCTTGATATCAGGGAAAGACTATTGCGAAAGCATCTTAATTTTCTGCTCTACTAAGCGTAAAGTATTTGATATTATGCGCGCGCTGAAAAATGAGGAATTTACGGTCGAAGCCATTTCTTCTGACCTGGAGCAATCTGAGAGGGAGAGTGTATTATCCCGTTTTAGAGCCAAGCAAACCAAGGTGTTAGTTGCAACAGACGTGATAAGTCGTGGTATAGATATCAAGGACATCAATCTGGTCATAAACTACGATGTTCCCCAAGATGCAGAGGACTACGTGCACCGAATTGGTCGAACCGCTCGTGCGGGAAGAACTGGCATCGCGCTTACGCTAGTAAGTTCAAGTGATATGGGGAAATTCGCCAGAATCGAAAAACTTATTGGCAAGGAAGTCAATAAACTTCCCTTACCTCCTGAGCTCGGTGAAGGGCCTGAATGGAGAAGTGGCAGGAGATCCTATTCCCGAAAAGGCCGAAAGCCTTCCAATAACCGAAGAAGAAATGGTTCTTCCAAGCCTAAAAGACGGCAGGCCTGAGAATGCTTGTTTTACTTTGGTTTGGTAATTCTGCTTATTTGGGAGAGTATATTTCCTTTGCTTCGGCAAATACCTGCTCACGATCTAAGGTCATAGGCTTAAGCCGCTGTTTAGTGAATAACTCCATTTGATCTGTGAAATGTGGACTGTCAGGCTTGGCAGATGCTCCGTATGCATTAATTGTCTCTATTTCTACTCCCTGATCCGAAAACTGAACCAATTGGATGTAAGAATCTCCTGCCCTAGGTCGGAGTCTACCCTTCTGGGTAAAGGTACTGCTAACCGCTGCCAGGACATCTGGGCCACCTCCATAAGGTAGAGATACTTTGCCCCTGCTGTGTTGCTGTAAGTCTCCGAGTTTTACCTGCATTCTACCAAAATGTTTCAAAAGATGGTTTTGGGCAGATTCTAGGGCAGAAACCATGACAAATTCTGTAAGCTTATCCCCCGTCCTGAGACTTTCTCTACCTGTCCTTTCAACCATATTCCGCAAGGCTAAGATAAAAATGGAGGCCGCTGTACTTTCTGTATCTG
>JBCCTX010000440.1:0-4930 GCA_039197765.1 Bacteroidota bacterium
GAGCAATAGATGGACGCTCAGTCCAACCTAAGCATACCCATTCTGTCCTTACGAAAATCTTGCAAGAATTTAATCGTCGAACTGCTATAGAGGGTGTTCCCCTTCCGTTTTAAACGTACTCATTTCTACTTTTTAAACTTCAACTAATCAAGCTTCCGTACTTCTATGAATCCCGCTACCCCCAAGAACTTTGTGAACTATGTAAAGGCTGCAACGGAGCAGATGAAGGATGCCTATGTGCAGGATGACGCCCAACGGGCGGAAACTCGTGGCTTCGAAAGTCGTACCCGAGAAATGTCCGAAGTCCAATTGTATGACCTGATACACCAAACCCAGGACCTAGTTGACTTGAGTCCACAATTCATCGCAGATACCTTGGGCGTCGATATCAGTCTCGTACTCAACAAAGCAGAAGCAGATGAAGGAATAATAGGGTTCTTGAATGAATTCGCCAGGCAAGCTCGAGAACGCAAATACCACCAAAAAACTACCCATGATCCCGATATCCTCAAAATTGTATCAGAGGGGGATTCCTGGTTTCAGTTTCCCATCTACGTCAAAGATATCATAGACTGGATCAACAAAGAAAAATCTATGTCTGTGTATAGCTTGGGAGCTGGAGGGGACTGGATTTACAATATTCTCCATCAAAGGGAGTACGTCAAGGCCCTCCAGAAAGCAAATAACCCCCAATTCTTTTTAATCAGCGGAGGAGGAAATGATTTGCTTCAAGATGCTCGAATTAAAGAATTGTGCCACCCCTATGACGCTGAGTTTGAAAAGAATCCAACGAAGTATATCAAAGACACATTAGGCGATTTAATCTCTGTGTTTGAATTCCTGTACATTCACTTGTATTGTGATTTGGAACAGCGCTATCCTGATATGAAGATCTTGTGTCATGGCTATGATTATGCCTATCCGACAGATGCAATTGGACTCCACCCTATTAAGGGTCTCCTGCGTTGGTTCGGGGGCAATGGCCAATGGTTGAAAAAGCCTTTTGTCGAGCACCTAGGAATCAAGAATCCTAGTACCCAGCACACCATTGTAAAGCTTGTAATAGACCGAATCAATGAGATGCATCAACGGCTGAGTGAGACCTTTGAAAACGTGTATTACATAGATTTGCGGGGCTTGGCACCTAATCCAGAAGACTGGCACGATGAAATCCATCCTTCATCTGAAAACTTCAAATTAATGGCTGACAAGTATATTGGCAAAATCAAAGCCTTGACAGACTTACAGCTGTAGAGCAGTAGATTTGCTGTACATAGTACTCAGACTTATATCTGGATTTATACGCTTCTCATAGCAAAGGAAAGTCCTTAGGTACTTTCCCAGAACCCTTGCACCATTCACACGTCTCTCGATTTCGTGTATTTTGCCACCACCCTTTCCCCTCACAACGCGGGCACTCCACGGTATCTGACAAAGGATTGTTCAGCTTCAACTTTGGAAGCTTCCCCGCAACTACCCGATAAATCAGGATAAAAGTTACTATTGCAATCGTGAGCTGGACAATTAATGGCATGAGAAAAGAAAAATTTCTGAAAGTTACTTAGATACAAGATACGAAATTTTACCTGAAAGGATATGAAGGGAAAGACACCTGTTAGAAGAGAGAGGAGGGAAGAGAGCTTTTGAGAGTGTCAAGCCCTAAAAGAACTGTCTGTTACAAGGAGATCTGAGATAATAAGTGTTCTAGCACCTTTTCATCTTGCTCCCAACTGAACTGAGCAGGTGTATGTACCGCTTTCCAAGACTGTAAAGAAGCCCATAGCCTTTCCCTATCAGTGTTGGATTTCCAAGCCACCCCTAGTCGATTATTATTGTCAAATTCAACCCAAGCAGGTTCAGGTGTATACACAAGGGCCTTGTCAAATGCCATATACTCATAAAATTTTGTAGGAATTTTACCTTGAATAGCAGGATTTATCTCATAGAGTGCCGTTCCAAACCGACAATTTTTAATGAGGTAGACAATCTCTTCGTAAGGCACGTAACTCGTACCACCGATTAAAGCGAAATGTTCCTCTATACCTGCACTTTCAACCCATTGTTGAATCCGCTTTACCAACTGAGGAGAATGTGTAAAGCCCGCTATGATAAAAGGAAGTACCGTAAATGAATGTAGTTCTTGCCATAGGGCAAGGCTTCGGAAAATTCCCCACTCCTCGGCTATCGTTCCTGTATAGAGCATGTAGGAGCCTGCCTGAAAAGGCAACTCGCAGGCTTTCAGGTCATCTGATCGAAAGGAGAAGGTATTTCGGAGGAGATAAAATCGAGCAGGAGGTAGTTCCAGTATATTATCATAACAACTTTCAGCATATACAACTGCATCCAGCGTGCTAGCCCATCTTTTTTCTAACCGCCTTAGACAAAAGGCAATAGGCTTCCGTATCCAAGAAGGATAATGCTTCGCATATAGAATCGTCTGGGAATAGTCTTCATGCACATCATACACCACTTTTTTCCCTAATAACCTGAGAATCGCCCCCAACCACATCAATTCGGGTGTGTGGAGCCAATAAATCTGTGCGGGATATTTTCTGGTGTACCTCCACATTCTAATAGGATATTGTATGAGCCGCTGGATACTCAACCGGCCAAATTCGGGTATCGGCAAAATGTGGACTCCTTCTAACTCATAGGGTGCCTTTGCGGAGTCTTGTCCAATTATGAATACCTCATATCCAAAGGACGTTTGCGATTTCGCTAGTTTGTGAAAAATCCGGTTGTGTGTGCTGGGATTTAATACCGTAATATGGCAGATCTTATTCATCCGTCCTCCCTCTCTTTAAAAATGGAGGAAGTACCTCGGCAGGGATAAGCCCGAGTATCCAACACAATGCAGTATATATTAACCCCGTAATAAAGATCGTACCCATGGGCAAAAAGGCTCTGCCTTTGGCCCAATAAAAAATCCCTGTGAGCATGACTCCTACCAGTACTATTTTCAATAGGAGATCCCAGGGGACCTGCACCTGGGATAAGACGGCCAAGCGAACTACATAGCCTATTCCCATGCACCCTAAGGTTATAGTGGTTGCCCAGGCAGCTCCTGTAGCTCCTTGAATAGGAATGAGGTAAAGGTTTAGCAGTACATTCAGGAGAATTCCCCCAAGTACGACCTTATTGACAAACTTGATGGATCCTGTAGAGGATAGCAAGGTGCTGTAGACCATAAACAGACCGTTGGTGAGGGTAGAGACAAACAAGATTTTGAATGCAAGCGTCATGGTCTCTATTTCTTCTGCAGAGCTGTTGGTAAATAAGAGAGAAATCAGTATTTCCCCATAGAAAAAAACCACCACACTAATGAAGAGCAATGGAAGTGCTGTCAAAACTTGAGCAAGTCTCAGCAACCTACTTTGCATCGAGAAATCGGATATGAAATGGGCAAACCGGGCAAAAAAGATTGTGAGGATAATCATGAGATACATATGGATCGCATCCATCCCACGGTAGGCTGCAGCATACAGACTCGTTTCCCGATCTCCACAAATCCGCTCCAACATCACCTGGTCCACTTTATCTAGAAAAGAATATAAAACCGTCACTAACGCGAAGGAAAAGCTGGCTGTCAAAACCTTCCGAATCTTAGGGATTTCAAAGGCAATACCCAGGCTCCCTTTTCTATTCGCCAATAGGAAAGAAAAAAGGATAATGGATAGTCCAATGGCAATCAATCTCGCATATACAAAACGCTCTATATCGATAAAGGTGTAGAGCAAAATCCAGGCAAAAACAAGTAATATAGCCCGTTCAGTAACTGAGGCAAAAGCATCTACTTGGAAGGCTTGCATGGCCTGAAAATTCGCCCGATAAAACTGCTTAAGCTGAGTTCCTCCATAAATAAAGGCCAGTAGCACCAATAGGTATAACTCTGCTGGTGGGAAGCCCCATAAATACCCTAACCCAAGAATAGCTAGGGGATAAAAAGTTACCAGAAAGAGCTTCGTGCCCAGCATATTGGGAAAATAGCGATGGAATAACTCGGGAGATCCTGCCAAGCGTTGTATCGCGTATTGGTTGATTCCCAGATCAGATAAGGCAATGAAAAGAAAGGCAAATGACAGGAGGGAGGCATACGTTCCCCAACTCTCATGACCAATCTGGTTGTGCACCCAAAATTCTGTCAGTATCCATGCAGGTTTCACCAGCAAGTTGAGCAAGACCGTGAGGCTTATATGAGAAAAGAAAGTTTTAATACAGGTTAATGGCTAGGTGGTTTGATTCCCAAGTTCCCTCTAAAAGAAGAAGGCCCACAGGAGCTAATGAGCGAGCAAAGCTACAAATTGAATAGGAGAATGATGAATTTATTAACAATACCTAGGAGTGAACTAGGCACTAAAGCCCTAAAAACAAGAGGTTTACTCTTTCTGCCAATTGCTTTACGAGGTTTTGTGGTTTTTCATCCTCAGAAGGTTCTGATTCTGCATTTTTGGGATGCTCTTCTGGTGCTATACCCACCTTAGAGAGCGGAAGAACCAAGTGTACGATATTGCCCGTATCACAGTCTGGATCGAGCCATAAGTGCCCACTGTAGATGTGCAGGATTTTTTTACTGATCCCTAGGTGCAAGGCATTGGTATTGCCTCGAAAGGTTTGCAAATGGAATACCTCTTCTCTCTTATCTTTGGGAATAGATGCACCATTGTCCTGGAAGGAAAAGAGAAACTCGGGTTCTCCTGTATAGGGACAGTCAATGGGTTTGCTACTTACCTCGATAGACAAAGGCTCTTCTCCTCGATTCTTGATGCTGAACAAGAGAATTTGCTGAACCATGAGGAGCATTTTGCGCCGATTGGCACGAAATGGAGGGAGATCATAGGTAAATATCTTTCGACACAATCCCTGATAACTAGGGGGAAGGGAAAGACGTGCTTCCTTAATTATCTCAGCAATGTTGATGACCTCTGTGGGC
>JBCCTX010000441.1:0-4855 GCA_039197765.1 Bacteroidota bacterium
CCGAGTTTTAAGTAGGAAATCGCTAGGCCGTTTTTAAACGATACATTTGAGGGATAGGCTTCATAAAGTTCTTTCGTGAGCTGGGTATCCTCTTCAAAAAATTTCAAGGCTTGATCCAAATTCCCCAGAGAGCTGTGCGTTTCCCCGAGTTTTTCGTAGGAAATCGCTAGGCCGTTTTTAAACGATACATTTGAGGGATAGGCTTCATAGAGTTCTTTGCCTAGTCGAGATCTTTCTTCAAAAAATTTCAAGGCTTGATCCAAATTCCCCAGAGAGCTGTGCGTTTCCCCGAGTTTAGAGTAGGAAATCGCTAGGCCGTTTTTAAACGATACATTTGAGGGATCTTGGTCTAGTAGGACATTTGCATGTTCAGAATAGCCTTCAAATACTTTTTGGGATTGGGGGAGCTTGCCTACTGTTCGGTAGTAATATCCTACCCGATCATACAAGACAAACAAAGCTTCGGAATGCCCTTTTAGGTTTTGTAGCAATGTCTCTCCATATCGAGCGAGTAGAGGGGCCTCTTCATAGCTACAATTGGGCAGGTGGCCTTCTGCTCCCTGGTATTCAAGTTTTCCCTCCAAAGCCTCAACTAGGGGCTTGCAATCTTCTGCTAGCTTGGGGCTTTTCCTTAAAGCAACTTCTTGTACTACCGGACTCACCTTAAAGGCGACCAAGTCCTCGTTGAAGTCCAGCCACCCGCTTTGAATCAGGTGCTTGAGGTCCTCGTCCAGGCTGCTACGTTTGGGTAAAAGGACTTTCAGGGTTGCGTAGGTAATGGCTTCAGCGGGGAGTACGGCAAAGCAGGACAAGACCTGTCGGGCACCTTCGGGAAGTTCGCTTAGGTCGTACATGGCCTCCAGGATACGTTCGGGGGTTTCTTTGCGAAGTCCCCACCCCTGGGCTTGGTAGGCGGTAGCTATTTCTTTGTACTGTATACCCAATACCCCCTTTTCTCCCAGGTCTAGGAGTAGAGCTTTAAGGCTATAGTTTTGTTTGAAGGTATTGAACTTGGCCAGGTTTTTGGCCAGTAATTCTACCACCAGGGTATTTTTCTCTACTGCCTCCAAGAGTTCGGCTAGCAAAGGGAGTTCTTCTTGAGAAGGTTGGTAGTATTGCGTAAATAAGTCTCGGACATTTTGGTCTGCCAAGGCTTGAATTCGGTAAAAGGGGGCCTGAGAGTACTCGGTAATCCGTGTGGTAAGTAGGATGTGAAAATTAGGGCAGGAGCGCAAGGCGCCATAGTAGCGATCCAGGTCAGCGAGTTTGTTGGCATTGTCTATAATGAGCAGGCAGGGCTTGGGGTGCAGCTCGCGGAGTCGGTCCAGCAAGAGGGGGAGACGCTTTTCATTGGGCATTGTGGGGTCAAAGTCCATTTTGAGGGGTTCTGCCAGGATCATGAGGGCATCCAGTAGGCTGTTTTCTGCGAAGACCCAGGCTAGGTGACTGTAATCCTCTTGGTAGGTGAAAAAGTAGCGGGCCGCCAGGCTGGTCTTGCCTATGCCTCCCTGGCCGTTGACCAGCAGGAGAAGGTTTTCTTCTTCAAACAATTTGGTGTGAACCGCCTCAAGATCCTCCGCTCGGCCTAGAAAGACTTCTGGGTCAAAGGGTGGATTTCCCAGAATTTTTCCTTGAAACGAAAGGGTCTTTGCGGGTTGCTTGAGCTGGTCTTTGATATCGCTAATATCGCGCTGCATCATGCGATCGCTGACGGAGGCACTGGCCTTGGCGGTTTGCTCCAGAAGTTCCAAGAATTCCCTCCCTTCTACCTCCAGGTCGATTTTATCCGTAAGTATGGCATCTCCTACGCTTAAGGCCCTTTTGCATAGGTCCAGTTGCTCCAGTAAGCGGCTTGTATTTCCCTCTATCCCCTCTTTCCCATAATAAAACTGGTAATAAGCCTCAATGACCATTTCCTCCCGGAAAAAATTCATAACGGTGCCGTCTTTGTGCTGCTCCACCCGAAAGGCGTAAAGGCTTTCCAAGTAGCGCTTGCTAAAGTCGTTTTGGATGGAAGTGAGTTTCAGGTCTTGGAGTACGCCTTGCATCCATTCTTGTTTGCCCAGGAGTTTTCCTCCCTTGGACAGGGTATAGCTGGCGAGTTTGTTGGCAAGGAACTTGGCGAAGAAGGATTCTGGCATGGCTTGGGGCTTTTATTCATTGGAAGATAAAAAATATTGGAAACTAAAGCCTTGTTTTATCTTATTGATAATCTTTCCATTTTAAATTTGGATTTCTCCAGATTTCATGAACCCTTTTTTACCGCAGAGAAAAGGAGGGAGAAAGGAGTTATAGGAGATTTTTTTGAGGGAATTTATTCTGATTTCCTTGAATGAAGTCCTCTATTAGCTCAATATTTTCCCCAACTCCTGCCATCCATATACCTGGATTCCCTTTCTGATTTGGCTTTCTCTTCCTCCGTAGACCAAAAACTGCTTATCTAGCATTTCTGGAATCAATTTCTGGAAATAGGCAAAGCCCTTGAAGTAGTCTGAATTGAGAGTCTTCCCTGCCTTTATTTCTAAAATATCTAGGGAATTATCTTTGTGAAGTAAGCCATCTATCTCGTTGCCGTTGCTATCTCGCCAAAAATATAAGGGAAGCTGGCGAGCCCGATGTAGGGATTGTTTGGTTAACTCAGCAATGATCAGATTTTCAAAGATCCCTCCTTTGAGGTAATGGGAGTACACTTGGGAAGGACTTGAAATACCCAACAAGGACAAGGCCAGCCCTGTATCATAGAAATATAGCTTGGGACTCTTTATGAGACGCTTATTAAAATTTTTGAAGAAGGGGGAAAGGGTAAAGGTTATACCGCTTCCTTCCAATAGAGACGAGGGTACATTTGTGTAAATTGAAGATTGAATCTTCAATTTACATTGATTCAGCTCTCGTAGGCAAAAAATCGCCTAGGTCTGCTATTTTTTTGTTAATTGGGAATTCAATTCCCAATTCTTTGTATGTGGCAAAACTTTTTAGCGATGGTTTTCAATCTATATCTGCGTCATAATTCATCCCCCACCCCCCTTCTCCGACGCACTTTGCCGGCTCTGCAAGGGGGAATCTGTTGATTTGCATTTTTTGTCATGTCCTTAGTTCCCAATTAACAAAAAATGATTGATCGGATAGTTGCGAATAAGGTAAAAGAGTTAGCCCAGCAATTCAAAGCGGTCGCAATTATGGGACCTCGACAGAGTGGGAAGACCACACTTAGTAAGATGTGTTTTCCTGAAAAACCCTATGTATCTCTCGAAAATCCTCAAAATCGGAACTTCGCCTTAGAGGATCCTGCTGGCTTCTTAGCCACTTACCCTGGTGGAGCCATTTTAGATGAAATCCAACGTACTCCTGAACTGGTTTCCTACCTATGTGAGAACCTACATCGAGCGAGACGTTCGTCAGATCAAGAATATTGAAAATCTCTTGCTCTTTGAAAAGTTCCTGGCCCTAGCAGCAGGAAGAGTAGGCCAACTCCTAAACTACTCTAATTTAGCCAATGAGGTAGGGGTTGATCATAAAACTATTCAATCCTGGTTGGGGGTTTTACAAGCAAGCTATATCATCCATTTGCTTCCTCCCTATTTTAATAGCTTCAATAAGCGTCTCATAAAAACTCCCAAATTATACTTTTACGATACGGGGCTATTGTGTTACTTACTGAGAATTTCCTCAGAAGCTGATATCATACAACATCCCTACAGAGGCGCTATTTTTGAAAATTTCATCATCAATGAGCTTTTGAAAAATCGTTTCAACCAAGGCAAGCAATCCAATCTCTATTTTTGGAGGGACCAATCGCAAAATGAAATTGACGTAATCAAGGATGAAGGTAGGACCATTACGCCTATCGAAATCAAATCCGGGCAAACCATTCGCACAGATTTTTTCAAAAACTTTCGCTTTTGGGAAAAACTAACCGGACAGAAGGGAGGAATTCTCTATTATGGAGGAGAGGAGGAACAAAATAGAAGTTCGGGAATTGAGGTAAAAAGTTGGCGAAGTTTATATCGAGTGTGAGGGGAGTTCCCCTTGGTCCCTAGCTTCCTGTAATCGGAACCAATTGATTTTATATTCATTTATTTCTAAAAATGAACAAATTGATTTCAAAACTACACATCCCATTCGCCTAGACTATGCATCTTTGTATCACGATGTGCAGCTAATTACTAAGGAATGACTCCTGGCCTCCCCGGCTGGGAGTTTTCTTTTTGTTAAGACACAGAAGGACGCTGAATTTTTATGAAGGACACGGAATGTTAGGGACTTAGCATGTGCTAAGTGGCGCTGAGAAACCGTAGACTATGGACTAATAAACTATCCAACCCTCAAACCCATATTCGACACTGACTTTGGATGACAGCTTATGGCGGACACTGAGATACCCTGGACTTACAACCTAAGCTGTGGACTATCGACTATCTAACTATTCAACCTTCCAGTCAGAAACTCTTTCTAGCACTTTTTTTTACCACCGACTATCTAACTATTTTCAACCCAGAACCCTTTTCGACGCAGAAGGACACAGAATTTTAGGGACTTAGCATGTGCTAAGAAACGCTAGAAACTGTGGACTATGCTGGCTAACTAATTCGACACTGACTTTGGATGACTTTTTTATGACAGACCCTGAATAACATTGAACTTACAATCTAAACTATGGACTATTCAACTATTCTACTCTCTAACTCAGAACTAACAACCCAAACTGTGGACCATGGACTATTTAACTATCTAACCCACCATCCCAGACCTCACAACTTAAATTGTGGATCATTCCACTCTCCAACTGGCGCTTTTTACCACGGACTACGGACCACCGACTATCTAACCACCGACCACACAACCATTTTGCATA
>JBCCTX010000442.1:0-4832 GCA_039197765.1 Bacteroidota bacterium
CTTGAGTTGGTGGCTAGGAAATCAGTGGCTGGAAAGCTATGCCAATCGAATTGAGTTAGGTCCTGTATTTTTTCTGGTAGCTATTCTAACCGTATTACTCATTGCTGTCTTGACTGTCAGTTACTTCACCTTTAAAGCGGCTCGTGAAGATCCTGTTCATGCCTTGCGGTATGAATAGCAATTTTTCATGGGTACCTAACTATGAGTGGTACTTGGGCTAGCTAGGAGTAATAGTGCAGGACTTGCCTTAAGCCTTATAAAGAACTGATTTAATACGAGAAAAATCGTAATAGTCGTTTGTCTATTACGAGAACTCTCGTATATTCGTACTACGATAACTATCGTAGTAAAGGGATTAACATGGCGAAAAAGAAAAAACTTGAACCTACGCAGGCTGAGTTAGAAATCTTACAGTTCCTTTGGGATGAAGGGCCAGCTACTGTAAAAGAGGTTCATCAACACTTGGCAGATATCCGTGATAAAGACATTGTTTACACGACTACTCTCAAAACTATGCAGGTAATGTATGAACGCGGGTTTCTTCATCGAGAGGCAGCTGGTAGAAAACATATCTATAATGCAGCAATTGAAGAACAGGCTACGAAAAAGCAGCTTCTAGATAAATTTCTTCACTTCACTTTTGGTGGCTCCGCCCTCAGCTTGGTGATGAAAGTGCTGGGAGACTACAAGACCTCTCCAAAAGAACTCCAAGAATTGAAGAACTATATTGAATCCATTGAAAAAAAAGATAATTCATGAGCGTATTATCCAAACTTTTTCCAGAATTCATGCTAGAAGCCCTAGGGTGGACGCTAATTCACTCTTTATGGCAAGGAGCTTTGTTTGCGGTTGTATTGGCACTCATATTAATTGGTATGCGTCGGTTCAGCTCGCATGCTAGGTATGTGATATCTGTTCTTGTCTTGACCTTATTCGCAGTATCAACCATCTGTACATTTGTGCTTTCCTATGCACCTCTGCCGCGAATAACAGATCTTCAAACAGGAGAAAAACTATCCCAATCTGACCTTGTTACAATCGATCTCTCTAATTCAAGAGCGGATTCTAAAATCATAGATAAAGAAGAACACCCACCCTATTTCTCAGGGATGCCAATTTTGTTGCGCGATCTAAGTGGCTATTTGGGAAGACACATACCTTTGATCGTTACCATATGGTTTTTAGGCGTTTTGCTACTGCTCCTACGATTTCTGGGCAGCTTGGCTGTCATACGACGGCTTCGGGTATACCAATGTCAAGTAGTTCCCGCTCATTGGCAGGCAGAAGTTCTCCGATTATCCCAGCAAATAGGGCTGAGGAAAAACATACAACTCATCAGTTCTAGAATTGCTCTCAATCCTATGGCTATCGGGGTTTTGAAACCTACTATTATTTTTCCTAGCAAACTTTTTACTGCGTTAGCTGAATCGCAAATCACAGTTATTCTAGTCCACGAGCTTGCTCATCTCAAACGCAATGATTACTTGGTCAATATCCTTCAATCTCTGGTTGAGATCCTATATTTTTATCACCCAGGGATCTGGTGGATTTCGGCAAACATTCGCAATGAGCGGGAAAATTGCTGCGATGACATCGCCGTAGCCCTGACGGGAGAACCTATAAACTATGCCAGAACGCTCATTCAACTTCAAGAAGACAACTACAGAGCGAAGGGTCCTGCACTGGCATTCACGGGAATCCGGTACAGTTTTAAGTCCCGCATAGAGCGACTACTCAACCAGCCGACTGTATTTTCAGATTTCCGAGAGGGCCTTGTTACAGCCCTAATCTTGGTCGTAGGAATACTTGCTCTGGGCTTTGGCATACACCAAGGCAGTGATAATCAGAATTTACTTTCACCCCTTTCCAACCCTTGGGTAGAGAATGTAAAGGATACTCTCGCATGGGAACCCTTGGATGATTCTATTCAAGTAAGATCTCTACCCAAGCGAGAGGTATCTGAAAAAACAGTACACACACCTTTGACTATTGTATCAAATGAAAGGAAAATGTCATCTACACGAGGCACAAGTCGAAGTAATTTGAAACTTTTGTTTCTAGCTATCCATGAGCGGGATTTGGAGTTGGTGAAATTTATTTTAGAGAAAGAAGTAGACGTCGATGGGACGAATGTTGAGGGGAGAACCCCATTGATTGAAGCTGTACATGAAAAAAGCTTCGCTATTGCCGAAGCCCTGATCCTAGCGGGGGCAGATGTAAATAAGGAAGGGTCCAATGGGTATACAGCACTACTAGAGGCCTCTGGGCATGGACTAGAAGAGCTGGTAAACTTACTACTAAAAAAGGGCGCAACAATCAATCACACAGATCGTATGGACATACTGCTTTGATGCGAGCTACCTAAAAAGGACACCACAGCATTATTGAAGTTCTAATTGCTCGAGGAGCGGATATGGAAACTGTAATGGATCAGGGGCCTAACGTCTTGGACCATTTGTCTCGAAGTAGAGATGATGACAGTATTCATTTAGTTATGTCCAACCCTAAGGCACAGGGAATCTTCAAGGAGACTATTGAGCAAAGTAAGTTGAATGAGGAAAAATCTTGCAAAGAATTGCTTCAAGCTACTAAGCGTGTAGAAGTGTATAAAATGCGAGAATTGCTTAAAACGGTAGACCCCAATTGTAGTCATTATGGCGAGGGAGATCCTCGATCCCCTCTAGTGGTTGCTGCGAGAATGGGGAACCTTGATCTGGGCAAAATACTTGTTGAGGCAGGAGCGGCCATAGAATTCCATGCAGATGGGGATGAATCCCCTTTAATGGCCGCAGCTAAATTTGGGCACTTATCCTTTGTAAAATTTTTGGTAGAACAAGGCGCAGATGTGAACGTGAAAGTACTAAAGGACGGTACAGCCCTCTTGGTAGCTTCACGATCAGGTTATGAAGCAGTAGTGAACTATCTCCTAAATCAAGGGGCAGAAGTAGATGCCACAGTTCGTTTTGATGGAACTGCCCTAATTAATGCAGTTCGAAGTGGGCATTACGACATTGCTAAACTTTTACTTGAGCGAGGGGCAGATCCTTATTTGGCTGTTCCAGGGGATGAGTACCCCATGTACCATGCTCGGATGGCGGGAGATGAAAAAATGATTGGACTTTTAAAGCAGTATGAAAAATGAAGTTGTGTAAAATGTCCTCCTTAACTGGGTTCCTGTTCCTTATCGGAAGTATTTGGGCCATTCCCAAAGGCGTAACACAAACCCCATATAAGGAAGCCAAGCAAATGGCATATGCCATGCTTACAGAGTTATTAGATCAGCCGAGGATGCCCGCGGGTATATCTGTAGCAGTTGGGCGAAACAATGAGATCATTTATGCCGAAGGTATCGGATTTTCAAACCTAGAGACAGGTAAACGGATTTCTCCCCAAACTCAATTTCGAGCAGCCTCTGTATCCAAAATGATGACTGGGACAGCGCTTGCCAAATTGTTGGAATCCAATCAACTAGATCTCGATGCGCATATTCAGACCTATATCCCAAGTTTTCCGCAGAAGGCCTATCCTATAACAGCTAGACAGTTGTCCGGCCACTTAAGTGGTATTCCCCATTACACAAACGTAGATAAAATTGAGAATAGGTTTTACCAATCTGTAACAGAAGCTTTGAATGTATTTTCTCACCATTTACTTCTACACGAACCCGGAACCAGCTACCGTTACTCTACCCACGGGTATACCCTTTTGAGTGCAGTATTGGAAGGAGCTTCAGGGAAGCCCTTTCTCCAGTTGCTCAACCAATCCGTCCTGGAACCCCTGAAAATGAGCGCTACAGGTCCAGATCTTCGTTCCAGTCCTTCTCCTAACATGACCGAACTGTATCGCTGGGATGAAGAAGGATTTCTCATTCAGGCAAAAAAAATAGGACATATTGAAGACCCCAGTTACAAATGGGGAGCAGGAGGTATGGTTTCTACCCCCTCAAATTTGGTGAAGATGGGGAATGGCTATTTATACGGATTTATTGAAAAGGGTATAAAGGAAGAAATGTTCACAAGCCAAAAGACCGATTCTCAGAAGATGACAGGAGTAGGGATAGGGTGGAGACAGGGCTATGATGCAGCTGGTAGGCTGGTCTATGAACATGCTGGAGGTATGCCGGGTGCTCGGAGTGTGATAACCATTTTTCCTGAAAATAACTTGACAATAGCCCTCATGGCGAATGCAGGTTCACCCCCGAGAGTAGAAGAAACAGCTCATGTAATAGCTTCCTTGTTTCTTACCGACTTTTCTGTTAGTGTACCAATTGTTGGTTCTGCTAAAGGAAAGCTAAGGTATAAAGCCCCTGATGGGAAAGACGTTACAGAGGATGCAGTTCTTATTTTGAACGGGGATTCGGATAGGCTTGTAGTTTATTCAAAGACTAATGAGCCCACTATTTACCCCCTTTTCTACTTGCACAGCACAAATACCTATGCACTGGTCCATCCTTATGGCCTGTTGTTTGCAATACTAGAACAAAAAGACAGCGAAATAGGCCTTTCAGTGCTTAATTACCGAAGTCCTCGCTTCACTCCACCGGCTCAAGATGATCCCTTCTTATCATTTAGCGGTATATTTGAGGGGAAATAAGGGCAATTACTTTATGTGTTTCTAGCTTGATACCTTTTTACCTATTCTCAATGAATATCTGCTATTTGCCCCCTAAACAATTGTAATTTGTTGATTGAAGCCCTAAACTTGAAGCAAATTCTTCTACAATTGCTATGAATGCATTCAAGGGAAATACCTTTGTCTATTATTGGCTTCCCTTGCTCAGCTGGATGATGATAATATTTGTTTTATCTCACCAGGATGGACCCACTTCAGCA
>JBCCTX010000443.1:0-4798 GCA_039197765.1 Bacteroidota bacterium
GTGGGGTTTTAGAATTCATGATAGTATGTATAAGAACAAGATATGAAAGGTAAAGACAGGGGAGAACGGCTAGGGGTTGGAATATAAACTAACTTTATGATAGGGGCAGTATTTGGCCAGTTTCTCTTCTTAATTCTCTAATCAATATCGAATCCAATAAGCTACAAAAAACTGTACAACTCGGTTGAAAGTTTTAAACTGGTCGCTGTTGATATCATTTATATTACTGACACCCGGTACATACCGAACTCCGACACTTAATTCTTTTTTGGGATGGTATTCCAATCCGAAAGGAACACCTAGGTCAAATACCTTGGTAATATCTCTAAAATCTTCTTCAGCTCCAACCAGAATCCCGGGTTGTACCCCCAGATGGAGGCTAAATTGGTCGATTACCTCATAGTTAATGAGTAAAGGGAGTATGAGATTGGTACTATTGACGCGGTCATTTCCCTGGAGGGAGAGTAATACCTCTGGCTGAAAATAGAGATCCTCTGCCAACTCGAATTTAGACAAGACGCCCATGTGAAACCCTAGCTTTCCATCCCTATCAAATCCAGGATCGAATTGGAGTCTGGAAAAATTGGGGCCTATTTTTACACCTAGGGGAATAGGCTGAGCTTGGGATTGTATCGCCAACATTCCCAATAAACCTGCGACAATAAAGCCTATGATTTTTTTCATATAGGGAAAATTTATAGCTTTTTAGTGGGTATACACATTACCTACAACAGAATAACACCTTGGATACAAACTATTTTATATCCGTATTATTGTAAATATCAGAGTAGATAATCTAAGAATCTCAATATGAATACATTAGGGAAAAATAATCGGAGGGAGTTTATACAAAAATTTGGTGCAGCTTCCTTGGGACTTAGTTTCTTTCCGTCAAAAAAGGAAGGGCTTAAAAATGCGCAGGAATTGCCATGGGATTTTCCTCAAAAAAACAATGAAACATTTAGTCCTAATGATCATATTCAATTGGCTACCATTGGTCTGGGAATTCAAGGACACTATGATACACGTGCTGCTCTAAAAAATGCAGGGGTAAAGTTGGTAGCGGGATGCGATTTATATGAAGGAAGATTAGAGGGGGCGAAGGAGATCTTTGAAACAGATCTGTTTTGTACAAGAGATTACCGAGAGATTTTGGAGCGAGAGGATATAGATGCAGTGATCATCGCCACTTCCGATCATTGGCACCAAAAGATTGCAATAGATGCCCTTAAGGCTGGTAAGGCAGTGTACTGTGAAAAACCGATGGTCCAACGGATTGAAGAAGGTGCAGACCTAATTGAAGCCTGGAAGCAATCGGGAAAGGTCTTGCAAGTAGGCAGTCAGCGGGTGAGCTCCATTGTATATGCCAAAGCAGGCGAATTATTTAGGTCTGGTGCCATAGGGTCCCTTGTACTTGCAGAAATTTCCAACGATCGTCATTCCGCCATCGGTGCGTGGAACTATTCAATCCCTACGGATGCTTCTTTGGAAACCGTAGATTGGGACCGCTTTTTGGGGCATGCGCCCCAGCGGTCGTTTGATGCTACTCGTTTTTTCCGGTGGAGAAACTATCAGGATTATGGTACAGGGGTACCTGGAGACATGTTTGTACACTTCTTTTCAGGGCTCCATGTGATGACGGGTTCTTTAGGGCCTAGTCGAATTTATGCAACGGGTGGGCTACGCTATTGGAACGATGGACGGGACGTGCCTGATATTGTGATGGGAAGTTTTGATTATGCTGAGACACCAAATTTACCCGAATTCAATGTAGCCATGCGCGTAAATTTTGCTGATGGAGCTGGTGGAGGATCTGTATTTAGGTTGGTAGGAACAGAAGGGGTCATGGAAATTAGTGGAGGGGGGGTGAAACTCAAGCGGAATCCCCTACCAGAAGCCCCTGGATTTGGAGGCTATGACTCAGTGTTTACCTGGGATAAGGCTAGACAGAAGGATTTTGAAGAAGCTTACCGAATTAAGTATCCCTCAAGGCCTATTATCCAGGAACCTGCCCTAGCAGAATACAAAGCTCCTCAAAGCTATAGCGAGCACATAGATCATTTTTGGAATTTCTTTGATGCCATGAGAAACGATGGAAAAGTAGTAGAAGATCCCGAATTTGGAATGCGAGCTGCCGGACCAGCATTAGCTTCTAGTATAAGTGCCCAAGAAAAAAGGATTGTTGGTTGGAATCCCCAAACTATAGAATTACTTAAATGACACATTTTTCCCTTGAGCAAGCAATAGGACAATTAGAAAAGCGTAAAGGAGGGTACTTTTATCTCAAAATACCTGCTGATTTGGTAGCACAGTTTCCCAAAAAGCGAGCTACTCGCTTGATTTGTAAAATAGATGAAACCCTATCCTTTTCTTGTGGACTCAATCACCTTGGAGATGGGAACTTTTACCTTATCGTTGGGAAGAAGCGCCTGGAGAAACTTGGCAAAGTAGTGGGAGACCAGGTAAGCTTCGAGATTTTTGAAGACCCTAATCCCCTGGGCGTTGAAGAACCCGAGGTATTACTTGTCCTCTTAAGCCAAGATCCTCAGTTGAAGGATATATACGATTCCCTAACAGACGGGAAAAAAAGGAGTTTGATCTTTTCCATCAATAAGGTAAAAAATATGGATCTGCAGGTAGAAAAAATCCTAAAGTTTTTGGAAGGTATTTAATCGGTTCATTTTTCCATCTCACAGGTAAGATAGGCTATCTTGAATGTATTGGGCTGGAGATCAAAGGAAAGGTTGTGTTCAACTGTGCACCTAAGTAATGATAGAATCTCCTCGGCATCCCCTTCATCACAGAATCCTCTTTACTTCCCCGCGCCCTTGGGGAAGGATCTAATACATCTTTCGGAGGAAATAAGAATTTTCTGTATTATAAGCCACATGACTATCAGGGTGTATTTGTTAGTAAGCTTCCTACTTTTTGCAGTATGCACGCAGGCTCAAACCGATCTTGCAGTTGAATTTCAGATTTATCCTACAGGGTTCCTTCCTGGAATCAGCATAGACCATTCGCTATCGGGAAAAAGTGTACTCTACGGTCGTGTAGGGGCCAACCTCTTTGACCACAGAGACTTGGGGGTGCAAGACGAGGAAGAAGGGGCAGGTTTAGGGTTTAGCTTGGGCTACAAAAACTATTTCAAGGAGGGTCGCATAGGCTGGCGATGGGGGATTAAGAACGATATCTGGCGAAATACGGTAGATTGGCAGACAGGTACAGATACTGGAGAAACTAAGATCTGGGTCGTACAACCTACTGCAGAACTTTCCTATGTGTTCCGCAAAACCCATTATTTTATTGCTCCGAGTGCTGCCCTGGGCTTTGAGTGGAATGTGGAGACTGACGGAGAGCCGACGGGGGAAGGGGCGATTTTGTTGTTAGGGGTGCAGATTGGTTTTGAGTTGTAAGTAGGGAGGGTGGAGACCTATGGTCATTGTTTCTCTAGGGGGTAGACGCGGACTTTTTATGAGGGATTATGACGGACGTTGAAAGACGCTGAACGCATTCCCCTCAAACCCAGAACTAACAATCCAAACTGTGGACTATCGACTATTTAACGATCTAACCATTTCGACACTGACTTTTTATGAGGGATTATGACGGACGCCGAAAGATGCTGAACGCTTTACCCTCAAACCCAGAACTAACAACCCAAACTATGGACTATCGACTATTTAACTACCTAACCATTTCTACCCTGACTTTTTATGACGATTGATAAATTCATGAATCTAACTGGCTTAATGATTTTAGGTCTTATCTCATTTCCAGAGATTACCTTTTCCCAATTTTCCGACCCAATGTATCACGTGTTTTACCTTCATGGAAAGATTGTGGAGCAACAAGGGATAGAAGCGGAGCATGAACGTTTTGGGAAATACTTGTATCAGGATATCATAGATTCTCTATCAGTAGGAGAGGTAATTATGCACCATGAGCTTCGATCTTCTCACACAGATTTTTATACTGTTGGTCAGAAAGTTGTACGGCAAATTGATAGCCTAATACAAATCGGGGTTAAGCCAAATCATATCATAGTACTTGGAGCTTCTAAGGGAGGAGTTATTGCGATGTACATTTCTCACTTAAGCCTTCATCCCATAAAATATGTGCTATTAGGAGCAAATAATGCATTTATTGAGCAACAAAATGACTGGCAATTACACGGAAATATCCTTGCTATTGTAGAAGCTTCTGATCAGGTTGCAGGGCGAGGGTTTCACTATTGGAAAAAGTGCTCCCCCCAAGCTACTATTCAGGAGTTGACTATTTCTACAGGGTTGGGCCATGGGTTTTTGTATCAGCCATTAGCGGAGTGGCTGCTCCCAACAAGAGATTGGATAGCATCTGCCCAAGGGTATTAGCTTCTACAATTACTGTATTTCTAGATCCATCCCCATCCAAACTTTTAAAGCCTAGACTGCGAGGATGCCAGATACGTTTTTAAACGTATCCACATATTCTTTGGAATTATTTAACAACTCCCATTCGGATGGGTTTTCCATTGCACCGTAGAAAATGTGCAGATAACTGATTTTACAGCTACAAAATCGAAAACTCAATTGAATCGTTCAATAGACTGAGAACAGAAATACCCAAAGCAGATTCCTATGCTTCCTTTTTTCCACGTAGGTGGTCTCCTTCGGGTCCAAATGCTCACCCATAGGTAAATACTTCATCTATATACTTCGTAAGTGCAAAAGGCGTACTAAACCAGCGGATAAGAAATTGGAAGATTATCTCCTTGTTTGATTTTTTGTCCCAGAATAGTCTTTTCTGAGTGTGCCAAAAC
>JBCCTX010000444.1:0-4795 GCA_039197765.1 Bacteroidota bacterium
CTCCCATAGGTAACTCCTTTCCAAGTATCCGTCCGGAAGGGATTGGCTGGAAGTTGGACCGAATTATACAAGTTGAGGTCATCGGGATTATCTGCCCATCCGTACCTAACGGCTGTAGGTTTACTCACCTTAGGGGAGGATACCAGGACCGTATTTTTCCCAGTCAGAACCGCATGTGCCCAATGAAAGCGTTTATCTGGTCCGGCAATGGCAAATCCCCGTATGTATCCGTATTTGTCCTTAACCTCAAGCCCTTCTCCTACATCTGAAAAGGAAATGGCTACTTTAGTCCCTTGAACCTCCATACTTTCATAGGAAGGCCCGCTAGAAACGATTTCCTTTTTTCCGTAGGTATCCTTTAAGGCATGTAAAGCTAGGCGCAATCCGACATCTTGTTTGTTGCGAGGATGAATATCATCTGCCTCCCCAATGTCTATGGCAGATGCCATACCGGTTGCAGGTAGCTTGAGCGCCATAGTTTGGGCTTCGCGTAGTTCGGCCCAATCACTTTCACTGGGCTGTGCTACCGGCTGCCGAAAGTTTGCCAGTTGTACGAATAGAAAGGGAAAATCTCCTTGATTCCATTTATCTCTCCAATCTTGGATCATGAGTGGAAAAAGGCTTTGGTACTGGTGCGCTCGGCTGGCATTGGATTCTCCTTGGTACCAAATAGCTCCTTGAAAAGCATAGGGAATGAGGGGTTTGACCATGCCATTGTACAGCACAGAGGCGTAGCGATTGGGTTGAAGTGCCGTTTTGATATCAATGGCACTGGCCTTGTACTTCCACACGCCTACCAAGGAAATCTTATCTTCCCCTACCTGTAGGTACAAGTCTTCCGGATTTCCATAAATTCCACCCCCTCCACCTGTATCCAATACTTTAATTGCGATAGAATTAGGCCCAGCTTGTAATACGCCATTGGGAATCTTATAGATCCGTTTTTGGTTGTATTGCTGCGTTTCTCCAATCTTTCTCCCATTAATCCAGGTTTCGTCCCGGTCATCAATTGGCCCTAAGCTGAGGGTGCAGGGTTTGCTAATTTGCGCTTCCGTAAGGCTTATGATTTTCCGAAACCAAATTTCCCCATCTACATTGGGCAGTCCCTTATCCTCCCAAAGTCCAGGCAAGGACATGTCCCGCCAAGAAGAGATATCTACCACAGGGATCGCCCAGGCAGGCGTTCCGCCCATCATCTGCACAGGGGTATTGATCGGCCCCCCAAATAGGGTCTTTAGCCGCTCTTCCTCTTTGGCTTGCATGGTCTCTGCATCAAAGTCCTTTATAAAACCTAATTCTTCCTGGAAGACTTCTATGCTATCCAAGGCTTGGCCACTGATCCAGGCTTCTACTTCCGTGCCTCCCCAGCTGGTATTGATAAGCCCTATGGGTACATCCAGGTCTTTGTGTAATTTTCTGCCAAAGAAATACCCGACCGCAGTGAAATTTCCTACAGTTTGGGGACTACAGACCTCCCATTTCGCGCTTCCCTCGATTCGCTCGTTGGGTTCGGTCCCTATGATATGAGGAATTTTAAAATGGCGTATGTTAGGATACTGGGCGGCGGCAATTTCTTCTTCGGCATTATTGGAATTGTTCACAACCCATTCCATGTTGGACTGGCCTGAGCAGATCCAAACCTCTCCTATGTATACGTCTTCTATGGTCTTTGATTCCTTTCTTCCACGTACCTGAAGGGTATAGGGTCCCCCTGCTTCCATAGCAGGAAGCGCAAGTTGCCAATTCCCATTTTTAGTAGCCCGGGTTCGTACTTCCTTTCCATTAAGCGTAACGGTTATTCGGTCGCGATTTTTGGCCTTTCCCCATACAGGAATGGCTTCTCCCCGCTGGAGCACCATGTGATCACTAAATAATTGGGGAAGGTCTAGCTGGCTGTATCCTGGAGTAGAAATACATCCGACAAATAGAAGTACCAGGAAATAGAATCGCATAGTAATAGTGTCTTTGGGTTAAGGTGTTGGGTAACTAAAAATGGAAAATAGTTGGGTGATAGTCAAATGAGGAGAGAAAGATTCTGCTGGAGGCCTCCTACCTATCGCTATATTTTTCTCTTACGCTTACTCGGACCTCAATTCCACCTTAATCTAAGCGATGAGGAACTCGGGCTACCTACAGTAGACTACTGCGAGTATAATTTGAGGCATTTTCCTGGGATTAATATTGCAGATGGATGCCAGTCAGACCGATTCATTTTAAGTCAAGATCGGCGAACCTTATGGGTAACCAACAATACAGATATTCACCATGATAACTACCGAGTTATTATTCAAGCTGATTGAGGGAAACGGTTCCTATTTACTCTCTATCAAAGAGAATCCGCTGACCCCGTATCCCTTCATCAAATTTCCCCTCGTGATAGGCCAATTGCCCATTGATAAGCGTAGAATGAACACTGTGGGAGAACTGCTGCCCTTCAAAGGGGGACCACCCACATTTGTAAAGGATGTTCCCTGGTTGAACGGTCCATGACTTGTGGGGATCGACAATTGTGATATCGGCCCAATAGCCTTCACGTAAATAACCCCGCTCCGAAACTTGAAAACAGATCGCAGGCGCATGGCACATCTTTTCGACCACCTGTTCTAAGCTAAATACCCCTTGGCGTACAAGTTCTAGCATGGCGGGTAGCGCATGCTGAACCAGGGGCCCACCAGAAGGGGCTTTTGTATATGGTTGGGCTTTCTCTTCCTGGGTATGAGGGGCGTGGTCCGTGGCGATAATGTCTATTCGGTCTTCTGCAACAGCCTTCCAAAGGGCTGCACGATCGGATGCTTGCTTAACAGCAGGATTCCACTTGATGCGCTTTCCAAGGTCCGCATAGTCTTGGTCTGAAAACCATAGATGGTGTACACAGGCCTCGGAAGTTATCCGCTTTTTACCCAAGGCTTGGCTGTTGCTGAATAGCGCTAATTCCTTCGCAGTGGAGATGTGGAGAATATGAAGTCTACTTCCATGTGCCATGGCTAAGGCTACGGCTTGGGAAGATGAGGCATAGCAGGCCTCCTCGCTTCTTATTGCGGGGTGGAGTTCTACAGGTATATCCTCGCCGTAGTCAGCCTTGTATGCTGCCAGATTGCTGCGAACGATTTCCTCCTTTTCACAGTGGACCGCAATCAACATGGGAACCCGACTAAAGATCCCTTCCAATGTATCTTGATCGTCGACCAACATGTTGCCTGTAGAAGAGCCCATGAATACTTTCACCCCACAAACATTTTGGGGATTGGTTTTGAGTACTTCCTCCAGGTTATCATTGGATGCACCCATAAAAAACGAGTAATTTGCACGGCTTACAGCTGCTGCCCGTTGGTATTTTTCCTCTAGCAATTCCTGAGTTAGCGTAGGCGGCTTGGTATTGGGCATTTCCATGAAGGTGGTAATGCCCCCTGCTACAGCAGCTCGGGACTCAGTAGATAAATCTGCCTTGTGGGTAAGGCCTGGTTCTCGAAAGTGTACCTGGTCGTCAATGCATCCAGGTAGGACCCATTTGTCTCTCGCATCGAGTACTTGGTCTACAACTGGCGTAAGCCCCGTACCGATGGAATGGATTCTTCCATTTTTTATCCAAATATCTTTTTCTTCCCGGACTCCTTCGTTGATGAGTAGTCCATTTTTTATCAGGATGCTGTCCATTATTTTTAGTAGGTTTAACAGTCGAAAAGATACGCATGCAAGCTGAGTCTCTCAAACACATAGCAATAGCTGGAAATATTGGAGCTGGTAAGACTACCCTCTGTATCAAATTGGCAGAACATTTCGGATGGGTCTGTCATTTAGAAAGTGTGGATAAGAACCCCTATTTGGAGGATTTTTACCACGATATGAAAAAATGGGCCTTTCCCCTCCAGATCTTTTTCCTCCACAGTCGCTTCAACCAAATACGAAAAATTTGGGAAGGGAAGCAAACCGTTGTCCAGGACCGGACCATCTTTGAGGATGCTTATGTGTTTGCTAAGAATCTTCGAAACTCCTTCTATATGGATGAAAGAGACTATGAAAATTATCTCAATGTGTTCCATTCCATGATGCCCCTGGTGAAGGAACCGGATTTGATTATCTATCTACGCGCAGATATACCCAAGCTAGTAGAGCAGATACGCCGCCGGGGGAGACCCTATGAAAATAATATTAGCATTCAGTACTTGGAAAACCTAAACCAGCTATACGAAGATTGGGTAGATTCCTACACAGGAGAATTGCTGATCCTAAACATGAATTCACTGGATTATGTGTACCGCTCAGAGGATTACAGCTATGTTATCCAAGAGGTGGAAAGAGCACTTGGGGTAGGTGTCCGGGGAGTTGGAGGGTATGAGGTATGAGGTAATAAGTATGAGGTATGAGGTTTTAGGTTTGCATAGGGGGCATTAGGAAAATGGAAAAAGAAGCGTGCAAATATAGATTAATCGTATCAACCAAGTAATTGATCGGCTGCACACAATCCCTGGTTACTACACTAACTCGCTTCTTTGTACATGACAAAAAATAGATATTCCCGAATAACCGGAATGCTAGCGAATACTTAAACGAGCGAGAATACGGGTTAGAAAGTATTTGGTACAAAACCTCTTCTCTCTGTCTCAGTGCCTCTGTGTTAAATTCCATCCTGAAAAAGTATCTATAAGATCAAGACTCCCTAAAACTCAAAGGGCCTAACCGTATACCCCTCTTCTCGCAACAGCTCAACCACACCTTGTGGCCCTGGCAAATGTGCGGCGCCCACTGCCACGAAAATTGGCTGGAATTTCATCCAGGCTTCTATTTTGGGAATCCA
>JBCCTX010000445.1:0-4772 GCA_039197765.1 Bacteroidota bacterium
ATTCGCAGCAGCTATAACTTAGCTGGCATAAGCTTTTCCCCTGGTCAAATTTCTCAGGAAATCCAACGGCACATCCCTCATTTCTCTACTGTATATGCTCCGGATTTTCGACAGGAAATTGCAGAGAGTTGGCCTCGAAGTGTGGATGATACCCTGAGTCAACAGGACTGGAATTGGAAGGCAGCTTATGATTTGGAAAAAATGACGAAGGACATGCTTACAAACTTAGCTGAGCGCCTAAAGAATACCGAAAATTAATCGGAATCTAGTTGAGTAAAAAGGGATTCCAACAATAGATGAATCAAAACGGTTCTTACTGCAATACGATACCTAATGAAAAAAAATTCCTCCCTTGTAAGCCGCCAGATAGGTTTATTTTTCTTGTTGAACCTTGCGATGGTTTCCCTGGCTTTCAGCCAGGATAGCACCATACTGGACCTCAATATTCAGCGACTTCAGATCAACAAAACGGGTATGTACATCCTGGGCGGTTGGGCAGTTGCCAATATTGCGGGAGGGGCAATCCTGCGGAGCCAAACTACAGGTACTACTCGGTATTTCCACGAGATGAACATGTTTTGGAACTTCGTCAATTTAGGCTTAGCAGGGGCGGGTTTGTATGGCGCCTTGAAAACGGATCCTTCAGGATTTTCTGCCTGGGAGAGTTTGCAAGAACAACGCACAATTGAAAAACTCCTGTTGTTTAATGCCGCCTTAGATATAGCTTATATCACAGGAGGAGCCTACATGATTGAGCGAAGCCGGAGAGTAGAAAATAAGCCCGAACGAATCAAGGGCTATGGGCAGTCTTTGATACTCCAAGGAAGCTTTCTGCTGGTATTCGATGCCACTTTATACCTCATACATAATCAGGCAGCAAATCCCAAACTTCAACAACTCTTGAGTCATGTTTCCTTTTCTGGCGATAGCCTCTCTTTAGTGTTGAACTTTTAGTTCTTTTTTCTAATTTGAGTTCAGTTTTTGGGCAGACTTGGGCCCCAGCAGAAATTTCTGAAAACCTTGAACCCTTACATACAAAACTCTCTACTATGAGTCTCGCATACATACCCACTGTAGACCTCAATGATTATATAAACGGATCTGAAAGTGATAAAAAAGCCTTTGTAAAGGCCTTAGGAGATTCCTTTTCTGACATTGGCTTCGCCATTGTGGATAACCACGGAGTTACCCAGGAATTGATCGATAATGCCTATCAGGCCTTTCAAGATTTTTTTGGGATGCCAGATGCAATCAAATCCAAATACGAAATTGCAGGCCTCGCTGGACAACGCGGCTATACCGGGAGGGGAAAGGAGCACGCCAAGAATTCTAAGGTAGGCGACTTAAAAGAGTTTTATCACGTTGGCCAGACGGTTGAAGGAGACGATCCTATCAAAGAATTATACCCGGATAATGTGTTTGTAGAGGAGGTACCTGGAGTAGAAAATTACGGGGTGGCTATTTACAAGGCCTTGGAAACTTCGGGTCGTTACCTGCTTAGAGCCATTGCAGAATATTTGGACCTTCCGGTTACCTATTTTGACAATAAAATCCGAAACGGGAACAGCATCCTCCGCCCCATACACTATTTCCCAATTGAGAATCCAGATGCTGTCCCTCCGGGTGCCGTGCGTGCTGCCGAGCACGAAGATATCAATTTGATTACCTTACTGATTGGAGCAAGTGCCGAAGGTCTCCAGGTTAAAAATACTGAGGGTGCATGGATAGCAGCTTCCCCAGAACCCCATCAAATTGTTATCAATGTGGGGGATATGCTTCAGCGACTTACCAATAATCGCTTGAAATCTACTACCCACCGCGTGGTAAATCCTCCAAAGGAAAAAATGAAAGAACCTCGGTATTCAATGCCTTTTTTCCTCCACCCACGATCAGAAATGGACCTTACCTGTTTGGGAAGCTGTATATCAGCCGATCAACCCAAAGCCTATATAGATATGACTGCAGGTGAATATTTAGAGGAAAGACTCAGAGAAATTGGACTACGAAAATAAAACGAATTGGACACTGCGGACCTTTCTACTATTGTCAAGTACGCCTGGCTTGCGTACGACAGCTCGCGGCCCATTCAGAGCATTTTAGATATCAGCGCGCGGGTATCGACCAACCATGTATTCCGTGTGCGCTTCAAGGATCGCTCCTTCGTCATTGCCAAACTCTCATATTTTGGCAAGTTTGAGCATTTCGTGGAAGACCACACAATCGTAAATGTACTGGGCAACAACTTGCTGAAACCCTATGACAATTTCCTAGCTACCTCTTTGATGAAGGGCAAGGAAATTTTTTTCCATCGCTTTTCCAATGGCATCATCGATGCCTGGGTAGTATTTTACAGACCCGTAAAAATTAAAAATAAACTTCCCCGAAGACTGGAAGAAAGGCATATAGATGTGCTTGCAGAACAAATGGCAGGCTTTCATAAAGCCTGTCAAACCATTAGCCATACCCTTCCTCCTTCTTCTCAAACCCTAAAAGGAGAGATCTGTCATTTACAAAGTCTGCTCAAGCGTTCCGAAGGAAAAAGGATGTTTGGGCGTTTCGTACCAGCTATTCAAGACCAGTGTAGCCGATTTTTGGAAAATTGGGAGAAGTTAAATGGGGATTCATTTGCTAGAATTCCTGTTTTCGTAGACTGGAATATTGGGAACTTCTCTGTTACGCCTTCTTTCAAACTGTATTCTCGGTGGGACTATGACTGGTTTCGAGTAAGTACGCGCATGATGGATATGTACTTTTTGAGTAGAATTGTCTCAGATGTAGGAGACAAAACCATATTCTCCTATAATATCTCTACCTTCATGGAAGATCGGTTTATCCGTTTCCTTAGCACATACCATCAGATTAACCCTTTGTCTAAAGAAGAGCTATTGGTTTTGCGGGAAGGATACCGCTTTTTTATCCTTCACTATGTAGTAAAGCATGGGAAGTATTTCTTTGCTGAGAGCTATGCTGAAAAACTCCAGAAAGAGGCGTTTGAAGTTTATTTTCCATCTATTGATAAAGAATTTCACCCAGATACCCTCATTAGTGCATTGGGAATCTGAGGTAGAATCGCACCTTTTTAAAAGGTTAGGGGTTTACCTCAAACCTGTAAACCGAGATTTCTATGGAGTTTGTATCCTTCCAACACATCCTTGCTGATTACAAAGCCATTTTTTTGGATTCTTATGGGGTAATCAAAAATCACAAAGGACTGATACCAGGAGTCGGGCATACCTTGGAGCAGATTCGCAGCCAAGGTATAATCCTACGGGTACTAACCAATGATGCCTCTAGGAGCCAGGAGCAACTTGCCGAATCGTTCAATAAGTTGGGACTTTTGGATATACACCCTGGGGAAGTCATTAGCTCCGGTATGATGGCCCAGCAATTTTTAGAGAAGAAAATTCCTAGGGGAAGGGTGGCTTTCCTGGGGACCCCTAACTCTGCCCACTATATTCATCAGGCAGGCTTGGAATCTATCTCAATATCTGAGGTAGACCTCGACCATATTCAAGACCTTACGGCGGTAGCCTTCCTGGATGATGAAGGCTTCGATTGGAACCATGACATCAACAAGGTGTTGAACCTATTGCGGAGAAAAAATATACCTGCAATTGTGGCCAATTCCGATACGCAATACCCTGTATCTCGCCTAGATGTCTCTATTGCTACTGGGGGCATTGCAAACCTTGTGGAGCAGACCTTAAAACGGAGTTTTGTCCACTTTGGGAAGCCCGATTCCCAGATGTTTATGTATGCCTTTGAGCAAATCAATGCGCTTCAGAATGTGGAAAAAGAAGACATTCTGATGGTGGGGGACACCTTGGAGACTGATATTTTGGGGGGAAATAAATTTGGGATAAAAACCTTGCTTGTCCTATCTGGCAATACCCGCGAAAGAGAGTATGAGCGTAGAATTACTTCTATGGGAATTATTCCAGATTTTGTTTCGGGGTCAATTGCTACATGATGGGAGGCTGCTTTGTAGGGAGCGTCTAGAATGGAGAGGAGACAGAGATAAGCAGTAGAGAACGGATGGGATAGCTTCCCATAGATAATTCTTAAAGCGGAAAAGATAGCATGTCTGAAAACAACTAAAAATATAATAGCGGCTTCATTACAAAATATTAGCTTGTATTTGATCGAAATTCTACCAAAAAAGAGGACTTTAGGATGAAATCTACCTACGCAACCATACCGATAATAGGAGTTATGCTTCTAGGTTTAGCCTTTGCCTGTACTGCTCCCGAAAAGGCCAAAACTTTACGTAGTACCCAACGCCCCAACATTGTGCTTATTATGGGGGATGATATAGGCTATTCCGACTTGGGTTGCTACGGGGCTGAAATTCAAACCCCAAACCTCGATCGCCTCGCCTACGGAGGAATTCGGTTCAGACAATTTTACAACATGGCTAAGTGCAATCCCACCAGATCCTCCTTAATAACGGGTCGATATAAGGGAAATGAGCGAGCCATATCCTTTGTTCCCTTGTTGCGGGAAGCGGGATATTCAGCTATTATGAGTGGAAAGGAACACTTCGACGCTTGGGTACCCCAGGAAGCCTATTTTGCCAATACCTTTGAAAACTCATTTACCTTCTGGGCTACAACGGAATACTTTGTTCCTCCTGTAGATACCTTTCAACGGCCTTTTTATTTGAATGGGGAGAAGGTTTCACCTGCCGATATAGAAGCTGAAATTCTACCTAAATATAAAACAGATTTTATAACTGACTACGCTTTGAGGTGGCTGGATGAAGTGATGGAGAG
>JBCCTX010000446.1:0-4771 GCA_039197765.1 Bacteroidota bacterium
AATAGAATATACTTCCGGTTCATGGGTTTATGTTTTCTGTAAGTTGTTTACTCTTTCCAATCATTGCCTCCACCTGAAAGAATAATTACGCCTAAAGCTACATTGGCGAACACTGCCGTAATGCTGGGATTGACCAAACCCCAAAAATCTTCCTCTTTAAATAGGGGGATCAATGTAGTCAAATGAAAAAGCAGATAGGTCATTAAAAATATACCCAAAAGGTAGAGGGATAACCTGATTTGGTCTTTTTTTGTAACATGAGGGAGTCGATGCCAACGGTTTCGCAAGGTATAACCTAGCAGGATCAAGCCCCCTAGAAACGGTGGATTTACCACTGTCCCGATGGGTAAACCAAAGGGAGCTTCTGGTCCTATCCCTAGACGGTACTTCCAGTGAGCCCAATTGCCTATCAGGAGGTAAAAGGCTATGTAAATGGCTATAAAGCCAAGAAATGTCTGAAAAGTGAATTTATGTCGGTTAAAATAGCGGTTTATTGGATTGGACAAAATGGATCTTGTATATAGCTTCCTAGCAAGAGAAGATACTAACCTGCACTCACTGAAAGCTCAAGATTTTTGAATAAAATATCAATCTTGAGTTGACTTTTATTCTGTCCTATCTCCTTCGCTTATTGTTGTTGATGATATTAGGGATCAACTTAAGGGGCTTCTTTTCCTTCTCTGCAATGTAAATGGGGATATTGCCAAATAGGTTAATGGGGGTATAGGGGTGCTGTTGTCCTCCTGTAATTTCCTTTACTCTTTCGGTAACAAAGAGGTTGAGCTCCATGAGATTTATCACCTCATCAGTATTGTAGTCTGCCTCTCCATCCAAACCGTCTAAGATGGCTTTTGTAAATACGCCATGCTCAGAGTTGGGGTCTTCCCAGGAGTACTCATCTCCAGTAGAGGAGGTCATAACGGTGATCCCAGCTTCAGCTTCTACCAGTTCTTTCACAATGTCATTGAGCTCTGTAGATTTTGCATAGGCAAGGTCCATCATATCAAAGGCAGAACGGCCACTGTGGCAGGCATCGAGAAGAATGAGCTTCTTACAGGGCGTACCATTCATACCTTCGGTAACATCATTGATATTAAGTCCCGTTGCAAATAGGTGGTATCCGTTGAAGTCATGAGGCAGTAAGTATAAATTCCCTTTATTATCCAGAGCTCCATGAGAGGAGATGAACATCAGAATCATATCTTTTTGAGTGGCTTGACGCTCCAGCCAGCTGATTCCCTTTTTGATATCAGTGAGAGTAGCCGTTGTATCGGTTAGCAATTTGGCATGAACCTCTCGAAAGAGTTGCCCTTCCATGTGCTTGAACTTACTGATGATAGAATCAGCATCTTTCGCTGCATACTTGAGGTTCACAGTAGAATCTGCATATTTGGAGATACCTACAGAAAGGATGTATAAGTTGGGTTTGAAGGGATCATCAGTCTCTACTTCGGGACGACGAGAATTTTTGGGATTATAGCGCCAATCTGTTTCTGTTTGGGGCGCTTGAATGATTCCACTCCCATTGGTTTTCACTACCCACATATCACAGCCTCCAGTAGAGTAGCTGTCTGTACTGCCAGCAATAAAGATTCCCCCGTCATTTGTCGGGGATACAGAGTATGCAAAATCATGAGACGTCCCTTCGGAACGTCTATGCCAAATGGATTTTCCGTCTCTATTTAGTTTAGAAAGCCACACAGCCGCTTTGGTATTGGGATTAGACATGGTAGCACCTGCTAACAAGATTTCACCTGCGCGGTTGACTGACACATCATAGAATGCATCCTTGCGCTCTCCTCCAAAGGTACGAGACCAGATTTTTTCTCCATAAGGAGTGATTTTCATTACTATCGCATCTAGAGACCTGGACTTAGCGCCTTGTGTCCAACCCGCAAGTACGTAATTCCCATCGCGCGTCGCAGCAATGGCCTCAACTGTTTCATTTTCTTGCCCTCCATAGTTCTTCACCCACTGCTCATTTCCTGCAGGATCTGTTTTCACTAATACGACATCTGCTTTTTTCTCAGGATCTAGCGTAGCGTATCCGCCTAATAGAAAGCCACCGTCCGGAGTCTGGAGAATATCATAGGCTCTATCACCACCCTCTTGACCATACGTTTTTTGCCAAACATCGTCTCCCTTCGCGCTAAGCCGCAGCAACCACATGTCGCTTTTTCCTCTTCCATAAGAATGCGAAAACCCTGCTACGGCAAAGCCTCCATCCTGGGTTTGGATGATACTCTTTGCCTCATCTCCCTGGTCGCCTCCATAGGTATGAGACCATTGTACCCTTCCGGATCGATCCAACTCCACTACCCAGGCATTGTTGTTTCCCGTTTCGGGATCTTGGCTATATCCCGCGACTACATAATTTCCTTCCTGGGTCTCAATAATATCATTTGCCCAATCAAAGTCATCGCTTCCCAGGTATTTACGCCACATCTCCTGACCATAAGGATCGAGTTTCATAACCCAAATATCACTCTTACCTTTGCCATGAGAAAAGGTAAGCCCGGCTACTACATAGGCACCGGCCTTGGTCTGGATACCAGCCAAAGCCTTCTCATCGCGTTCCTCACCGAAGGCACGGGAGAAAACCGCCTGACCAAATACTTGGGAGAAAAAAAGTTGGGTAACAACAAGCGCAGAGATGGCGAACAATTTCATAAACAAACTTAGTTTTACCTTTAGAAGTATAGCGACTTACGTATTGTACTGAAAATGAGAACAGAACAATTTCATGGGCAAGAAACTATACTGTAATACGTAAAACTATCTCGATAATTATTTTATTACGTGGAATGAATGAAAAAAAATTCGCTACGCTTGCTTGACTATTATACACATAATACGGAAATAGACCAAGAAGTTTCCAATTTTTATAATCAAAAAGGGTACCAAACTCGTATACTATGACTAAAGCATTCTCTTACTTAGGGTTAGTAATGAGCCTAATTTTTATCATTGTGGGCTTAGCTTTTCCGTTCTACCCCCCACCCGCCTTGAAACTGACGGGATTACAAAATACCTTATTGGGGATTATTTTGGTGGTGTATGGAGGATTTCGCTTCTACAGAGCTTACACGACACTGAAAAAAGATAAGCGTTAGATTTTATGAATAAATTAAGAATTTTTTGCATCGTAATGTGGGGCTTACTGGGTCTGGTGTACGGACAAAGATCCAATATTGTCGCCCGTTTAGACCTGGGAAAAAACGATCCAAAGCCTGAATTTTATGAATACTCGCCCATTGATCAGGGTTTGATCACTTTGGGGCCGATGAGCAGGATCTCTTCCCGCTACATCGGATTGCGGAAATACGACAGAGGGCTTCGACAAGAATGGGAGACCCGTGTCCTTGAACAAAGTGAACGAAAGACCATAGACTTTGTCTCTATTGTGGGTCAATATATTTTTGTATTTGTATCCGAGTCCTTCCCAAAGGAAGGTGTCATCAAGTCCTACTACTATGAGTATGACCTAGATGGAAACCAAATAGTAGAACGCGAAATCCTATCAGTATATCCCCTCGAGAAAGAGCAAAAAGTAGAGCTACAATATGTGCTCTCTCCCAACAAGAGGAAGCTACTCTGCTTTAAAAACTTGCGAAATAAGCGGGACACTGAGGAAATCCTATACTATCTATTTGACGATGAAGGCGACTATATACAGAGTGGAGAAATATCTCTTCGATATCCCGACAATAGATTTCGCGTCAGAAATGTCCGGGTGAGTAACCAAGGAAACGTCTTTGTACTGGGTAAATTTACCTTGCGCAACCGCGTAAGAGATACGGATGACTATAAATATATTGTCTATCGGCACGATGCAGCCACCCAAACGGGTAGAGAAATAGCAGTAGACCTAGGGGATCGCTACATATCAGATCTAGCCTTCCGATTAGATCGAGACGACAATATGTATTTGGCAGGATTTTATTCCAATCGCAGTACGTATCAGATTGTAGGGACCTTGTTTCAGAAGGTATCCCCAACAGGAGAGATTTTAATGAACTCTACTGAGAAGTTCGGAGAAAATTTTCTCTCCAATTATCTTTCTGGTGGACAAATTGATCGGGGCAGGGAACTTAAAAATTTCTACCTGGACCCAGAAGATGGTATCATCCTTAGATCCGATGGTGGAGTACTCTTGCTGGCAGAAAAATTTTATGTTACCAACAGGCCCTACCGAGATATTTATGGCTATTGGGTGAATCGGGATGTTTTCCACTATGAAGATGTCATACTCACTTCTATCAATGGGAATGGAGAGATAGAATGGCATGCCATCGTAGATAAAAACCAAATAGGAGAATCTCCGGCTAACCTTTCTTACTTCAATGCTATTGGGGGTTCTGGAAACTTTATATTCTACGAATACAAACCCCGTAGAAACAAAGTCAATGTCTATTACAACGCTGTTGGAATTGGAGGAGAAGTATCCAACCGCCAGCCACTATTTGCAGATTATCGGTTTGGAAATGAATTCTATCCCAGATTTTGCGAGCAAGTAGACAACAATACTGCCATCATGGTGTATTTCCAAAGTAGGGGAAAGAAATTATCAGTGGTGAAAGTACAGTTTGAGGGCTAGGAGGTATGAGGTATGAGGTATGAGGTATGAGGTATGATTAGGTGTACTTTGATCTCCAATCAAAGGTTGCCATGGACTATGGACTATTTAACTATGGACTACCGACTACCTTACCACGGACCATTAACCCTCAATAATTTCCCGCTTAATATTCATACTTTCAATACTGTTTCG
>JBCCTX010000447.1:0-4756 GCA_039197765.1 Bacteroidota bacterium
ATTAAAAGGGTAAAAGCAAGAAAAGGGAGCTATTGTTCTTCTGGATTCCCAAACTTAACAAATGCAATTAAGTCAGCCATACTCGAAGGAGTAATCTGTGCACTCAAGCCTGTAGGCATACCGGAATGAGAAAGTGCGGTAAGTTCTTTGACCTCCTCACGGAGCAAGACTTCTTCCCTTCCATCTGCCGACCGCAGGGTAAAGGTTTGGGCGGTTTCTTTGCAGATAATTCCGGAAAGTGCGCGGCCATTTTGCAAGGTGCAGTCCCAGATTTCGTATCCATCTGCAATGGACCGATTGGGATTGAGGATATCTAGTAAAAGTGAACGGGATTCCCGGTTTCTTACCGTGGCCAAATCCGGTCCATAAGCAATGTTTCCTTTCCCTTTATAGGTATGACAAACTTGGCACTGTTGGACATATACTTTGTATCCTAGCTGAGGATTTCCCTCTCCTAATGCCGCTTGATAGCGCTCTTGCAGTTCATCAGGGAGTTCTTCTGCAGGAGCCAGGACCTCTCGGGCATATTGCTTCAAGGAAAGATCCCTATGATTCATCAGCCTTACGGTACGAGGCCATCCCAATACAGAGGCATCCACTACCTCGTCTTGAATTGCTTTTAAGAAAAGGGCAGAACGCCGGGAATCTTTTACAAATTCATCTACAGCCAAGGAGCGGATTTCGGGAGATAGCGTCTTCCACTGTTGCAGTATGTACCTACACCCTCTATCGCCTGCTAACCTACCCAAGCCTTCTAGTGCCGCTTTCTGCATGGGGGCAGGGACGCTACTGGCTAAATGGGCATAAAAGGTCTCGTCATATCGCTCGGGTAAAAGCAGGCTCAACAGGCTAATAGCATCTGCACGCAATTCCTCATTTTGGTTCCGATCCCCAATTATGGACTCCGCCTTATATAAATGGGCCGTTAGCTCCAGGTCGGAGGGAAGCTCCCAAAACTCAATGAATTTAAGGCCAATATTCCTGATATCTTCCGAGGGACTCAACACAGCCTGAAGCAATTTATCGTACAGTTCTGGGGCAAATGTTTCCCTTTTTTCCTGATGTAAAAATGCCTGATAGATCCCTTCCAGAAAGGGAGCCTTCCAGTGGGCGTATCCTCTTGCCAAAGATTGCCCTATCACTTCTTCCAGCTCCATAGGGCCCTCTTTCATTGCCCAAACTGCCCCTAGAGACCTAAAAAATTCCTTATGGATAGGCTTGGCAGTTGAGCCTATCTCCTTCAATGCATAGGAAAAAAGTCGCTCCTCTTGAAGATCTGGTGTCGTAAAAAGGGCTTGCACAAACCAGGAGTCTTCTACGTTTTCAAACAGTTTTTCTATGAGTTTATCCCGCTCAAAGGAGGTTTCCCCCATGGTACACATCCATTGAAAACGTACCCTTGGATCTGGGTCATTCCCTAGTTGGGATAACTCAGGAAGCGCCGCCTCAAGGCTATCTGGATAATACTCCATAAGCCTGAGCGCATTTTCCCTTAATCCAGGATGAGGAGAGCGAACTGCATCACGCAGCAAGGAGAATTTCATCTTTCCAAGCCCTTGTAAGGTCCAAAGTCCATGTAGTTCACCAAGTGGAGAAGGATTTTCCGACAGAAACTGCCCTAATGAAGCGAGTTCGTTAGAATCTTTACGGTCTACCAGTATGCGTTGAGCTGTCAAGCGCCACCAGCTGTTCTTATGATCTAGGCATTCGACCAATTGCCGAGGAGCGTACGTCCTCAGATCTGGAAATCGGGTCAAGCTGTCTACTCCTTTAGGACTGATTCGAAAGATTCTCCCTTTCTGACTTCCCTCGTATAATTCTCCAGAGGAATTGACTGACTCAGCCATCCATTCGGGATGCTCTACAATTTTTCGGTGATAGTCCAATACATACAAGGCGCCATCTGGTCCCTGATAGAGGAATACCGGACGAAACCATGGATCTTGGGAACGTAGGAACTCTTTCTCCACAAAAGGAGAAGTAGAAGAGTAAGTAGCTCCCATTGTTTCAACCTGATCCACGTGAATTAGGTTATGGCTAGGTTCTGCTGTGAAAATTACCTGTTGAAATTCTTGGGGAAATAGGTCTCCCTTATACCAAGTAATCCCACAGGCAGAGGTCATAGTTCCCACGTCTGTAAGCAGTTGATATTCTGGATTTTGAGTAATTGGAAATACCTCAATAGGGTGTCCGTAGGTAGGAACGTACTGCTGAGCCTCAGCAATACGTAAGTAGGGCTTGCGTTGCAAGTACTTTGCAGCAATTACTTCATGGTGAAGATGTGAGGCATTAGAGGTCTGGAAATATCTTCCCCATGGATCAAAGGTATGGCCATATTGACTTTGGGAGGAGGCCATTTGCAATTCATAGGTATCCGGTCTGAATCGCACATTCCGGTCATTTGCATTGCTGGGGAGTCTGGGTCCATTTGGACGATCGGGAAAATAAATTTCGGTTCCCTTATCCCCAAAGAGGGAGGCGTGCTGTTGGGTGGTGATGAAGTATTCATTTGCTACATAAATGCCATTATCCAAGCCATACATTGGGGTGTTTACATTGTGTTGGGGGTTGGAACGTGCAAAGCCATTCAAGACCACCTTCCTCAAGTCTGCCTGACCATCTCCATCCGTATCTTCCAAGTATAGTACATCTGGTGCATCTGTTACCAGAAACCCCTCCTTCCACCGCATAATTCCTGTAGGTAGGACAAGGTTTTCAGCAAATATTTGGCTTCTATCGGGAAATCCATCTGAGTTCTCGTCAATTAATTGTATGATTCTACCACTACCTGAGACATCAAGAGGATAACCCGGCATTTCCACGACAAATATCCTCCCCCGCTCATCAATTTCCATTGCTACGGGGTCTCGAATTAAGGGTTCTGCCGCATAAAGCTCCCATTGAAAATCAGGATGGAGTTCAAACTCGGGGGTGAGTTCAAGCGCTAATTTGTCCAAAGATTCTTTCGGCAAAAGCCTAGATTCCTGTGAAGGCGTACAGAAGGTGAAAATTAAGGGAATAAGCCCCCATATTCGAAAGTAGTAGGTGAGTCGTTCCATACTGGAAATTATAAAAAACCGTTTTGTCCTAAAAGCGACATGGACAATAATCTTAGAGAGAAAGATGGAACGATTTTTGAATTTTGGCGTACAAACATCCATAACATCTTCCATTTTTCCGTATTTATTTGTATCTTATGTAACAGAGTTACCTAATTGTTTTAGCGCTTCATTAATTACACATTATTCGGATTTGTGTTGAAGCATTTGTAATGATCTGCTGTAATGAAGAAAATTTGGCTTTTTTCAGGTAACTTCCTGCTCTTATTCTGTTTGTCAAAGGCGCAGCTAAGCACAGGCGTTACGCCTATTAGATTTTGCAAGCCTGGAGTTTCCGGAATGCTTCCAGGGAAAGGATTGGAGATATTCCATGAAGTCGTTCCGGGGTATAACCTCTCGTCCCCTATTGGAGAAGATCAGAACGTAACACACACTGATCGCGTGCAATATAGTTATCAATGGGGAGTCAAGTTAAAAATTCCCGTTGTCCTGAGGGATGATTTTACTTTGCTACTTGATACCAAATATGCCCAGCAAAAGTATAATTTTGCTTCAGATCGATCGATCAATACAGAACTCCACCAAACCCTAACAGAAGAAACGCTCCAGACCCTGCGATTGGGAATGATTGGTCTAAAGCCTTTAAATGCTGATAGTTATTTAGTAGGGCAAATATCGGTGGGCTGGAACAGCAATGAATATGAAGATTTTCCTCTGAGTGTGGCCAATTCGGTAATCAACCTAACGCTTTTATACGGAAAGAAAATTCACAGAAACCTTGAATGGGGAGTGGGAATTGCTCAGACCTTACAATTTGGAACATATAGGGCATATCCGGTATTCATGCTGAACCAGACTTTTAATAATAAATGGGGCTTAGAAATGGTTTTGCCCAAAGAGGCATTTATAAGGAGAAATTTCAATGAAAAAACTGCATTGAAAATCGGGGTAGAGCTAGATGGAAGTAACTATAACCTTCAGGTGGATGAGACCACCCGTCAATACCTGCAATTAAGGCAGGGATTTCTCCGGGCCAAGGCCCAACTAGAGTGGCAGCTGGCACCGATGGTTTGGACCTCTTTTGAAACAGGCTATATTTTTCCAGTATCTTTCCGCCATACCTATCCAGAGGTATCTCCCTCTTTCCGAAGTACTCAGGAAAATAGTTGGTATACAGGGATTTCTATCTCCTTGCGTGCTCCGAGATAATTAACATAGATATTTATACTGAGTATACTGCCTCCAGGTATTTAATTCACTCATTGAATATTTCATATTGTTACTTTCCTGGCTCCTAAAATTTCTTTTATCTTTGGGGGATGGGAAGTTTTAAGACAGTCATTGCCTGGATATCACTCTTGTATGTGATTTTTGCCTTCGTGGCATGTACCAAGAAGGATATCGGCTTTCAAGAAAGTCCAACTTCGTATTATCCTCGAATCCATCCTGATATCCTCCATTCACAACTTCCCCTGGAAGTCTCTGAAACCTCTGGTATTATTCGAGTGAATGGAAATGTATGGACCCTCAATGACAGTGGGAACAGCAATCAATTATATGAACTTGATGGTATATCAGGCCAATTGTTGCGTAGTATCCGCGTCAAAAACGGAGGAAATTTTGACTGGGAGGCGTTGACAAGGGATGACACTTATGTGTATATCGGAGACGTAGGAAACAACAACGGTCTTCGAAAA
>JBCCTX010000448.1:0-4706 GCA_039197765.1 Bacteroidota bacterium
GTAATCCTGAAGCAACTAAGAGAAGGAAAAAGTTTTTCATGCCGCAATCTATAAATTGAATACCAAGGCACAAAGACACAAAGAGAGGAGTTGGTTGTTGATCAAATATTCCTTCCTTTCAGGTAAGAGTCCCTAGATTTCGATTTCTTTTTTACTTAACTCCATATAAATGAATGGATGACTGAGATTCGATTGCAAGCGTATCATCCTGACTTTTCTCTTGATAACTGGAATGCTGTTCATATATGCGATACAAGCGTACTTTACCTTCATCAAAGGGAAGGTTGAGCGCATATAATTGAAGCTTCCATAAGCTATCCGAATTATTCCAAGTTATGCTACCGGCTCTTGATTCATTTGCTGACGCAAACCCATTCAAGCCACCAGAGCCATTTTCAACCTCAAACTCCTTACGCTCAACAGGCATATCCCCATATAACTTGTAGGCAGGTTTCGAAAAATCTACCCATAGGGTTGTCTGAGCACCTGTAGTAAAGAACTCCGCGAAGAGAAAAAGAGATGTACAAATCCTTTTCATTCGGTCAATTTGCGGAATGTAGCCACTTCAGCGGTATTATAGGGCGACCCATCTAAGCGTAATAGGTCATGAAAGCAGGTTCCTGGTTCGGGCATAGGCTCTCAAGGCTTTATAACATTTCCCTCTGCTCTTTCTGCTAGGACACTTCTTTTTTTGCCTTCATCATTCGTTCTACTAGCCCAATTCTTTCATGACAGGAAGGCACTCTTTCAATGCCTCTATTCTACCAAACCGAACTGCTTATGGATTTCATATAGCATTTCGGGAGCAATCTTTATCACCTTCCGGTCATAGGTGATCAATCCATTGATTTCCCCTTCTACGTCCGTTGTTTGCGTGTAAACCCCACCGCTAATTCCTTGTTTTCTAAGGTCTCCAAGCATCTTACTACTCAGCGTATAGCGATCCATATACTCTTTCTTGGTTTTGGGTAAACCTCCATAGCCCCAGTTGTCTTTTTCGGTATCCCATAAGTGATTCTCTACTGGCCAACCATGCCCCCCGTACTCGCCCACTACTTTGATGTAGTCATCAAACACGTTCAAGGCTAATGGATAGGTAGGATGAGGGTAGTTGTGCTCATCGGCCAGGTCACCTACTTCAAAAAAGTTACCCCCACTTGCTATGTTGAGTAGCCTGGAAGGGTCGTACGCCTCTACCCATTTCCCAATTTTCATACTTCGGTGTTGCCCCCATCGCTCATTGAAGGTAGTCCAAACCACGATAGATGGATGGTTGTACAGCAAGTCAATGGTTGTTTGCAATTCATCCAGATATTGTTCGTGGGCCCAATCTGGCCAATCTGCATTCAGCGGGTCGTCCTCACTGCTCCACCATCTTGGATTTTTGGGTTCATAACCTTCCAAGTCCGCTCTGAGTTTCTTCCATTTCGGCCATTCACTGCCTCCACTCCCTCCCGAAGTTTGATCCTGCCAGATTACAAAGCCCAGGCGATCCGCATGATAGTAGTATCGCCTGGGCTCAACTTTCTTGTGCTTTCGGATCATATTAAACCCAGCTTTCTTCAAAACGTCCATTTCCCAAACTATAGCTTTATCCGAAGGTGGGAGTAAAAAACTTCCTGGCCACCAACCTTGGTCAAGGGGGCCAAAATGAAAAATTTTCTTCCCATTTAATGTGAATTGCCAGTTTCCGTTTGTATCAGATTCCTTTCCTACTGTCCTAAAGCCCGTATACGAAGTAATGTTATCCAGAACCTTGCCATCCGAAGTGATCAACTCAATTTTCAGATCGTACAGAAATGGAAAAGAAGGCGACCACTGCTTAACATTCTTAATGTGCATTTCAAGGTTATTATCCATTCCGATTCTTTCGGCCACTATTCTTCCACTGTCCAGCACCGTCACTTTCAATTGCACATCCTGAAGCAGCCCACCTATCCTAGACGCTACCTTAAGTTCCCCATGCATGTCAGCAAGTACTTTTATCGACTGAATAAACGTCTTGGGTACGGTTTCCATCCATACTGGAGCCCATATACCGGAAGAAGGCGTATACCAGATTCCTTTATTATTTCGCTTCTGTTTGCCCCGGAGCTGGTATAAATCTGGGTCATCTGTACCGTCAATTACGCGTAATACCAGTTCATTTTGACCTTCTTTTACAAATTCCGTAATATCAAAGGAGAAGGGAAGGTTTCCCCCGACATGAGAGCCTGCAAGCTTATTGTTGACCCATACCCTACATTTATAATCTACCCCTTCAAAATTTAAGAGTTGTCGTTCACCACTGGTAGGCTTCCATTCAAAGGATCGGCGGTACCAAATCACCTCGTCTGATTTTAATCGCTTACCAACTCCTGATAGAGGTGTTTCAAGGGCGAAGGGGACAAGTATGTTTGCATGCCATTCTTCAGGTTTCTCTGCTAGATTCGATGTGATCGCATACTCCCATAGTCCATTTAAGCTCATCCATTCGTCCCTCATCATCTGAGGGCGGGGATATTCTTGCCAGGCATTTTCAGGATTTATTTTCTCACCCCAGGGAGTGAGCATGGTATTTTCGGCAGGTTCCCATTGGGCAACTGCACACGTGAACAAAACGTGAACGAATAAAAGAGTGAGTAAGGGTTGTTTCATTATCCTCTCATTATTTACCAACAAAAGATCTATTGGGGCGCTCTCCAGTAAGGGGATACGGTTCCAAATGGGCTTTCCCCTCATCGCCATTTTCTTTCATCCATTGGTCAAGCTGCGATTGTAACTCATTGATTACTTCCTGGTAAGCTGGATCGTCAATAAGATTCCATTGCTCGTCCGCGTCATTTGCTAGGTCGAAGAATTCCCGAGCGGGCCGCTGAAAATACTTATTGACAATCGATGCTGCTCTGGGGTCTTTAACTTCTAGCTCATTCCATGAATCCCAATAGTTACCCGCCCCATCTTTTCTCATGATATCGGAATGATTGCTGTGATAGGCCTCTGGGTGGCTATTGACAATGAGCTTATATCGCTCCGTCCGGATACTTCTCATCGGATAAATATTGAACTTGCCATCTCCGGTGTGGGTGGTGTAAATTACCTCCCTAAAGGTATCTTGTTCAGCTAATGCAACTGATTTAAAAGACTGACCGTCTAAGCGATCAGGAACTTCACCATCAACTAAATCTAGTAGGGTGGGTATGATATCTATCCAACTGACCATGGCATCTGTTCTTGTACCTGGATTAATTTTACCAGGCCACTTCATAATCAAGGGGGTCCGAATTCCTGTATCGTAGAGGTTCCATTTTCCAAATGGCCATTGAGCCCCGTGGTCGCTCGTGAAAAGCGTAATCGTATTTTCACTAAATTCCCCCTTTAAAAAGTGCAAAACGTGTCCCATTTCACTATCCAGCCCTGTCACATCTGTATAATACCTAGATCGATGTTCTCTGGTAGACCAGGTGTCAATTAAATTGGAGGGAAGATCTACCTCCTTAGGTGGATACATCATCTCTTCAGTCCAACTCACATGGGGCCGACGATCTCCAACGAAAATACATACCGGGGATTCTATAGAAGTCGTATCAAAATAAGTGCTGATATGTTGATACAGGTTTACTTGCTCATCGTGATGAAAATCAAATCCACATTTTTGATTGCCCTTGTAATGCGCCACCTTACCAAAAGCCAGTACCGTGTATCCCAATTCTTTTAAATTGCTGATTAAATAGGGGACGTCCTTTCTAGGGAAAGAATGGTTGGTTTCCGCACCATTTCTGGCAGGCATAAGGCCTGTAAGTAGGGATGCCCGACTTGGGGCGCATGAGGGAGAAGCGACAAATGCATTATTGAAGGTGATTCCTTCCACACTTAACTTATGCAGAACAGGTGTTTGTACGACCTTGGCCCCATGTACGGAAATATCTAGATATCCCAAATCATCTGCTAAATAGAATATGATATTAGGTTTTATTTCCTGGGCAAGCAGATTCGACATACCCAGCATTACAACTACTAAGGCGATGCACAATATCCTTTGGTTCTGTATGCTAATGAGCTTATCCATTGATATTTTGCATTTATTTTCCCTTCCTGTGTTTCCACATTCTTTCTAGTGCCATGAGTTCTGTTGCTGCTCCTTTATCCCCATTAGAATCCATCCATTTTAATAGCTCCTTTCTTAAGCCCTCTAAAATTTCTTTATCGGAGGGATCTTCCGCCAGATTTTTTTGACACCATTTGGCACTTTTTACTTCATACAATTCCTCTTTCGGGCACACTTTGTATCTCCTCCACAACTCAGCCGCATACGCAGCTTTTTCTCCTGCTTTCAGCCAGCTTTTGTACCACCTACTCGCCTTTTCTCCCTTGTTATTTATCACGTTGAGGAACGTATCTTGAGGAGTGAGATTCCATATATACCGATAGGTGTCATTCACGGCAGCTCTAATTCCATAGTGATCACTTCCGGAAAAAATTCCCCTCGTGGTTTGGATGCCGAAAGCATATTCTTTTAGGGTAGCAGTCGGATCCCTAAAGATGGGGGTTAGGGAATCCTCGCTTCCATAAGCCCCAATATCCCAAACCGTACAGTCGTCAGACATGATCAAAACAAAGTTTGGCTTTTGAGCCAGAACATGAAAACCCAAGAATATACTGACGGAATAGCCTAAAAAAACAAAAATCCTATTCATCAATTATTATGTGTATCAAGCTGCTGAAAC
>JBCCTX010000449.1:0-4686 GCA_039197765.1 Bacteroidota bacterium
GGGAATGCTTCTCTTACAGGAAATAACCAACCTCTGTATGTCATTGATGGAGTGATTATAGACAACTCAGTATTGGGTTCTGCTGGTGCGTGGGGAGGAAGAGACTATGGAGACGCCATTTCCAACATAAATCCGGAAGAAATAGAATCGGTATCTGTATTAAAAGGACCTAATGCTGCCGCGCTTTACGGCCAACGGGGGGCAAATGGGGTTATCATTATCACAACCAAATCCGGAAAAGGAGTGGGCTCTATGCAGGTATCTGTTAATTCTGGTATTACCGTAGGTACAGCCTTGGAATCTATTCTACCTGACTTACAGAACGAATACGGCCAAGGCTTAAATGGCCAATTCACTCACGTTAGAACCGCCAGTGGCGAGGTAGTTGCAAACGATGGGACAGCAACTGGAATCCCTCAGGGTTTTCCCGCCCCGACAGGAGGTTCTCCTGAAGGCCCCCCTTCTTGGGGACCGCGCATGGAAGGACAGCAGTACTACGATGTGTTTGGGGATTTACGGACCTTTAGTCCCCAGCCAGATAATGTGAAAGATTTCTTGGAACAGGAGATCACTTGGACCAATTCGGTAAGTCTCTCGGGATCAACAGATCGCATCAACTACAACTTTACGGGTGGATACACCCGCTTTGATGGCTTACTCCCTACCAATGAACTGGAAAGGTACAACGCAAATCTTCGTGTTGGAGCCAAGCTAACGGATAAGCTGACCATGGATGTCAAATTGAATTACATTTACCAGACTTCTGAAAACCGCCCCAATCTTGCGGATGAGCAGCAGAATGTAATGTATGCTCTGCGCTATATTCCAAGGGATGTGCCTTTGTCAAGCTTGGAGCAATTTGAGATCGGTCCTGAGGATCTAACTCAGATTGTAGGCTATGGTGCCAACCTACTCCAGATAGGAAATGAAAGACACTGGTCTAGTGGTACCTTTACGGGTAATCCCTACTGGTCTGTCAATAGGACCCGTAATGAGGACGACAGAAACCGATTGATTGGATTTGCTTCACTAAGATATGACTTTACCGATTGGCTCTCTCTTTCTGCTAAGATCACCAATGATGCATACACAGACCAGCGCTACGAGTACCAAGACCAAGGTACGCGGGTGGCCAGGGGGATTGGGAACGTTTCTAACAGGACCCAGCAAATACGTGAGACCAATGCTGATTTCTTGCTATCAGCTAACCAGTTGAAAATCACAGAAGACTTAGGATTCTCTATCAGTTTTGGTGGGAATGCCCAGGAGTTTTGGTCTCGTGTAGTTGGAGCGAGTGGTAGCGACTTTTCTACGCCTAACTTATATGTGGTCAACAACACCAGAAACGTAGGAAGAGCCTTTGACTTTGACAATACCAAAATCCACTCTTTATATGGCTTTGGTCAGTTTAGTTGGCAAGAGTGGCTTTACCTAGATTGGACCGTGAGGAATGACTGGAGTTCTACCCTATCTCCTGACAACTGGTCCTTCATCTACTCTTCTGTTAGTTTGGGAGCGGTACTATCCGATGCCTTTGATTTACCAGAAACCATAGACCTATTGAAAGTGCGTGGTTCCTGGGCGGAAGCGGGTAATTCCGGTGATCCCTATCGAACTATCGGTGTGTACAGCTTAGGTAACAATACTTATTTTGGGCAGACAACGGCCAACTTTACTAGAAGACAGCCTTTCTTTGATTTACAAAACGAGCTGACAACTTCTCTTGAATTTGGCCTTGAACTGGCTATGTTCCAGAATCGCTTGGGAGTGGACTTTGCTTGGTATGATGCATCGACGGAGAATCAGATCTTGAATGCGAATGTATCTTCTGCAACAGGCTTCACTTCCAGACAGATAAATGCTGGGGAAATTCGGAATACGGGTGTAGAACTGTTAGTAAGAGGTACACCCATCCGAACTAAAGACCTTAGCTGGGATATTTCATTTAATTTCTCTGCTAATCAGTCTGAAATTATTTCCCTTACGGAAGATATCGAGCGATTCCAGACAGGATCAGGAGACAGAAACGTGGATGCCTTTGTAGATGTAGGAGACCAATTTGGAAACATCTACTCAAGAAGATTTTATGCAAGAGATGCTTCTGGTAATCTGTTGATCAACCCTAATACAGGTTTACCTGTAGTCGAGCAGGGCCGTGAATTGGTCGGAAATGCCGTTCCCGAGTGGTTAGGCGGCTTGCGAACCAATCTTACATATAAGGGGGTTACCCTAGGCGTATTCCTGGATATCGCCCAAGGCTTCGACATCTATTCTCAATCCAATATGTATATGTCTCTTTATGGAACAGGAGCTTGGACTCTGGATGGGCGTGAAGGAGGCTTGGTTGTAGATGGTCTGATTGCTCAGCAGGATGCCACAGGTACTTGGGTATCGACAGGCGAGAGAAATGCCATTGCTATTACGGCGCAAGATTACTGGCTCAATGCCGTACCTGGATCTACTACCGCCGTCACAGAGGAATTTGTCTATGATGGTAGTTATGTAGCTTTAAGGGAAATTTCGTTGGGCTATTCCTTTCCTCAATCCCTTATTGCAAATACTCCATTCAAAGGGCTTAGGCTAAATTTAATTGGTAGAAACTTAGGGTATTTACAGAAAAACACCCCTGGATTCGCTCCTGATGCCTATATTTTTAATAGAAATACTAATGCTGGTACAGTCATCGGTATGGAAAGTATGTCTTTCCCCATCTCTAGAACCTTTGGTGCGAATGTTACCCTCACCTTCTAATCCGAATGCATGTATCAGTTAAAAAATCAAGAAAACTTTATGAAATTCGTATATAGATTATCCATTTTCTTCATGGCCATGTTTTTGGCAGTCGGTTGTACCGACGAATTTGAAGAGATCAACACCAATCCGACGAGTCCGGTCCAGGTTCCAGGAGACTTTCTCTTTACCAGAGTCCAGTGGGAGGCTCTCCAACACAGCTTCTGGACGAGAAATGTACTGCACGCAGGTAACTGGATGCAGCATTTTGGGAACCAGAATAGCGGATTTACCATGGCCCACTACTTTGACAGAGGTCAAGATATGGCAGGCTTATTCGCACAAAACTATGCAAATCTAGGTGACTTGAAGAGAGCCACAGAAGAAGTAGAGAGCCAAGATGGAGATGGGGAATTTGCCAATGTCAAAAAGGCCATTATTGAGATTCAGGCTGTAGAGATTTGGTACTACTTCACCCAACTTATGGGAGATATCCCGTATTCTCAGGCCCTCCAACCGGAAGCGTTTACCTTTCCTGTCTATGATACCCAAGAGTCTATTATCAATGACCTTTTTATTCGCCTAGATGCAGCCACCACTACCCTTAGCGGGGCAAGCATTCCCTTTGGCACTGCAGATGCCTTCTATGCAGGCGTCCCTTCTCAATGGGTGAAATACGGCAATTCCCTCAAACTAAAAATAGCCTTAGGTATTGAGAATGGAGACGCTTCCCTGGCAAGTAGCATGGCGGCTGCCGCAATGCAAGGTCCTCTATTGGAAAGTACTGCCGACAATGCCGTGCTTCCCACGGATAATGCTGGGCCAGCTTTTAGGCATCCAGCTTGGGATTTTGATGGATTTTCAGGTTCTGACAGGCCATATTTAGGAGAGACCTTTGTCAATATATTAATCGATACTGGTGATCCACGCTTGCCAATAATAGCTTCTCCTACGGATCGCTCTGTAGCTGCAGGGAGCCCTGAATTCAGAGGGGTTCCAGCTGCGCCTGACGATGCCTTGTACGCAGAAATCAATGCCAACCTGGACAATTACTCTTTTCCCAATTCTAGTTGGATAGGAGGCAGGGCCACAAACTATAACAAAGGGATTAATAGAATGACCTTTGCGGAGATTAGCTTTTATAAGGCTGAAGCCGTTCTAAAAGGTTATGCCTCCGGAGACGCTCAGCAGTTCTTCGAAGAGGGTATTCGTGCAGCTATGACGGTTCCGCCTTTTTCCGATGCAGGTCTTACTAGCGAACAGATCGATGCCTACATTGCAGCGAATGGTACGCTTACAGGAACGGAAGAGGAGCAACTGGAGCAAATTATAACCCAGCTCTACATCCAGCATTTCATGGACCAGGAGTTCGACACCTATCTGAATTGGAGAAGGACAAACTTTCCCCAACTCACCCCGGGACCGAATCCTGGTGAAACAGGTGGAATCATCCCTCGGCGGTATAAGTATAGCGAGACAGAGCCTATTATCAACACCGATAGTTATAATGCGGCAGTTGCAAGGCTCTCTGATGGTAACAGCTACCTTTCCCGTTTATGGTCCGATCAATAGATCAGGCTATTTAACTTGTTGACAATAATTTATGGATCAAAGAGTAGGAAAGTACCTCGGTATTTTCCTACTTTTATTTAATAAACCGTACGAATCCACCTTATGCGAAGGTTCCTACCCTTAGACATTCCAACCGTTATTTTACTTTTTCTCTCTTACTTACATCTAGATGGTCAGGAATCTCTCTTTTCCTTACTGCCCTCCGATAAGACAGGGATTACCTTTGCCAACCCCATCCTTGAAAATGAGCAGATCAACATCCTTACCTATGAATATTTTCACAACGGAGGAGGCGTAGCTATCGGGGATGTGAACAATGATGGGTTATCTGACATATATTTCACAGGAAATCTTGCTCCCAACAGCCTATACCTCAATCAAGGA
>JBCCTX010000450.1:0-4685 GCA_039197765.1 Bacteroidota bacterium
CTCGCGGGTTCTCTCAGCGAATAGTTCCAATAAATCCCCTTCTATATCGTCATGGTATTCTGGGCGGCAAAACCACTTGAATGCCCTAAAAGGAAAGGTAGGAACTGAAAACTGTTTGGGATTATCTTTATTCATTTTTCAGACTTTCTATGGGGTTTGCTAAGGCGGCTTTTATAGAATGGGCGCTGACAGTTAATAAGGCCATCAAGATGGCTCCTATTCCTGCCAAGGCGAATACCCACCATTCTATTTTAATTCCATAGGCAAAGCCTTCTAACCATCTATGCATGGCATACCATCCAATGGGAGTTGCAATGGAAAAAGCAATGAGAACTAACTTGAGAAAATCCTGAGACAGGAATTGAACGATTTGTTGCGTAGAAGCGCCCAGCACTTTTCGAATCCCAATTTCTTTGGTCTTTCTACTTATAGAAAAACCTGCCAAGCCAAATAGACCCAGTGAGGCAATTACAATGGCCAAGCAAGTAAATACCCATAGGAGATTTCCCAACTTTTGTTCATCCTTATACAATTGGTCAAATTTTTCATCTAGGAAAGCATATTCGAAGGGATAAGAGGAATAGGTTTGTAGCGATTTTTCCAGCATATCTAGGGTTTTGGGAAGTTCTTCTGCTTGAACTTTGAGAGATATAAACCCGCTATATTGTCTATCGGGGGTAAGCATTAAGGGTTGGATAGTCAAATGGAAAGAGTGCATATGGAAGTCTTTTATCACTCCTAGGATTGTTGCGTCTACCTCATTATGCCGAATTTGCTTCCCGACAGCTTCCTCTGCCGACCAGCCAAGAGCCTTTGCAGCTGTTTCATTAATCATGCGGCCTGTAGTCCAGTCAGATAGAACTTCCCGTGAAAAGTTGCGACCTGCCACCAGATCCATCCCAAACACTTTGAGGTAATGCTCATCTGTTCGAACTCGATAGATGTTAAGACCTTCCTCTTCCCCAAGAGGATCTCCAAAGGAGGGTGATATCATAGTCGTTGCGTCCACATTAATAGGTAAACTACTCGATGCAGTTGTGGAAAGGATATTAGGATTCTTTGACCACTCATCTTGCAAAAGGGCTAAGTTTTCATACACGCTACCCTCCTGAACAGGGAGGGTAAGGATGTGATCTCTATCATATCCTAATTCCTTCTGTTGAATAAATTGAAACTGGCGGTAGATGACCAGGCTACCTATAATCAAGGTAATAGAAATGACATATTGGGCTACAATGAGTGCTCGCTGCAAAGTTAATCCTGAGAAGGACCCTAAGATTTTACCCTTAAATATTTCTACTGGCCGGAGTGAAGACAAGTAAAAGGCTGGGTAGCTTCCCGAAATAATCCCGACTAAGAATAGCAGGAAGAATAATCCAACAAGTAAAAATTGGGCTTTTCCAAAATCGAGGGTTAAATTTCTTTCAAGGAGCTGACCAAAGAGCGGCATTAAAAAATAAGTAATACCTAATGCGATAAGAAGCGCAACGCCTGTAATGAGGACAGACTCGCTCAAAAATTGTTGAGCGACTTGCCCTTTTTTGGCGCCAATTACCTTTCTAAGACCTACTTCTTTCATTCGCTGAATAGATCGGGCAATGGCGAGGTTCATGTAATTTATACATGCAAGTAACAGAATCAAGGCCGCAATGATACTGAAGAGGTAGACATAGGTGGGATTACCTTTTCGGACGATTTCTTCTGAAGTCTCCGTTTCTAAATAAAAATCTGATAGAGGTTGGACGAAATAATAGGGGGTGATAAAGGGAATGGGATTTACGTTTTCGCGAATTTCGTCCATGTAAGCCTGAGACTTTTCCTGCAGGGCCAATGGATCAGCTCCTTCCCCTAATCGGAAGAAGGTTTGGAAAGAACTGCTATACCATTTTTCTTCATAAATAAGATCGCGTTGATACTCTCTATCGGGAATAATGGAGGTGAAAAATGAAAATTGAAAGGAACTATTCGGAGGAAAGTCTCTTACTATTCCCGACACGATATAAGAACTACTATCTCCATATTCTATCAATTCCCCTATGGGATTTCTTTCCCCGAAAATTTTGTAGGCTAGTGATTCTGTAAGAATGATGTAATCGTTTTTTTGAACAATATCTCGTGATGACCCATCGATAAAATCTAATGGAAATACCTCAAAAAAATGGGGATCTATTTTAAGGCCCTTCTCTAAGTACCTTTGACCCTGGAATTGCATAAGTTGTTCGTTGTCTATAAGCGTAGTAGCATGGGTAACCTCCGGAAATTTCCGCAATAGCATAGGTGCCATACCTGCAGGTGTATTGGCTAAAAACTCTGTCCCCATAAACTCATCGCCTTCCCATTTTTGGATGATTCGGTAGATCTGATCAGAATCAGGGTAGAAACGATCATAAGAGAGCTCATGGTACACAAATAGGGAAATTAGGAGAAAACTGGCTATTCCTATAGCTAGCCCTCCAATATTCAGTAATGAATACAGCTTATGGTTGAATAAGCTTCGCCAGGAAATAAGGAAATAGTGTTTGTACATGCTGTAGGGGATTGAGATAGGTTTAGAAAATAGGGGTCGAATAATACTCGGTCGAAAAAGTAAGAGTACTTCTAGCAATACATGTATTTGGGCAATCCGTACCCCGCTTTTTCTTTTTTTCTCTGCATAGAGCTCTAATAGGTCGCCCTCTATATCTAGATGATATTCTGGCCTACAAAACCCTTTAAAGAGTTTAAGAATAAACCTTAATCCTGTAGATTTATCTGGAATATGCTTATTCATCTACTAGACATTCTAGAGGATTCATCAAGGCTGCTTTAATAGACTGAAAGCTAATGGTTAAAAAGGCTATTAACATGGCGCTAAGCCCTACCAGACCAAACACCCACCATTTCATTTCGATCCCGTAAGCAAAGCCTTCTAGCCATGTGTGTATAGCATACCAGGCGATAGGGATAGCAATTAAGAATCCCACTAGGACTAAACGCATAAAATCAACAGACAACATGCGAACAATATGCTTCACAGTAGCACCCATTACCTTTCTAATCCCAATTTCTTTGGTACGTTGAGTAGCTGAGAAGGCTGCCAGCCCAAATAGACCAAGGGAAGCAACAAGAAAAGCTAGAAGGGTGAAGAACCCTAAGATACTTCCCAATCGTTGATCATCCTGGTAAAGCCGATTGAATCGAGCATCTAAAAAGGAATACTCGAAAGGGTAGGGGGAGTTAGCTTGGAAGGTTTCCTTGAGAAAATCAAGGGTTTGGGAAAGATTATCTGGCCGAACCTTTATAGAGACAAAACTGTAAAAACCTTGGTTTAGCAACATCATAAGAGGAGCTATCTCCATGCGCATAGGATGGATATGAAAGTCTTTGACTACCCCGATGACAGTTTCCTCTCCCATATGGGTAAAATGTTTCCCTACCGCCTCCTGAGCAGTCCAGCCCAGAGACTTTGCCGCAGTCTCATTCAGTATATAGCCTTTTTCTAGGTCCGTGGGAAAATCCGGAGAGAAGTTCCTCCCTGCAAGTAACGGAATATTATATAGGTCCAGAAAATCATAGTCAACTCGATTTTCATATACGACTAGATCATCGTCTTTGGGACTTCCTTTGTCGTCATTAATGGTTGTACTAGAAGAGACATAAATGGGAAGGGTACCAGATGTACTTACCCCTTCAATTTGAGGGTGGGAAAGCCAATCTGTCTTAAGAGTAGCTAAGCTCTCACGCAGTTGATTATCTCTAAAAGAAATGGGAATAGAAAGTACGTGGTCCTTTTCATATCCGAGATCTTTACGCTTGATGAATTGAAATTGTTGATAAATAGCAATGCTACCAATAATCATAGCAATGGAAGTAGCATATTGTCCTATAATTAGGATTTTTTGAAAGCTTGATGTGGAGAATCGTTCTCTAATTTTTCCTTTCAATACCTGAATGGGTTTCAAGGAAGACATAACAAGTGCAGGATAGCTTCCGGCCAAAAGCCCTACGCAAATGACTAGGCCTAAGAGTACCAGAAGTAGGAAGGGATTTTCTTGGATATGTATTTCTAGGGACCGGCCCATTATTGAGCCAAATACAGGAAGAAGGAAATAGGTTAAGACTAGGGCAAACAGTAAGGAAAGGCCTGCAATTAATACAGATTCTCCCAAAAATTGTCCCATCAACTGGCCAAATCTTGCCCCAATTGTTTTCCTGATCCCCACTTCTTTAGCCCGCCTCATGGACCGAGCAATGGCCAAATTTGTATAATTGATACATGCTAATAAAAGGATAAGTAGCGCTACAAGGCTAAATAACCGAATGTACTGTATATTTCCCTTCGATCCCAAATCCGCGTTCATCCCTGTTTCTAAATGAAGGTCCCTAAGTGCCTGTACGTAATAGGTACCTTTATTAGAATAGGTATCATCAAGTCCCGAATACTTATTGTAAATTTCTGGAAGTTTACTCTCTAGTACGCTTGGATCAGAATGTTCCTTAAGTGCGAAAAAGGTAAAATAATTGTGGTTGTTCCATTTTTCCCTTTCCATTTCCCGTTTGTAGTCTGGGTCAGAGATCAATGAAGCTACATGGGAAAATTGGAGGGAAGAAGTGGAAGGGGGATCTTTTACAATACCCGAAACGAGGTAGACTTCTCCGTTTTGATAAATCATAGCTTTTCCTACGGGGTCTTGGTTCCCAAATAC
>JBCCTX010000451.1:0-4681 GCA_039197765.1 Bacteroidota bacterium
AACTGGCGAGTGGCTTTACACAATCCAATAGCTACAGCAAGTACAGGAAGCTGAATGGATTGTCCAAACTCAGGGGAATACTGGGTAATTTCTTCAGCAGAAAATCCCTTCCGAAGTTTAGCGAGAGGATGTGTGGGATTTCCCCTTTGGGAAGCAAATTGCATGAGGAGCAGCCCGTCTCTCAATAGGTGAATATGCTGTTGGATCCATTCCCACATATTATTTCCCCCTTCTTTTGCAAGAGATGTTCTCAATGCGATCCGAGGACCAAGCAACAACTCCTCTGCCTGTAAAGAAGCTTCTACCTTCTCCAGGAATACGGGGTACGAATTACGCCCTTTGGGGTCTAAATAAGGAAGTATTAGCGTTTCGAAGAAGACCTTCAGCGACCTAAGGGCAATAAGACTTTCTTGACCCCGTATGGATACGTTGAACCGGGAAGGTGGTGATGCATCTTTTACATAAATAAAACCTAATAGATCAAATTCATTACGGACTTGATGCGACACCCCTTTAAAATCTATTACGTGGAGTTCTACCTGTTCAGGCGGCCAAATCTGCTCTCTAAGCGCTGCATAGAAAAGGCGTAAGAGGGTATGATTCAGTAGGCTAGTAGATGCTTCTGTGTCTCTCATTGAGCTCTATAATCTTAAATTATAGCAATAATTCTTAGCTGTGAATAGGTAAGAAAGTGAGGTTTTTTCGGGATTTGTTTGACCAAAACTTTCAATTAATTTAGAATTAATCTAAATTAGCAATTGGTAATGTACCATCCAATTAGGAAGATATGATGTTTTCAATTGCTTTGGAAGAAGGGAGACGTGAGGCTGGGCAACATCCTATCCATGCTCCTGTATTAATTCACTCGATTACCCATAGAGATAAAAGGTCAATTTGGGAGTTAAAATTTGACGTAAGCCAGGTAGATTTTTCCTTAGAAGGTCTTCCCGCTATGCCAATGGCAGGAGACGTTCTGGGAGTTTTTCCAAAAAATAAACCCGAGGAGATTGCTGTTCTTAGGCGAGGCCTTGTTGGTTTGGATATAGACAAGATATTTCTTAAAGGCCGATATGAAACAGATCCTGGACAGTTTTACACAGTAGAAGAGGCTTTGGAGTTAGTTTCGTTAAACCCAGCTAAGATAGAACTGCTTCAAGTTATCGAGAAACGATTAAAGGCACGTAGAATAGTTCCCGCAAAATGGCTCTCAGGATGTAAAATGCTACTTTTAGCCCTTGGAAAACTCAGAAAATCTGAGCAATCTTCCCGAGACTGGCTGAAGCACATCCATGTAGCGGATTTGATAGAAGCTTTTCCTGGACTCCTAACGCTACAGGAAATATGTGAAATTCAAGGAGCCATTTATCGAAGGGTATATACGCTTTCTGGTATTGATCGAAATGCAGATGGAGATCCCATAAGTCTGCGTATCCTATTGGCTACGGGAGTTTCGTATAAGACGCCAGAAGATAGCTTTGGGAGGGGACGTACCAGAGAGGGTACATCTAGCGCTTATCTTCAGTATATTTTGGAAGAGAAGAAAGATTCTGCATGCGTTGAGGTATTTGTCCAAAGACGGAAATTTGGTTCCCCAGAAAAAGATAGGCACTGTTTACCACAATTGAATTTTGAACCTAAGCCCAAATTTCTTTCCAAATTACGAATGCCGCTGTTAATGATAGCTGCTGGAAGTGGAATCTCAGGTATCCGTGCCATTCTAGAAGAAAGAGAAGCATGGAAACGAAAGGGCTATAAAGTAGGTAGCGCAACGTTGGTATTTGGTCTGCAATGCCGGCACAAAGATTACCTATATGAAGAAGACGTAGACCGATACGTCAAGGGTGGACTTATTGATCGAGTCCTTTTGGCAGAATCGCGTCCCTTGACAGGGAGGAAGCGCTACGTTCAACACCTGATGATGGAAGGAAATCTTAAGAAGGAACTTAGAGAAGTGAAGCTTTCCAGGCGAAGTCTTGTATTGTGTGGGGACTGGAAGATGGGTCAGGGGGTTTTACAGGGATGTTTACCCTTCATTTTTGCAGCTTATTCGGGTGCATTCTCCCCTAACTATTTATTTGACTTACCCCAGAGTGCCCTGGAAGACTTATTTCTAGATGGGCAAAAACAGGTATTGGAATTAAAGACGCAAGGAATCATCAGAGTCTCGGCCTCAGGCTCTCGTTATAAAAAGACAGAGCTTACGTGCGAAGATGCTCTGGAAGGATTAAGGAGAATCGGGTTGAGGAGTTGGGATAACCATGAGGATACCGACAAAGTTAAAATGCCTACCTCATCCTAGGGTATCGGCTAATACAGGGTCTTTCCAGCCAGCCTCTTGAAGAAGGGAAAGAATTTCTCCGATTTCATTAACTGAAAATAAGAGGCTCATTCCCTCAGTCATAGAGCTAAAAACGATAAATCTGACGTCCCTTTTGCAATTACATTTGGAGTATTTTGAGTAGCAGCTATCAACCTGTTCTTTGAATTCTCCAAAACCCTGCTTTACAAACGAAATCGCTATGTTGTTATATAAAAAATTGTAAGTCTGGCAGTTTGGACACCATTGAACGACTCCATGGGCACTTTTTGACAAAACCTTATAGTTACACATATGAACTTTGTTGAATGATAGTGGATGAGGATATATGCCTTATTTCCCTTCAAAGATAAAATAAAATTTTATTTATTTAGACTAATTCTAAATAAATGCTATATTTGACCCCATATCAAGTAACTTCAACCAAACTCAGTACCTATGAAAAGATTTTTACCCATTCTTCTATTAGGAATTTTTCAATTCAGCTTCGCGCAGGACAACCTTCCTACAGAGGTTGCACTCGGTCCTGGATATGCCAATCAGGTATTTTTCAGCCTATCCGATGGATCCACTCAGGGTCATCCCAACGGGTCTTGGGACATTGCCTTTGAAGTATTTAGCCAACGCGATGCCGGAGTCTTTGTAAATGAAGCTACAGGAAGTTCACAGTCCAATCCTATTCCACAGTTGGAGCTATTTGCTGTAGATAGCCTCAGTTTTGAAGCAGTAATAGATTCTGTAGTATTATTAGATATGGCAGCGGGTGTCTTGGATTCAAACCTAGTAAGCGAGCGGCTCCACAATCCTGATAAAAGCTGGAATGAAGGGGCATTTAACACCGTGAAAAGTCCACAAGACCCATTTGATTTTGGCTGGGGGGTGTATAATCCTGCTACCAATGTCGTATCGGGTAGTCAAGTATACTTACTGAAGCTGCGCGATTCAACGTTTAAGAAGTTAATCGTGCAATCCCTAGATTCCAATCGGTTCGAATTTCGGTATGCCAACCTCGATGGCTCTGCTGATACAACGCAAGTCGTGTCCCGGTCTGATTATGCTGGGAAAACGCTTGTATATTTTTCTTTTGATTCTGAGTCTTTCCTCGATTTGGAGCCTGCAAGCTGGGACTTATTGTTTACCCGCTATTCTACTCCATTAATCGACCCAAGTACGGATGAAACCCTTCAGTATATAGTTACAGGTGTTCTTTCTGGAAATGGTGTAACTGTTGCACAAGTAGATGGCATAGATCCTACAATGTTAGTGGAAAGCACGATTGAGGAGATTGAGCAATTCCTTCCCGATTCAATTGCTTCCATAGCCGATGTCTTTAACGACTCTCTCGTATCAATAGGATATGACTGGAAGAGCTTTGTTTTCAGCACCTTTACTTGGGACCTGCCAGAAGATAGGATTTATGTCGTAAAGACCGCTAATGATAGTCTGTATATGCTCCAATTTATCGATTTTGAAGGCTCATCCACAGGCTTGGCGGTATTCCAAACTACCCCACTAGGTCAGCTTTCTACGAGTTCACAGGAAGGCTTGAAAAAATTATTCTCCTATCGCTCCTATCCAAACCCTGTTCGTGATCGCTTGACCATCGCATACGAGTTAGATACTTACATTGGAGATAGCGATTTACAGATTTTTGATAACCAGGGTAGGTCAGTGTTGAAACTACCTTTGAGCAGTAACTTGGGCTTAAATGTTAAAGATATAGATGTTAAGCTACCTGCCGGAACCTACTTTGTTAAGTTGCAACTAGGAACACGGCAGATTTCAGAAACTTTGATCGTTCTGCCTCATTAGAATTAACTGAAGTGAATGTTATGAATGGCTTAAAGTATTCTATATATTTTTTAGGACTTCTGTTTGCGTGTTCTGCTCCTTCTGCAGAAAATTCAGGAGATGCTGAAGTTGAGGGTTCTGAAGTGCGGATTGTGTCCTTGGGAGGAGCTATCACGGAGGTCCTGTTTGACCTCGGACTAGGTGAGCAAATTGTTGGGGTAGACATTACAAGTGTATATCCTGAAGCTGCAACGCAGATTCCCAAATTAGGCCACGTATCTCAATTGAATGCAGAAGCGATCCTTGGATTGAAACCTTCTATCATTTTCGCAGAAGATGAGCCTGGAGCGAAGAAATCTCTTGAATCCCTCTCCGAGTCAGGATTGCCCATCGAGTTTGTTCCTTCTTCAGAAAATCTGGATAGGGCGTATAAATTGGGGAAATTCATTGGGCAGAATTTGGAAGTTCCAGAAGAAAAGCTCTAAGAAATATATAAGAAAATAGAAAAAGATAGTCTTAATTTAGTTGAAGTACTTGAAGGGACTGAGGGGAAGCCCTCGGTCCTCTTTTTGT
>JBCCTX010000452.1:0-4634 GCA_039197765.1 Bacteroidota bacterium
ATAAATTTTCATTTACAGCTTAGGTTTTTTGATTTGTAAGTTGCCGAAATAAGGTTCTTTGAAACAGTTAGAGTTCCTTAATTTGGGATATATACTTTTGTAAATATTTTACAAGAAAATCAAAAAAAGGCAGGTTTGACTCTTTTATTAGGCTTGTAGAAGAAAAGGGTATTTTCCCTACACGTAGAAATGCGGAATTCTTGATGTATTGGAGGAGTGCCCAATCAAGTTTGCAAGAAGTGTTTCTTACAATGCTTTCCTACGTAATTATGGAAATTCATAGGATTGGGTGATTGGAAATCCAGTTAATTGTTTGTGTAAGAGTTGACCGTTTTTCGAAAAATTTTTTTTGAAAACTAATGTTAGCGAAGAACCAATAAAGTAGGAACCCTCTGTTATCCTCCTATTGTAGACATAGATTCTGATACAGGTAGGGCATTTTTTCGATTTTTCTCTGCCTCGAAGCCATTTGCGGGACGGGTTCTAAAGGCTTGGAGCAACGCTTTCCGGATATTTTCTGTGCTTGCTCCTGTTCGGATTAGTTGCTTTAGGTCTAATACCCCATCGTCGTATAGACAAGTTTTGAGCTGACCCTGAGCGGTAATTCGGATGCGGTTACAAGAGCCGCAAAAAGTTCTACTGAAGGCAGCAATTATTCCCACTTTTCCCTTGTATCCGGGAATCTGATAGTAGCTTGCGGTTTCATGGGGTTTTTGTGGTAGCCGCTCTAAAGCGGGGTAATTACTAAGTAGCTTTTGGTAAATCTGCTTATGGTTCCACAATAAATTCGTGTAATTGGCTCCGGTTCCATTGAAAGGCATCTCCTCGATGAAGCGCACGCTAATAGGATGCTCTCGGGTAAGTTCGGCCATATCAAGAATATCTTCCGTATTCTTCCCCTCCATAATCACAGCATTTAGCTTGGTGGGAATATCAGCTTCTAGCAGGGCATAAAGACATTTGAGCACTTTATCTAATTCATTCCTTCGGGTAATTTGGAAAAAGCGCTCTGCATCTAAGGTGTCTATACTCAGATTGACCGATTTAATCCCTATTTCTTTGAGTTGAGGGATGTAGGAGGTCGTCAGAATCCCATTCGTGGTAAGGTGGATCTCTTCAATTCCAGGGATAGCTGATATACCTGCCAATAAATCCACGAGCTGTTTCCTCAGAAAGGGCTCACCTCCTGTGATACGCACCTTGCTGACTCCCATTTCCGCTAAAAGGGAAGTGATCAGAATGATTTCTTCAAAACTTAGCAATTCTTTTCGAGGCAAATAGGTAATACCTTCAGCTGGCATGCAATAATAGCATCTCAAGTTACACCTATCCGTCACAGCAATCCTCACGTAGCTAATTGGGCGATTGTGATTATCCAGCAAGGTAGTCCTATTCATTTTTTCCGTTTCTTTTTTTTACTTGTATAAATCTACATAATTTTTCAAAGTTAAAGGCCTATTGCTTTGCAGGAATTCGAAGAAAATCAACAACAGACCCCCATCAATCGCAGAAAGTTTATCCACCGAAGTGCCATTTGGTCCCTGGCATCAGCGGGTGTAGCCTCTTTTTTTTCATATAAATGGGTAAATGCCCAGAATGTTTTCAAAAAAAGCCCTAATACCCTTCCTGGAAAGCATCCCGATTTAGTAATTCTTAATGATCGGCCCTGGAACATGGAGACCCCCCCGCATTTATTGCAAGACTTGGTTACCCCTGCGGATAAGTTATTCGTCCGCAACAATGGCCTGATGCCAGAGATAGAGAACCCTGAAAATTGGACCCTGGAAATAGGAGGGGAATCGGTGGAAAACCCCAAAACCTACACCTTATCTGAATTAAAGAACGCTTTTTCACCTTATACGTATCAACTTACCCTGGAATGTGGAGGAAATGGTCGTGCAGAATTTGACCCTCCTGCTAAGGGGAATCAGTGGACAACAGGGGCGGTAGGATGCCCGAAGTGGACGGGCATCAGATTAAGAGATTTATTAGAAGACGTGGGGGTCAAAAGCGATGCTGTGTATGTCGCGTACTACGGAAAAGATCTACACCTAAGTGGAGATCCAGAGAAAGTAGTTATTTCTCGTGGAGTACCCCTCAAAAAAGCGATGGAGGAGGAATCTTTACTCGCTTGGTCCATGAATGGAGAGGACCTTCCTTTGGCCAATGGCTTTCCCTTGCGATTGGTTTTTGGTGGTTGGCCAGGTTCTACCTCTGGTAAGTGGGTCCATAAAATTGTTGTACGAAACAAAGTCCACGATGGGCCCAAAATGGGAGGGCAGTCTTATCGAGTTCCATGCTATCCTGTAGCGCCAGGTACGCAGGTGGCAGATGAAGATATGTGTATAATCGAAGCTATGCCAGTGAAGTCACTCATTACCTCTCCCAAAACGGGAGGAATTCTTCAAAAAGGGCGGTCTTTAACCCTATCAGGGAAGGCATGGACAGGTAAAGGCTCTATAAATAAGGTAGAAGTGTCCATGGATTATGGTAGGAGTTGGCAGGAAATGGAACTTTCCGAAAGCTCCAATCGCTATGCATGGGTGAGTTGGCAAGGCAGCCTTTCTTTTCCGGAAAAAGGCTATTTCGAGATTTGGGCGCGTGCCTCAGATACCGAAGGCCGTAGGCAGCCAATTCTCTTACCCGGCTGGAATCCAAAAGGATATCTCAATAACGCCTGCCATCGAATTGCCGTTAAGGTGGTGTAAGTTGTTATTCTCTTGGTTAAATTCGCTTTTATATAGTTAAAAGTCTTTATTTATTGTTGTAAGCACGTATTCACATGAAAGAAGATGATAAGGTACTCTCTATATTAATCAATAGTCTCATTCTGTTGGTAAGCGCCTTACTTATAACAGGAGTTATACTATATCTTATGGGTAATCCTCAGCTTTTACTTAAACCTGAGGTAGCACCCACAGAAGAACAGGCCCCTGCAGCACCTGTTTCCTCCGATTTATCCTTGGGAGAAGTAGTGGATGGAAAAGATGTTGAAACGGGATTTGTCGCAAAAGAAGGGTATCACTTGGTTAAGCTTCATTGTACGCCTTGCCATTCTTCTAAATTAGTCCTACAAAATCGAGCCACACGTGAAGGCTGGCAAGAGATGATTCAATGGATGCAGAAGACACAAAAACTTTGGGACTTGGGCCCACATCAAGACAGTATCCTAGACTACTTAGCAAGTAATTATGGACCAGTAAAGAAGGGGAGGAGAGCCCCCCTTCAAGTGCAAGAGTGGTACAATATTCCTTAACTTAAATGAATGTTGGATCATTCATTATTCTTTCAAAGAAAGAGAATCGTTTGCTTCCTTATCTAAACCTTATGTTAACTAGGGGACAATGGACACTACTTGATAGGCTTGATGCGATTCAGTCAATAACCTTAGGTGATAATTTCCCGGAACCAAGCCTTCGAAGGTGAGAGATACATCCTTTTGACTCCTACCTCCCTTAGGTATCTCTACTAGCCTGATCCTCCTTCCCTCTGGACTATACAATTCAAAAGCTATCTCTTGGTTAACCGAAACCTTCTCATCGATCTTTACAGAAATATTTCCTTTTGAAGGATTGGGATAAATTGAAAATAATTTTTGCTGGATTGTTGGGGCGGAACTCGTGACCGCATTTTTTATGATAGGGATATGCTCATAATCTTCAAAAATCAACTCTCTAACTTCGTTCTCTCGGATTCCCATCCAATCTTGTAAAACAGATCCATAAACAGAACGGAAATCAAATTGCATCGGTAGGTTATCTCTTGGAGCAACTTCGGAGGGAATTTCTGGTGAATTTCCATGGATCATGGGATTTACTTGGGTACCAAATAAAAATACCGGAGCTGCGGTTCCATGATCTGTACCAAAGCTGGCATTCGAGGCAATTCTCCTCCCAAATTCTGAGTAGGTCATAGTGAGCACTCGGTCAGCAGCATTCATTCGCTCTAAATCATCTTGAAAGGCTAAGACCGCTTTAGACAGGTTATCCATGAGTACACCATGCCTTCCCCCCGTATGGTCTCCTTGGGGATCTACCTGGTTTGCATGGGTATCAAATCCCCCCAAGTTTACAACGTAAACCGGGGTTTGCAAGCCTCCAGAAATAAGTTGGGCTACGATTTTGAGTTGGTCAGAAAGTGGATTACCCCCTTGAGAATACAGATTCGAGTAATTTTTTCCCTGCTCAGCAGCTATTTGCAATACATCAAAATATTGGTTGGCCTGGTTAACAGATTGACGGATAAATTCCAACTCTTTTTGGAACAAGGAACTGCCACTTGAGTACTGAGAACTCAGGGGTAGTTGGGTGAATTGACCTAGATTTCGCAAGGCCATACTCATATTTGCGACTGGTCCTTGGCAGGTGTTTGATACGGTTGAACCGAGGGTTATTGCCAAAGGATCCGAAAACGAAGGATTGGGATAAGCTTCGGGGAAACCTGGAAAGGCCTTATCCATATAACGTCCCAACCATCCGGTATCCAGGGTTTCTGTAGAAGCAGAGGCCGTTTCCCAAATATCGGTCGATCGGAAGTGAGACTGATTGGGTAGGGGATACCCTACACTCTGAATTATTCCCACCTGTTTGTTGTTGTACATATCTGCTACGCCAGAAAGTTTGCTGTGTAATCCA
>JBCCTX010000453.1:0-4621 GCA_039197765.1 Bacteroidota bacterium
AAGGGTTGAAATAGAATCCCACGTACGATTATTGTTGGATCGTTCTAGGAAGTATTCAGAAGGCTTGTATCCCGTATATTCGTTCCAGCCAATTTCAATGGCTTCATCTGCTAGTACACTTACATACCCACAGATGGATTTAACGTTGGGTATGTAAGTGTACTAGCAGATGAAGCCATTGAAATTGGCTGGAACGAATATACGGGATACAAGCCTTCTGAATACTTCCTAGAACGATCCAACAATAATCGTACGTGGGATTCTATTTCAACCCTTCCGCCAACTATTACCCAATTTGTCGATACTACTGTAGATACGCGTGATTTTTCCTATTGGTATCGAATCTCAGTTTTAGATAGCTGTGGCGACCGTACGCCGCTTGGACTCGTGGGTAAGTCTATCTTATTGGATATTAGCGAAGCATTCAATAGCAATGACCCCTTTTTAGAATGGACGCAGTATATTGACTGGCCTTCAGGGGTTGGAAGTTATGAATTGGAGGTACTAAATGAACTTTCAGGTCAATTTGAGCTGGTGGATGTAATATCACCTGGGGTCGCTTCCTATCGGGATAGAAAAACTACCTTGGATCAATCTGCCTTCTGCTATCGTGTAAAAGCCTTAGAAGCAGGTGGGAACGGCTCTGAATCCCTTTCCAATGAAGTTTGTTTGGAGTTTTCCCCGAAGGTATTTGCTGCAAGTGCTTTTTCCCCCAACGATGATGGTAATAATGATGAGTTTAAGGTCGTAGTACCTTTCTTGGCAAATGCGGAATTGACTATCTATGATCGATGGGGCGAACTTCTATTTAGGACACTTGACCTCGATCGAGGATGGGATGGGACTTTCAATGGTGTATCCGTAACAGAGGGAGTATATGTGTATGTGATACGAGGAACTGGAATAGACCGTAAGCCTTTCCAGCGTTCTGGCACCATAACATTGATTCGATAAATTCGTAAAATATTTGGGCGGATAAGGTAATTTTCTTTAAATTCGCCCTACTTTTTATGGTGGCTATAGCTCAGTTGGTTAGAGCACCAGATTGTGGTTCTGGGGGTCGTGGGTTCAAATCCCATTAGTCACCCAAAAATATTAAAGGCTCCATTTGTGGAGCCTTCTGTATTTTTAACAGGTAGTACAAATCTCACCTAGTTCTCGGAGTTTGGCTTTGAGCTTTTTCATTTCCGTTTTCAAGAAAGACTTCTCTACTATCTAGTAGGATTCATAAATTATGTTAAACATGATGACCCAAAGGGCTTGAAGGGTGTTCTCTGTCTTGGGCTTACCATCTAATTCTGGGTAGAAGATATCGGAATCCAGTTTCTAGAAAACTTTTCGCGGAAGGTTCATTTTTACTGGATTTGCAGGCTATTCAATAAATCAATTCAACCTGACGATTTTCAGAGTATCTAGCTGGAATCTAGTGGTAAACAATTCTTCTAGTTTATTTGTACGATACAAATGGGTTTGACGGCTGATGTTTTTTCCCCAATCAATCATAAGAATGGGAAGGGTATCTTGCTTACCTTCAAAACGTGTATCAAAAGCTTTTGCAAAGGCTACTTCGCGAATCTCTGGATATAAGATACGGATTTCTCTTTGAAGTTGTTGAAAGGGTAGGGTATCGGCACGATAGGAGGCTATGGCCGCATTCAAAGAATCCACTTCTTGTTGGTGTAAATCGATTTGCTCTTCTTGGTAGGTTAGGGCTTGTAAAACCTCAATGCGTACCTGGTCAAGCATTTGGTCTTCAGATGGAGGGGGGAGATTCTGTGTTAGTTTTATGCTACAATTAGGGATATTATACCCGTCAAGGGCCTCGTTGAGTCTTACTTGTTCTGAACTATCTATATAGGTACCGGTCATGTACAGTTTTAAAAACCTAGGTTGTTTCGATTCTTTTGAAAAAAGCCTAAAATTCCATTTCTGTGAAATGGTTGGGCAACTTTGGGCTTGGGAAAGGGTAGAATCCCTTGAAATAAGCTCATGGTTGAGGGCTTTTCGCACGTTTTCTATATCTACCTGTTCCTCGATGAAGTTTTTGATATTCTTATTCATCCGAAGGTCTCCGATCACATTTATCATGAAGAACACACTGGGAACTATGGTGAGGATAGCAAAACCGATCATTATATACTGGACCTTTTTGCGCGTGGAATCGTCTACAAAATCGATGAAGGGGAACCGTAGCATCCTAACGATGAGATAGGTAGATAGTGCGATAAATACGGAGTTGATAAAAAACAAATAGAAGGCACCCCCAAAAATATCCATACAGCCTTTTGCCAGTCCATATCCAGCGGTACATAAGGGAGGCATCAAGGCAGTTGCGATGGCTACGCCAGGTATGGCATTGGTCTTATCTTTTCTAGATCCTGCGACGATACCTGCTACCCCTCCGAAAAAGGCAACGCCTACATCTAGTAGGGTGGGATGGGTTCTCGAGTCCATTTCGGGAGTAAAATCTCCTAAGGGGGTGATTAAAAAGTACAAAGTACTCATCAGTAAACTTCCGAAAACTGCTAGGACATAGTTTTCCAAAGATTTTACGAGTGAGTCTCGGTCATTGATTCCTATGGAAAGCCCTATTCCTAAAATGGGCGACATCAGGGGAGAGATAAGCATGGCCCCAATAATGATCGCCGGAGAGTTTGTATCAAGCCCTATGGATGCTAGGATAGCTCCACAAGCTAAAATCCACATATTATACCCCTTTATCGTAATGCTATTGCGGATACTATCGATTGTACCCCGGATATCGGTACTGGTTTTTAGGTTAACGGCCTTGCGTAAAATGTCTGAAAAGTGTTCCCACATGGAAAAAACGATTTTTGAGTCCTCACTCCTAAAGAATAGAAGAGGGCCAGGTCTTGGTTGAGGCAAGAATATACTTGCTGCACATTCATGCTTCAGAATGAAGTAACAAATTTTTTTGAGGATCAGAAATAAAAAAAGCCCCAAAAGGGGCCATATACTCACGTTATTCTATATTTGAATGGATCAATCTTTCTCTGTAAGCAATTGCTTATATAATTGGTTCATATCCTTGACCAGCCTTTGATAGCTGAATGCCTTACGGACAAATTCATATCCATTTACTCCCATACGAGTTCTCAATTCTTGATCTTCAACTAGTTGAAGCATATTATTTCCTAAGGTCTCTACATCTTCAGAGTCAGATAGTAAGGCTCCAATCCCTTCTTGGACAATATCTTCAATTCCGCCTACTCGTGTAGATACGATAGGTTTATTTGCGGCTTGTGCTTCGATGAGACTTACGGGAGTTCCCTCATTTTTTGAGGTAAGTGCGATGACGTCCAGCCCCGCGTTGATCCGATCGATATCTTTCCGCCAAGAGGTAAAAACTAAGGGCTCTCCATGTGAGGCGTCTGTTTCTTTACTGTAGGGAATTTCCAAGAGTTTGGCCTCAAGTTCCAGGCTGTTTCGAAGTTCTCCATCTCCTACGATAAAAGCCTTAATGGGAGTTTGAGCTCGGTTAAGTACTGATTTTAGGGCATGCAGGAAGAGACTATGGTTTTTTATGGGAACTAAGCGCCCGATTATACCTATGGCAACTTCCTTGGGCTTGACCTGGAACTCTGCCCGAAAGCTTAGCCGCTTTTCTTCAATGTTCTCTTGAAACCGGTCTAGATCGAAACCCAAGGGAATAATTTCCATTTTATCGGCGGGGCAGATATTAAAATCCTCAGTTAGTTCCTTTTTCTGTAACCTGCTTATGGCGATAATCCTCGTAGACTTCCTCGCCAAATATCGCTCAATCTGCAAGAAAGCCTGGGTTTTAGCAGGGTGGAAGTAAGAATGAAATACATGGCCATGAAAGGTGTGGAGGATGATCGGAACCTTCTCATGGTGGGCAGCAAGTCTTCCGAGCGCTCCAGCTTTTGCCGCATGGGTGTGTACGATATCTGGTTGATATTCGCGAATAACCTGTCGAATGTATTTATAGGCTTTCCGGTCTTTGACAGGGCTTATCTCTCGCCCCATTCCCTTTACATACTTGGGGCTAAGGCCCAGTTGATTGACAATAAATTCCGAACTGGCTTCTGTTGCATCATGCTCACCCGAAAGAAGGAGTGTCTCAAATTCTGGAGCTTGGAACTTACTTAAATAAGCCGCATTGAAGGTAGGCCCACCTAAGTTTAGGCGGTTTATTATACGTAGGACTTTAGGCAAAATTTTATCAGTAATTCAGGAGAAATGCACAAAACCGTTATTTCTTGCTGAAGAGGTTATATTTTACAATACAATAGATGGCCCTAAAGCCATCTTTCCAATTTATTTTCTTCCCCTCTTCATAGGTTCTACCATAATAGGAAATCCCTACTTCATAAATTCTGATTTTGGGGATTCGAGAGATTTTTGCAGTCACCTCAGGCTCAAATCCAAACCGCTTTTCTTTGAGGGTAAGAGATTGGACCATTTTTGTGTTGAATAGCTTGTAGCAAGTCTCCATATCCGTCAGATTTAGATTGGTGAACATATTGGAAAGAAAGGTTAGAAAGCGGTTACCAAGGGTATGCCAAAAAAATAAAATCCGATGGGGTTTTCCCCCTAAAAAACGACTCCCATAGACAACATCTGCTCTGCCATCAAGTAT
>JBCCTX010000454.1:0-4552 GCA_039197765.1 Bacteroidota bacterium
AAAAAATACAATATTTTTAGATCAATCTTTGGCTTTTCCTTAAAAATTTAGTATTATTGATATCGCCTATTCTTACGATCTGTAGGAATTTCTTGCTTTTAAAGTTACTAACTACACCGGCTGCTCCGCATTTTTACTGAAGTTGATCAGGCAATATTCGGAATTGCCTGAGTCGTTTACGTGTCAAACTGCCTAAATTGGATCAAATGGATTATTCTATGAACAATCTTATCAGCCAACTCAGCCCTAGAGACTTGGTATTGTTATGCAACGAGAAAATCATTTGTGCAGCACGAGACCTAGCCGAATTCACTAAACATGGAATTACCGCTAACTTTATTGTAAACCTTGCTCATAAGTGTGAAGAGTTTGAAAATCAGCTTACAGAGCAAGAAAATGAGGAAACACTTCCTTCCCACCTAGATACAGAACTTAGGGAAGCCTTGAACCGCATATGTAACTTAGGTAAGAAAATTTGGGCAACCTCCCCTCAAAAATATAACAACTATGTAATCTACAGACCCTTTCTCGGAGGATCTATGATTTACACGGCTTAACATACATTTTATAAATCGTGAAAAAATGCAGAAAGCTTCATAAGCTTTCTGTATTTTTTATTCACATTTATAAATAAAATACAATCAAAAATTTATCTTGCCGTTTATTATGAATATTGGCAATTGTTTCCATGCCGGTTAACATGCTGAAAGAAGCTAAAAATGGATCGTATTCTAATGAACAGGTTGGGAATCTCTTCACGTCTATTTGCATTTTTTGTTCTGTTAAGTTTTGGGTTTTTCTCTTACCAACCAGAGCCCCCTGGGATACCTGAACCTGTGGCTATTGGAAAATTCCTCAATGATAATTTGCCCAATCTTACCCCAGGAATTGAAGGAGCCACCACCTATAGTGTAGTTCCTGCCTACCCAAACCTCTCCTTTACAGATCCGCTGGCTATAACTTCTCTTTCTTCCTCTAAGCGGATATTTGTCGCCTCTCGGCAAGGGCTTATTGAACAGTTTATCGATCAGGAAACGGTTGCAACCAAACAAGTATGTCTCGATCTTCAAGAGGAGACTGCTGTAGTTCATGATGGAGGATTTCTAGGAATGGCCTTTCATCCTGAATTTGGAAGTACCTCTAATTATCTTTTTGCCTTCTATTGTGCTAAAGGAGATGAAGGGGCGTGGGGACCTACCCTTTGTTTAGATCCGGATTGTTTCACTTGTGAAGAAGATGCCAATTGGTATGGAAGTTACTTGCGCTTATCCCGATTCGAAGTAAATCCACAAACCTTGGTCGCAGACAAAGAATCAGAAGTACAGATGTTCAACATCCGTCAATACAATGGTACCCATAGGGGGGGTGCCCTGACATTTGGGGCAGATGGATATCTGTATTGTACGATTGGAGACCAAGCTCGATATGTAACGGCGCAGGATATCTCTACCAACTTTGAGGGTGGCATTATTAGAATGGATGTTGACGAAATTGGGGGAACTGTAAGTCATGAACCAAGACGTAGGATGGGTTCGCAGGTAGGGTATCCTGATGAAATTAGTGGGAATGGATACTTTATCCCCAATGATAATCCCTGGATGAGTGAAACTGCCGGTATATTTGAAGAATTTGTGCATGTAGGCAATCGCAATCCTCACCGGATGACCTTGGACCGAGAAACTGGGGAGCTCTGGATAGGAGAAGTGGGGCAAAACCAAAAAGAAGAGGTGAGTATCCTACGTTTGGGAGGAAATGGAGGGTGGCCCTTGTATGAAGGAAATACTTTTCGGGACGATCCCACTTGTGGCAATAACCAATTGGAAATGCATTGGGGGACTTATAACCCACCTGTACAAGATTTCTTTAGAACTGAAACTCGGTCTATTATTGGAGGATATGTATATCGTGGTACCAACCTACCAGAATTGACTGGGAAATATATTTGTGGGGGACATGCTCTCCATAAGATTTTCACCCTATCCCCTACCCTCAATTCTGCTTATGAAAAGACGGAGTTAATCAGCTTTCAACCCGGTGCATTGATCACCTTCGGAGAAACTCCTAGCAGTGAACTACTTATGGGAAGGCTTTCGGACAATACTCCCCTCTATACCCTTGAGGGAAACCCATCAAATCCTCCTGCACCTCAGTTCCTATCACAGACAGGGGCATTTAAAGACCTGGAAAACTTAGAACCTGCTGAGGGTCTCATTCCCTTCGAACTCATCGAACCCTTCTGGTCCGACGGGGCGGAAAAATTTAGGTGGATGGCTATCCCTAACGATGGTTCCCACAATACCCCTCAGGAACAGATTGGTTTTTCTGAGGAAGGAATTTGGACCTTTCCTATTGGATCGGTCCTCATTAAGCACTTTGAATTAGGAGGAAAGCGTTTAGAAACGCGTTTTGAAGTACATGGGGAAGATGATGTGTACTACTACCTCACCTATAAGTGGAACGCAGATGGGACAGAGGCAGAACTGCTCAATGAGGCACTAGACGAAGAAATTCAGGTGAATGGCAACACTCAAGTGTGGCACTATCCGTCTCAGGCAGAATGCCAAACCTGCCACCTGGCTTCTGCAGGATCTACCTTAGGCCCAAGGACCCGAAACTTGAATGCCTCTTATACCTATCCACGGTCGGGTATTACGGCCAACCAATTGCTCACCTTGAATGACTTGGGAATATTCAATAAAGCGGTTTCAGCAGCCCAAACTTCCAACTTTCCGACCCTTGCATCAAAGGATGATCCCAATGCAAGCCTGGAACACCGAGCCCGATCTTACCTAGATGTAAATTGTGCCTACTGCCATCAACCAGGAACGGGTAACCGTGCTGCCTTCGATCTTCGGTATACTACCCCCTTAACTGAAGCCAATGTCCTTAATGGAGCCCTTCTCAATGCCTATGGGAATCCTCAAGCTCGAATTGTACGTCCTCAAGACACAGAAAACTCCATGCTGTTTCATCGCCTTGGCTCCTTAGACCTAGCCTCTGGATTTGCTATGCCTCCGATTTCCAAAGATGTTGTGGATCAAGATGGAATGAACCTAATTGCCGAGTGGATTAATACCCTTCCTGTAGATGGTGGCATAGGTAACAGCTCGGACCTATTGGCAGATTCTTTGATCACCAATGGAAGTGCCACAAACCTCGATGGGGGGTGTACCCTACTTACTCCTAGTATCCCCGAGCAGGCAGGCTCTGCCTGGTTTCCTAGTCAGGTGGATCTTTCACAAGATGTAACCGTCTCCTTTAATCTATCCCTTGGCTTACAGGATGAAATCGGAGACGTAGACAATGGAGGAGACGGCGTGGTATTCTTATTTCAATCTCTGGGGGATACCGTTCTGAGTCGAGTAGATGGCGGAAGTGGCTTGGGAGCAACGGGGGTCTTACCTTCTATCGGAGTAGAATTCGATACCTACGACTCAGGAACGGATGAGGACATTCCTGAGGACCACCTTACTATTTTTCGAAATGGGGTTTTAGGCGATGCCGTTTCAGGCCCCGTGTGTATAAAGGAAGATTGTTCCAATACAGAAGATGGCGAACCCTACCCCGTTCGTATCGAGTGGAAGGCAGATAGCCAAATCCTGCGGGTTTATTTCAATGAGGCGTTAAGAGCCGAATGGAAGGATGACCTTGTCCAGGGCATTTTTAGGGGGGATAGCATGGTTTATGTTGGCTTGACTGCAGCGGTTGGTGGGGCGTTTAATGAGCAGTTGATCTGTAATTTCCAGGTTGTAGGAGGGGGGCTAGCTACAGTTAATAGTCCACTAAGTAATCGACCTTCCATTTCTGCGCACTCCGCAGGAATAGAAGTTTATCCCAATCCAGGAAAAACCCAGGTAAAGATCCGCTGGAAGGGTTCAAGCTCTTCGCTGGTTAGCTATACCATCTATTCTATAGATGGAAAAATTATGTCAAGAGAGCAATGGAAAACTCAGGCTCCTCAGGAGAAAACCGTCCCTGTTAGCACCCTTTTACCTGGAACTTATATACTCTTATTAGAGGATGATAAGGGTAATTTGTTTCGAAGCCTTTGGGTGAAACAATGAGGGCGTGAGAGGACCTATTTTAAGATTCCCTTTACAAACAAAATACTATCTTTCCCCACACATTCGTTTTTATGAAAATTAAGTATTTTTTGTCATTACTTGGATGAAGCATCGGTTACTATTCGTTGGATATCTATTTCTCCTTTCCCTTCCTTGTCAATTGTTCCCTCAAGTACCGAGCAATGTAGATAGCTTAAAAAGCCAAGTCCCTCTGCTACAGGACTCTCTGAAGATTCGCAACCTTCTTAACATTGCCAAATACCATTTGATGTACATTGAGGCGGACAGTGCGCGGAAATACCTCAACCTCGTACAACAAGCGGAGGATTTGGGAACCTATCCCAAATTGCACGCTGGCTCTATGGATATGATGGGAACGCTGGAAAGTTACGAGCATAACTACACGGAGAGTTTGTTTTGGTTGGAGCAGGCCATGGCTCTATGGAAAGGTCAAGGAAACTTGGAGGGCGAGAGTGCAAGTTGTACCA
>JBCCTX010000455.1:0-4529 GCA_039197765.1 Bacteroidota bacterium
AATGCTTTAGAGTATTTTCCACCTCTTGCAGCATATTCCCATTCAGCTTCAGTCGGCAGGCGATAGCCAGAAGCCTCCTTTTTTCTCTTGACAAGCCACTCGCTTTTACTTTTATCGATTTCATACACTGCCTCAAGGCTGACCCACTCACTTAAACCGTTACAAAATTCTAGGGCATCATACCAAGAAATCATCTCAACAGGCAATTGCTCATTTCCCTGAAAGAAAGCCGGATTATTCCCCATCACCCTTTCCCACAAGCCTTGAGAGACGGGATATTGACCTATATAAAAGGAGCTGACTTCTACCTCACGAAGCGGGTTCTTATCCTCCTTCTGATCCGACCCCATCATGAACCTCCCTCCTTCTACCTTTACCATAGAAGAATGGGGCATATCGGGAAAAATTTTGTAGCTGTGGTAATCGTTGGGCATTGGGAGAATGTTTGGGGTTTGTGTTAGCCTAATTACGTCAGACTTTTTCACACTTCCCATAAGGTAAAGGGTAAAAGGGTAAAAGCGCTCAAGGCTTAAGGTACCCAGCAACACGAAAACCCACAATTCCTTATCAGACAACTACACGACTACACGAGCACATATACCCCTATGGCGGAACAGGAAGAATCGATAGAGAAAAAACTCTGAGCAGCAGCAGATAAACTCCGCAAAAACATAGACTCAGCAGAATATAAGCACATTGTACTGGGGCTTATTTTTCTCCGCTATATCAGAAGCCTTTGAAGAACTATTTTAGAATTTATAGGCAGGTGAAGGCGCATAGATCCATAAGACGGAGAGGAATAGGTAGCTGAGAACATCTTCTTTGTCCTTCAGTAGGCTCGCTGGACATTTTTACAGGATAATGCCAAAAATACCCAGTTTGATATCAAAGACCTCTGTACATGACAAAACTTCCAAATGTCGATTTCCAATCTTCCAACAAGCTATAATTCATCCCCCAGCCCCCTTCGCTAACTCACAATACCTCCTCCGCAAGGGGAAATTCGAAGAGTTTCTTTTTTTGTTTGTAATAAGGTAAGCTCACCAATTTTTTGTAAGACAATCAGACAACTGGTATCTGATAGAATAACTCCGGCCTCAGGCATTGGCGATATCTCTTCTTAGGTCTGAAGCAGGATAATTAAAGACAGAGCCACCATAGTTCCCCATTAACTCTATAAAGGCCCTTTTAGAAAAACCGGCGAATTCAGCCGCTTGCCCTATCGAGAGTTTCCCTTCTTCCTATAGCTTGATGGATAGCCTTATAAGTAATTCTTTTTCATTAAGCTCTACAAAGTCTGGTATATTAAGTGTTATCTGTCTCATACTATCTACAAGATGCGTTTTTTTGACAGAATAGATTGGTAGCCGTACTTCCAAAACCATTTGCCCCCACTCAAAATAAAAATAGCCTTAACCAATTTACTATCAATTAGTTAAGGCTCTCATTAAGTGGAGACGGAGGGAGTTGAACCCTCGTCCGGAGAAAGCCATGCAAGACCTTCTACATGCTTATTCGCTCTATTATTTTCTCCTCACTGCCCGAGCGACAGGAACTTGTCAGGAGAGGGTGCCTCTTAGTCTTTATCCTTGGCCAAGGCGATCCGCGGATGCATTCTGTCTGGATGTGTGCCTCTCATATGATAACCCGACAGACAAAAATTACCGAGAGACATCTCATTACTTAGTCTGACTAAGCAGCGAGAGCGTAGTTAGATTCGCCAACTATAAATTGTAAGTGAGGATTTTAGTGGTCCAATTACAACCCACTGCATGCTTACATCTTACACCAACCAACCCGTCAATACCGTGTCGTCCCCAAGGTGTATGTTCTTCCATTGCTGGAAAACTACTTACGAAATATTTTCCCAAATGTTCTACAAGAAGAAAACCTATTGAGAGGGTTTCTTTAACCCGATTATTTTGACTTATTATTTGCCGGTCCTGTTGGGGCGGCAGCAAAAGGATCTTTTTCTACATCTACAGAAAGAGAAAGCTGTACTACAGGCTGATCGGGATCGTTTGTGCGTACCGTGATAGTTTTACGCTGGGTTCCAACGCGGCCTTTAGAATTAAAAGTAGCTACAATCTCGGAGCTTGCGCCGGGCTTGACGATTTTGTCCTTAGGCGAAGAAGCTGTACATCCGCAAGAAGCCTTTACGTCTTGGATTTCCAGGTCAGCTTTCCCTGTATTTGTGAAAGTGTAGGTATAGGTAATTTTTTCTCCTTCTATTGCCTTACCGCCTTCATACTTAGTTTGGGCAAACTCGATATTGGGTTGCATATCCAACTCACTGGCTGCATAAGCAGCTTTTCCGGTGAAGGTAAAGGTCTTGGCTGCATCCTCTTCTTCATCTGTATACAAGGTAACCACCTCGGAAAAATCTCCTCCTTGGGTAAATTTGTCTCCATTGATGGTGAGTACGACCGTTCCCGTTTGACCAGGAGTGAGTTCCATAGGGGTGATCTGAACGTCCATCACATCAGACTTTTCCATTTTATCGGTGAAAGCAATGTTGATGGGACTGATGTTCTTCATTTGAAATTCCTGGGTATAGGACTTATCTCTTTGCAAATCCGCTATGGAGTGAGCCACCTTGTCGAGGGCAATGCCGCCCATGTTATGGGCATAGTTTACCTTGGGCTCAGCTGCCTCTACCGTACCCTTGATACGGAGTACTACGGGCTTGTCGGAACCATCGTAGTACACAGTAATCGATTTGTTGAAAGCACCTACGCGAGCGGAATTGTACTTTACATTAATTTCTCCACTTGCTCCAGGATTTACCGCTTCTGTAGTGTAAGAGGGAGTTGTACAGCCACAAGAGGCTTTTACATTCCCCAATTTTACGTCTTTTTCTGAGGTATTGGTGAAAGTAAAGACCGTTTGGGTAGGATCGTGTTGGGCGACCGTACCAAAGTCGTGAACTTCCTTGTCAAAGCTGATTTTGTGCTCTGTTTCCTGGGCGAGCACAGGCAGGCTCAGGAGGACGCACAACGCAAGTAATAAGTTGATACGAATATTCATGATCTATTGTATTTGAATGTAATTTTTTGCAAATGTACGGTTTTTTTCGAGATATTGTTTACAGGTTTCCTTAGGTATATAACATATATATTTCAATTCAGTTTCTCTTGTAATTGTGCAATTTGAATCTGTGCATGGCGGTTATCCGCCGCTAATTCTAAGCACTTGGCATACATGTGTATAGCTTTCTCATATTTTTTAGCCTTCGCATAGGCTTCTCCTAAACTATCGTAAACATTGGGAACGTCGGGGTATAGCATGGCATTGACTCGAAAGGCAATCAAGGCATCATCCAGTCGGTCATTGGCCATCAAATAGTATCCATAAGTATTCAGTTCCCCATCGTGCATTCCCTGTTTATACAAACTTCTCGCCAGTTCCAGAATTTTCCCCGAAGAGTCCGAAGAAATTTCCTGCTTGAGCAGTTCCTTTGCTAGCAGATGTACGACTTTATAATGGGGATCTGTAGGTAGCCCGTGTAAAATCTGGGCAAGATCCATTTCCATAGAGGTAACCGGGAATTCTACAATCCGCCCAACTTCCTGCCCTTCTTGATAGACAATAAACGTAGGAACCCTGTGAACGAGTTTGCCTTGCTGTTCATGTGAAGGACTCTTTTTGTAGAGCGTATCTGCTCGAGACACGGCAATCAGTTCCACTTGCTCCTCTGCTACTCCTAGTTGATCCATTAGCTTCATAAAGCGTGGCACTTCTCGCTTGCTATCCCCACACCAAGTACCTAGAAACACTTCGACCTTCATGGATTTTACCAAAGGGCGACTCTTTTCAACCAAAGCCTCCGAAGGCTGATAGACCTGATAGTTGGCTTGATACCAGGAAACAAAGGGAGTGTCCCTCAGGGCCTCTACATGCATGGGGCCTTGGAGTTGGGTTTTTCCATAGGAATCGACAATTGTTGTACTTTTTTCCTGGGAAAAACCTAGTAAAGACATGAGGACCATAGCCCCTAAAAGGAGAAACTTATTCATAGAAATTCAATTTTTAACATGAAAAAATTACTCCGGAGTTTTCAGTTAGTGGGCTTATGGAGAGGAAAAGTTACATGGGATGGGAAAATCCTTTGTGCCAAGACGGTACAAACGACAGGATATAGATTATTGAGATTCTATGAAGATAGAACCTCTAGACAAACGCTTACACTTTGTTTGGTTCTTGTAATACCTCCTCAGCTTGGGGAAAATTGTTTAATTTACTTTCGATAGCATCGATGATCTGGTTTCCCCTCCATCTAACAAGAGCACATGCATACTGTTTAAATTTTTCAGGTAGTATAGGTTTAGTTTGTCCAATCCCCAATATGTATACTCCAATTATTCGCTTTCCTTTTTTAGCAGCTTGAGCTATTTCCCAGTTTACCCATGTTCGTGTGTGTGTTCTTGGTCCAATTACGCAGATAAAGACGCCTCCCCATTCTATCCTAGTTCTTAGCAACCGTTTTATGTACTCCTCATTCTTTCCATTTATTTGTTTTGTGCTATCGA
>JBCCTX010000456.1:0-4480 GCA_039197765.1 Bacteroidota bacterium
ATCAAAGGTCAGATGGCTTACAGTAGCCTGTTCGACAGCTTGTTCGAAAACTTCTGTTCTGGGATGAGTCAATGTCCATTCCTCAAATCTGTCAGTATTACTGTGATAGGCAGCTTGTAGGTCCTCCTGCTTTTCTTGGATCTCCTGTAACAACATCTCTCGTATTTGTACAACTTTTTCATCCGCCAAAGCGAGTACAGGGCCTGCATTCATGGAATGCTTATTGGAAACCATTTGTCCATATTCTATGGAGTTTTCCGAGAATATTCCATCCCCCCTTTCAATGGTGGAGTTGAAGAAACTGAAGAGTTGGAAGTAGTTTTCCTGTGAAATAGGGTCGTACTTGTGGTCATGACATCGTGCGCATCCTACTGTAAGTCCCAGAAAAGCCGTTCCTACGGTTTGGGTACGATCGGCAACATATTCCACTCGGAACTCTTCGGGGATAACTCCCCCTTCTGAATTTTGCTTATGGTTTCGGTTGAAAGCTGTAGCAAGAATCTGTTCCTGGCTTGCGTTGGGAGCTTGGTCTCCTCCCACTTGCCAGAGGATGAACTTATCGTATGGGAGGTTCTCGTTGAAGGCTTTGATAACCCAATCCCGGTAAGGCCAGAATTCGTGGTGGAAATCGTCGAGATAGCCCTCGGAGTCTGCGAACCGCGCCACATCCATCCAATGGGCCGCCATGCGTTCTCCAAAGCCAGGAAGTTGGAGTAGGCTGTCCACCATCCTTTCATGGGAATCGCTGCGCGTATCAGCGAGCCATTTATCTAGTTCAGATAGGGAAGGGGGAAGGCCTAGGACATCGAAATATACGCGACGGATAAGCTGCTCCTTCTCAGCTTCTGGTGCAGGGCTTATCTGTTGTTGCTTCAGTTTTTTCTCGATGAAGTAATCAATTTCATTTTTCGCCCAAGGGTCCAATTGATTGGGTACTTGAGGGAGCATAGGCTTTGTGAAGGCCCAGTGGTCTTTATAGGCTGCACCCTGTTTAATCCACTTGATTAGTACAGCTTTTTCATATTCTGACAAAGCAAGATGAGACTCTGGCGGCGGCATGAGTAAGGTCGAGTCTTGGGTCAGAATTCTACTTACCAGCTGGCTATGACCGATATTTCCCGATTTGATGGCGTAACCCTCCCCACTGCTCAACGCAGCGAATGCGCTTTCTTCCACATCTAGCCTGAGGTCAGCTTCTCGCTTTTGGGCGTCTGGTCCATGACAGGCAAAACATCGATCAGAAAGAATGGGCTTAACATGAAAATTGTAATCTATCTGCTCAGGTAATTGAGCCCATTGATTTTCTATAGATTCGGGTAGGGTTTGGGTACACGCACCCGTTAGTATGAGGGTTACACCTACCCAAAGAGCAAGGAGAGAACTTTTCATAACAGTAGCCTTTTGTAATCTGGGTACAAAGCAATGTAGTTCAGAGAATTCAATTTACGGATAAATTGAACATTTTTCTAGATAATGAATTTCGGAAATATCCATGAGGAATATGGCAGATGAATTCGCCATTTTGTATATTGATAGAAATCCGTAAATCCACTTTGCTCATTCTCTATTTCATGAATTTTTTTAAAAACTACACGAAATGGATTCTCCCCTTGGTTGGGCTGGGAGTTGTATCATTGGGTCTGGCCTTTTTGTCTTCTAAAAGCACAGATTCTTCGCTTCCCAAGACAGTGGATTTTAACTTCCATATTCGCCCAATTCTTTCCCAGAATTGTTTCACTTGCCATGGCCCAGATTCTAGTTCAAGGGAAGCTGGTCTACGGTTAGATACCTACGAAGCAGCTACGGCCGTATTGGAAAACGGAAGCGCCGCTATTGTCCCTGGAAATTCCAGTAAAAGCCTGTTGCTCACACGTATTCATTCTCAAAATCCCAGTGAAGTGATGCCTCCCCCAGAGGCAAAAAAAGAATTGACTCCCCATGAAAAAGCTTTGATAGAACGATGGATTGAGCAAGGAGCTGAGTGGAAGCCATTTTGGGCATTTATCCCTCCCCAAAACCCTCGCTTACCTAGAAAATTGCAAGAAGAAAACCCATCGAAAATTATTGATCATTTTGTGGATAAGCAGTTGGAATACAGGGATTTGGTGCCTTCTGCTAAAGCTAGTAAATCAAGCCTTATTCGCCGAGTTTCCTATTTGCTGACAGGCCTACCACCAAGTCTGGAAGAAGTGAAGGATTTCCTAGCAGATACAACAGTCCACGCCTATGAAACCATGGTTGATCACTATTTAGATTCTCCACACTTTGGAGAGCGATGGGCCAGGCACTGGATGGATTTGGTTCGGTACGGTGAGACCATGGGACATGAATTTGACTATACCATTCACAATGCGTGGGAATATCGGGACTATCTGATCCGAGCTTTTAACCAGGATGTTCCCTACAACTTGTTTGTCAAGGAACACCTAGCAGGAGACCTATTAGAGGAGCCTCGCAGAAATCCTAAGTCTGGTTTCAACGAGTCCATATTTGGAACCGCATATTACTTCCTAGGAGAAGGGAAGCATTCTCCTGTGAATCCCAAACAGGAAGAGTCTGATAAGATTGACAATATGATCGATGTGACCTCAAAGACCTTTATGGGACTTACAGTCGCCTGTGCCCGTTGCCACGATCACAAATTCGACCCCATTCCCAGTACGGACTATTACTCTATGTATGGGATGTTTGAGAGTACACGCTTGAGTCCCTTACCGGCTCGAAGGACGAAAGAGCAGATACGCCAGTTTAATGAATTGGTGGAGCTTAAAAGTGAAATCAATAAAGAGCTACAGAAAGCTTTGGATATTGAGGGGGAGAGCAAGGAGCTTCTAAACCAGGCAGTTACCCCCTTTTGCTTTTCTGATCCTGAAGAGGGAGAAAATATGGAAGGAGCCTCCGAGAACTCCAGACCAACAGTATTGGCTGATTTCCGCTCGGGGACTTGGGAAGGATGGTATGTAGATGGTTGGGCTTTTGGAAAATCCCCCATATTTTTTGAACCCTTGCTTGCTGAAGAAGGACCTGTGCTGGAAGGGACAGCGTTTGGGTTTGCTTCCAGTAGGTACTATGGAAAGGGAATCCAAGGAGCGCTGCGATCCCCTAATTTTATGATTGAGCATGACTCCATTGCTGTGCGTGCTAGGGGGCTAAATGGAACCCTGCGCGTTATTGTAGATAATTTTCAATTGATTAGGTATCCCTTGTGGGGAGGATTGGAGGCAAAGGTAACAGACAGTACTTGGCAAACCTATACGCTGGATGTTCATCTGGCCAAGGGACACAAGGCTTATTTTGAGTTCTTGCCCGGTACCTTTGGAACCCATACCTACGATTTCAGTCCTGAGGATTATGTGGAGGTTGCCTATGCCATCGCCTTCGATTCTACCTACACTGTCCCTAAGCGGGTAATTCGCAGTACTGATCCTACCCTGGAAAAAGTAAGTTATACAAAGGAAACCGGTACAAACAATACGATCTTAAGCCCTCGTGAAATTAAGGAAATTAATACCTACCTCTCCGATTCCAACTGGATTAACGCGCAAGACAAGCTCGCAAGAATGCTTGATGCTTACCAGGGTTTACTTCCGAGCCTGTATGATTCTACGCACTTCATTGGTATGACTGAGGGCGAAGCGATCCAAAGCCCTATTTTTATTCGTGGGAGCGTGGGAAATGTAAGCGAAAATGGAGTAGATAGGAGCTTTTTTCATGCTTTACCTTCAGTTACAGACTCATTCTCTACTCGAGGAAGTGGTCGATTGGCTTGGGCAGAAGCTGTTGTGGATACCCTAAATCCTATTGGAACTCGGGTTTGGGTAAACCGCGTCTGGCATCACGTATTTGGTAAAGGGATTGTAGAGACCGTTGATAATTTTGGCCTTCAGGGTAAACTTCCTACTCATCCCGAATTACTGGATTATTTGACCATACATTTTCAACAGGAAGGCTGGTCTACCAAACGACTTATTCGGGAAATACTGCTAAGCGAAACCTTCCAACGCGCTACAGAATCTCAGGAAGCTAATCGAGTCCAGGATCCCAACAACTTGTATTTGCATCATTTCCCACTAAGACGTGTAGAAGCCGAAGCCATTCGAGATGGAATACTCTTTACTTCAGGTTGTATGGATAGGAGCCTCTATGGACCTTCTGTTCCGGTGTATTTGGATCAATTTATGACAGGGAGAGGTCGCCCAAGAGAATCTGGTCCCTTAGACGGGATGGGCAGGCGAAGTATTTATGTAGCCATTCGCAGAAACTTCATGTCTAATATGATGTCGGTTTTTGATCAGCCCACCCCATTTACCACAATGGGAAATCGGAATGTGACCAATGTGCCCGCTCAGTCATTGACTCTGATGAACGATCCTTTCGTGAAGGAGCAAGCCTACAACTGGGCGAATAATCTCTTGGCTCTGGGGGACCTATCGGTAGAGGATAGAATTCGGCATTTGTATTGGCAGGCCTTTAGCCGCTC
>JBCCTX010000457.1:0-4479 GCA_039197765.1 Bacteroidota bacterium
ACTATTTTTTAAGGATACCCATTTGCCCGAAATGCTGCAATTGGGGCGTTCTACGCTTGACATTAATATGCGTACCCTGATGATGATTGATAGCCTGGAAATGACAGATGAAGACCGCGCCTTAATCGTGCACAACTGCCACGCTTGCCCGGAGGATCAAATCATACTTACACATGGAACGGATACAATGGTCGAAACGGGAAAAGCGCTGGCTAATGCCATTAAGCATAAAACCATTATCATCACAGGAGCTATGATCCCATACAAGTTTGGTAGCTCAGATGGATTCTTCAATTTAGGATCAGCCTTGGCTTTTGTTCAAACCCTACCCCCCGGCGTATATATCGCCATGCACGGGAAGTATTTCTTTTGGGATAATGTCCGTAAAAACCGCGATACAGGGTTTTTTGAAGAATTGGAGAATCCCTCTCTCCCCTTAACAGGCAGGGGAGGGGAGGAGTTGAGGGATTGAGCGTCCTTCTTGCAAGAGAGGCGAGAACGTTTTGCTGTGAGATGGGAGAAGTGAGCAGCCTTCCCAATCTCTATAGATTTACCTTCGCTTACTCAGCTTTCAAGGCATCTGCAGGATTTAACCGGGTTGCTTTTAGCGCAAAATAACCCGTGGTCAACAAGGTTAATACCGCAAGTATGATAAAGGCAATTGCAAATAAGCCGTAGTTCATACTTGTGTGGTAGGCGAAGCCTTCCAGCCAGTTTTTCATCGTAAACCAAGCCAATAGGGCCCCAGGAATGGCAGCGATGGCTATAAGCTGTAAGTAGTCTTTGGTGAGTAGCCCTAAGATATCATTTACCCCAGCTCCTACAACCCTTCGAATACTGATCTCTTTGGTTCGAAGTACAGAGGTATAGGAAGCGAGTCCCAATAAGCCCAGGCAAGCAATACAAATGGTAAGCACAGCAAAAATTAAAAATATTCTCCCTCTTCTTTGGTCCTCTTCATATTGTTCATAAAAGGATTGGTCTACAAACTCATATTCAAAGGGAGAAGTAGGAAAGGTCGAAGCCCAGATGGCCTCTATTTCTCCCATGGTTTTTTGCATCTCTTCTCCCTTTATCCGAATGAGCCCTCTTCCATTATTGAAACGGGGTAAAATGACGAGTGCGGATATGGGTTCATATAAAGATTGGTGGTGATAGTCTTTTACCACCCCGATGATCTTCATGAATGGAATGGAATCAGGTACATCGGCTCCCATTCGAATTTTCTTACCAATAGGATTTTCCCATCCCATTCGGCGCACCATAGCCTCATTGGCAATTGCGGCAAGTGAGGAATCTGTACTGAACTCCTTAGAAAAGCTCCTACCTTCTACGATTTCCATCCCCATAGTTTCAAGGTAATCAAAGTCTGAAAAGTACATGTCTACTCCTCGCTCATCCATACTACCATCTTCCAATTCCAACTCCATTATGTTTTTTCCATATCCTTGACCTGGAAAACTCGTTGAGGTAGCAGTAGAAATCACCTGCAAATTTCTATCGAGTTTTGCTTCCAATATGGGCCATTTCTCTAGCTGACTTTGATGGGTAAAAGGAATTACCAAAGTGTGTTCTTTGTTAAATCCTAGGTCTTTGGTGCGTACATAATTGAGTTGATCATAAATTATCCCGGTTCCGATTAAAAGGAAAAGGGAGATAACAAACTGGATGACAACTAGAAACTTACGGAGGGGATTCTTTCCTGAGCCCTTGGTATATCTTCCCTTTAGGACGGCGATCGGCTCAAATGCAGAGAGAAAAAATGCGGGATAACTGCCTCCTAATATCCCTACTAATAGAATGATTCCGAATATGGCTAGTAAAAATCCAGGGCTTGTAAACATATGGTAGTCCAGGTTGAGATCCAACCAGCTATTTGCAGGTGAAATGAGAAGCATGATCAAGAGGAAACTCAGAAGTAGACTCAATGCGGTGTATAAAAGAGATTCAGTCAAAAATTGACCAATAAGCTGTTTTTTTAGAGACCCCATAACCTTTCTAATTCCTACTTCTAGTGCTCTTTTAGAAGATCTGGCTGTGGAAAGGTTAATGAAATTAATACTTGCAATAAGCAGCATGAAAAAGCCTATAGCTGAGAAGAGATAGATGTAGACTATATTTCCCAACGGCTGAGGTTCCCCTTCAAAATCTGATCGCAGGTGGATATCCAAAAGGGGTAATACTTCATATTTAATCACAATATTTAGGGGTTCAAAGATAGGGTCAACGTGTTTTTCAATGGTTTGGGAGAGCTTAGCTTCGAATTCTTTGTAGTTGCTCTGAGGATGGAGTAAGACATAGGTCCAAATGTTGAATCCTCCCCAATTTTGAGAGTTGGAGGCTTCCAAGGTACTGGTAGATATAAGGGCATTGGCTATCAAATGGGACCTTCTGGGCATATCTTTATAAACCCCTGTTACTTGAAGGGTCTCATCGTCATCCAAAAGGATTTGTTTTCCCATGGGGTCTTCCGTTCCGAATATTTTTTTGGAGGAACTCTCGGAAAGGACAATGGAATTGGGTTGATGAAGGGCTTCAGTTGATTCTCCTAGAATCCATTCAAAGCTAAAAACGTCAAAAACGGTGCTATCGACGAAAAAATAGTCTTCTTCAAAAAAGTTTTGGTTGTTATATTCTACGGTAGAGTTACCATTTTCAATGAAACGCACATATTCCTCTACCTCGGCATAGTCCATTTTAACCGATTTTCCTAGTGGCAATTGAGTTACGGACCATCTGAAAGCATTGTCTGGTTCTTTAATGTCCGAGGATATCCTATAGATCCGATCTGCTTTTTCGTGATAGGTATCGAAATTGAGTTCGTACTGGATGTATAGAAAAATGATAAGACAAGAAGTGATACCCAAGGTGAGTCCAAAGATATTCAAAAAGGCATATCCAGGCTCTTTCTTAAGGTTGCGCAGAGAGGTGAGGAAGTAATTTTTAAGCATGTGTCTAGGGGTTGAGGGTGTGTGAGGTTGTGGCCTCAGGGGTTATGGGTTTATCAGTAATATTTGTCAGGGTTATGGAATAGGGGTAATAAATGATGTTTATAGGTTTTTATGGACGAAAACTGCATATAGGAATGCTACAGCAGATAGATTTCTACTGGCATATGAGGATAGGATGTAGAAAGTGGGAAAAAGGTTGCAGTGAATACGAATTTTTTCGTAGATTTTTTTAGAGTGAAGCTTTTTATGACTGCTTCGGGAAACGGAGGGTGAAAAGGCTTCCTTCTCCAAGGGTCGAGGTAACTTCTATTTTACCCTTGTGGAGCAGAATGATTTTCCGGGTAATACTCAGACCAATCCCTGTTCCTCCCTCCTTGGTTTTGGTGGAATAGAAGGGAATAAAAATTTTCTCCAAGGCTTGTGGGGCGATTCCTTTGCCGTTGTCTTGGATGTGTATGAAGAGTTCCTCTTCTCCCTCCTCAGCAGATAGGACTACACGGGGATTTTCGGATGATCTTGTCGCTTCAATTGCGTTTTTTAGCAGGTTGATCAAGGCCATTTCCAGTAAATCTTTATCTGCCTGAATGGGCGAGATACCTTGGGCATGGTGAGAAAGTTGCACCCCTTTTTCTTCGGCTTGGGGTTTTAGCAGGGTAATAACCTCCTTTAACAAGGAATCTACCTGTGTGGAGGCTAGCTCGGGAACGGGGATTTGCGTGAGGGATTTGTATTCGTTTACAAATCGAATGAGGGCCTTACCTCGATTCTGAATGGTAGTTAGGGACTCCTTGACATCGCCAGCTAATTCTTCTGAGAGGGTTTGGGTATCGAAGGGAGCTTCCAGTTTGTCTTGCAACAAATCGCTCAAGGTATGGGAGATTGAGGTAATGGGGGTGACAGAGTTGATGATCTCGTGTCTAAGGGTGGAAGCAAGGGTTTGCCAGGCTTCTACTTCGTTCTGTTCTAATTCTTCTTGAATATTTTGAATAGAAACCAATACGTATTCCTTTCCGCGCAACCGAACTTTGGAAGAGGATAGTAAGAGTTTCTTTTGTGATTCCGGTTGATACAACATACGCGTATCGCTTTCCCTTAAGATCTCCATCCGGGGAAGTAAATCGGGATGGGTTTCTGTGAGGGCTGATAGAGATTCTATCAAAGGTATATCCAGAAGCTTCCTTGCGCTGGGATTACAAAGGGTGACTCTTCCATCAGAGGTAAAGGAGATTACTCCAGTAGGGATATTCTGTAAACTGGTATGGAGATATTGTCGACTCTCTTCGCTTTGGGCTCGGGCTTCACGAAATGCATCCAATACTTGGTTGAAGGAAATGTTTAATTTCTTGAAGGTAGCTCCCAATTGAGAATCGCCCGTAAAGCTCATTTCAAAGTCATCGAATCGGACCGCATCAAAGAATCGGATGAGTTTGCGGTTGGTCTTTTCGACGTAATACCACAGGCTAATTACACTTCCAATGCCCATCACTGCAAATAGAGTTGCCCCAATGTAGCGCTTCATTTGAAAAAC
>JBCCTX010000458.1:0-4451 GCA_039197765.1 Bacteroidota bacterium
TATGTTCTCTTTTTCCTTTTAAGGGGGGAATGGTTGGAAAAAATCAAGATCCTTTAGGTTTCTTCCTAACCATTGCTTCCAAATACCCTGACACATACCAATGGGCTTGTGATGATTGTATTAAAAGCGAAAGAGCCATTCTGGCCAATCCTAATAAACAGTACTACTCTTTTACCCACCCAATGGACACAGGGAATCCTTATTTGGCTTACTTTGATAAAGGGTTTACCTGCCAAACGTGTCAGAAAAAAGTCGTTTTTTCAAAAGAAGAACAGCAGTATTGGTATGAAGATTTATCATTTGTTATATATGCTAAACCCGTCAATTGTAAAACGTGTAGAAAGGAAATTAGGACTGCAAGAAATTTAAACACAGAATTATCGGAACTCTTGAAAAATGGAATTCCTAAAGAGAAAGAGAAATTATTGAGAATTTCAGAAATCTATAAAGTAATGGGCAACAAAGAGAAAATGAAGAAATTTCTCCATGCTGCTAACAAGCTATAAAGAAAAGCTGATAAAGGTGAAATATTTACTTATCTAAATGCGAAAAAGAATACTACTAGGATTATTCATTATCAGTATTTTAGGGGGTGCTTTTGCCTACCAGAAATACACAAGAGTAATGTCTCCAAATGTTCCTAAAGACCTTGAAAATGACATTTTGTACATCCCTTCAAATTCCTCATTGGATGATATAGTTAAAATTCTCCATGCAAACAATCAGGTAATAGATACGGTATCATTCCTCGACGTATCAGAAATGATGAACGTAAAAGAAGGGGGGATGAAGGCTGGTAGGTATAGAATTTCCCCCTCCTGGAGCAACCGTTCGCTAATCAGTCACCTTCGGGCAGGAAGACAAGAGCCGATAAATTTAGTACTAACCCATGGGTGGTTAGTAGAAGATGTCGCTGCAAAAGCATCTCAGTTTATTGAACCAGATTCAGCAGATCTAATTCGCCTCTTTCTCAACGAAGCGTACATAAGAAACGCTGGCTATACTACTGAAACACTGATGAGTCTCTTCATACCCAATACCTATGAATTGTACTGGAATACAAATGTAGAAGCATTCTTCGAGAGAATGGTTACAGAACACAATAGATTTTGGGAGGCTAATGATAGAATTTCCAAAGCTGCTACATTAGGATTAACACCTGAAGAGGTTTATACCTTAGCCTCAATTGTTGAAAGAGAAATTTCAAAAAATACAGAAAAGAAACGAGTGGCAGGATTATACCTCAATCGCATTAGGGTAGGCATGAAATTGGATGCAGACCCAACAGCAAAATTTGCGACAAGGGACTTTAAGGCGACTAGGATCTTATACAAACACATTCGGTTCGATTCTCCCTACAACACGTATTTACACAAAGGACTTCCTCCAGGACCCATAAGCATGGCATCCATTACAAGTATTGATGCCGTCTTAGATTCAGAAGAGCATAATTTATATTATATGTGTGTGGACCCAGATAATCCAGGATATCATGTTTTTGCAGAGTCTTTATCAGAACATAATCGGAATGCTAAAAGATACCATAGCTGGCTAGATAGCCTAGAGAAGCAAAAATAACCTGTTGGTAGCAATAAATAACGAGGTAAATGAAATACAAATTTGGATTTAAAGCAGCACTGTTTCTGGGGAGTATAATGGTTCTACTCGTAGTTATAAGGTGTAAATCCAATCAGGAGAATCCCAAAAGTGTAGTATCTTCAAAAGCCATCGTAACTGAATTAAGTAAAAAATTAACTGAGCAACTGGCAGAAGGAAACCTAGACTCAATAATGCGCCTGTATAGTGAGGAAATCATTTATTTTCCACAATACAAATCTGCGGTATTATCTAAAGATGGTTTAAGAAGCTTTTACCAAGAATGGACTGATTCGATTACCTTTTTGGAAATTAATAGACAAATCGTCGACTTAGATTCTATTGGCGACCGAATTGTTGAAACGGGTATATTTTCAATTAGATACAGTAAAGATGACAGGGATTTTACTTACTCCGGAAATTATCTGACATTCTGGAAAAAAGAAGTAGATAGCTTCAAGATAGAAGCCGAATCATTCTGTTCCGACTATTGGATGCCAAAAGACAGTTTGCCCTATGGATTTATCGCTGGGGACAGTATTAGCCTTGATCATACCTACAGCGCATCCGCAGAAATTGTAGATGAAATTCTGGCTTTAAATAAAAAGATGATAAACGATATAGAGGTGGGGAATAGTAAGGGGAGAGTGGAGGGATTTCATAGAGACGCTGTCTATATGCCTAATTTCTCAAAGATGCTTATCGGAATGGATAGTATACAACCTTATCTACATAAAATATATTATCCTGGGTCCAATATTTTTGTAAAACAAAACTATTACGATATTCGACTCATTGATGACAACCATGTGTTGGTAGCAGGCCATTTTAAGGGGGGATGGAACAGAGTGGATAACTCTGGTACATTTGAAGGAAATATGTTGAATTTACGAAAGAGGAATGATGAAGGTAAATTGGTCATGTACCGACAAATTTCAAATAGCGACAGATAAATATACCAGAGATGCACAGCGCGTAAAAACTTCAGAGAGAAAAATTCAATTAGGAGAATTTGAATCGTTTTCAAAGAGAAATATCAAAATACCACGGATGAAGCAAATACAGCAGGTATTCAGAGAAATCATTCCGGTAATACTTGGAATTTTGATTGCATTAATAATCAATAACTGGAATGAAGACAGAAAAATACCTAAGCAACAAGTATAGTTGGATACCATAGAAGTATATTTAAATGATGAGGCAGTTTCATTATTTGATATAATAAATAACAAGGGCTGGGGGGATTCCATTTGTTTCGATAAGGAATAGTTCATGGAATGCAAAAGGTAGAAAAACAAGAGAAATGAACAAGGCTTTTAATATCTTAAAAAAAGTATTTATTATTGCTTTTTCTTTCTTCCTTCTACTAACCGTTGCAGGTTATATTTATCTCTACGTACTCCCAAAAGGACCTGAAACCACAAAAGCAACTAAATTCCGTACGGGAAAAGATTCTTTTGTCGTCTATGCTTATAAGAATAGTGAAAGAAAGTCCATTAAAGTGTGGACTTACAAGCCTAAAAAATGGAAAGACCGAGACAAAATAGTGTTTGTCATGCACGGAGGAGGACGCAACGCAGATGACTACCTCAATGCTTGGGTTGATTTAGCCGAAAGTAATACCCTGCTAATACTCGCACCTGAATTCGAAAACAAATTTTCCAAATATACGACTAACGATTATCAAGAGGGTAATTTGTTTACCTTTTTTGGAACTGACAACCCAAAAAGCGAATGGGCTTACACGGTAGTTGAAAACATATTCGACCATATCAAATCAGTCAATGATATTACCAATAGCCATTACGACATTTTTGGACATTCTGCGGGTGGACAATTTGTTCATAGAATGGTTATGATTATGCCCGAATCCCGAATTAAAACAGCCATTGCGGCGAATTCTGGATTTTATAGCCTTCCAAACGAAAATCTTGCATTCCCATATGGATTTAAGAACACAGATGTCAAATTGGATACCGACTTACAAATAGCCTACGGAAAGAGGTTAATTGTCCTATTGGGAGAACGAGACAATGACCCAAGTTTAGGGACGTTTAGAACAACTGAGTTGGCAATGGAACAAGGGGCACACCGGCTCGAACGTGGAACTCATTTTTTTAGGGAAAATGAGAGACTAAGCAAGCAGAATGACTGGGTATTTAATTGGAAGATTGACACAATCAAAAACGTAGGGCATGATTATAGAAAGATGTCTCAAAATGCAATTGAGTGGATACTAACTAGCCCTGAAATCATCCATAAGCCATTGGGAGTAGATAATTAAGCAACCGTAGAAATCTGAAACAAAGGCTGGTAGTAATATCGTGCAAGCGACATTTGGAAAGGTCCTATCATACAATTCCATAGTTAATCCATGATTTTGCTGAACAAATGGGTTAACCTTCCGTTTATCGAAAGAAAAAGAAAAGACAATGAAGTTATCGCTTATTTTGATCCTTAGCCTTTCCTATCTCACAGGCGCTTGTCAGACGACCACCCACTCAACAGGGGAAAGTCATTCATACCCCATTCAGAAGACAGATGAAGAGTGGAAGGAGATCCTTTCTGAAGAGCAATTTTACATATTGCGCCAGCAGGGTACAGAATATGCATTTACCGGAGCATATTGGGATAATAAGAAGAAGGGTACCTATTACTCAGCGGCTACTGGTCAGCCCTTATTCAGTTCTGAGCATAAGTATAAGTCAGGTACCGGATGGCCTAGCTTTTACAAGCCCATAGAGGAAAATGCTGTCCAAGAGATCGTCGACAGAAGTCACGGCATGGTTCGTACAGAAGTGGTTGATAGCGGGAGTGGTTCGCATCTTGGTCATGTATTTAATGATGGTCCAGCA
>JBCCTX010000459.1:0-4434 GCA_039197765.1 Bacteroidota bacterium
ATTTTCAAGGTATCTCCTGCCTTCATTCCATTGGGAAAATCCATGGCAAGAACGGCCTCATAATCAATTTCGACGGTTACCTTCTCTTGTTCAAATTTCCAGGTAGAGATCGTTTGTTGTCTCTTGCTAAAATAGCTTTTCGCGGATTCGGCTTGTTCTTGAAACGCGTTAATTCCTACCGTTTGTAAGGTGACTTCTCCATTGGAGATGTTCTCAAATACAACCTGATCGTCTAACATGCGGATCATCCCTTCAACATCAAAATGGTTGTACGCATGGATATAGGATTCGATGAGTTCTTGATGGCGTTCTTTCATTGAGGCATTTTTTTGTGTGCGACTTTCGTACAAATTTTTCTTCTCAAGAAGTAAGTGATAAATTAACGAAATAAGTTGGTTCTGGGTTAAGAGTATTGGATTCAGGGTTATTATGAGGACAAATGTCACATTTCTACCCCCCTTTTTGTTATTTTAACCAACAGGTATTGAATTCTAACTCCCGAACCCTTAAACCCCCAACTCAAAACCGATAGTTTCTATGTCTACTTCCGTGCAGCAAAGTTCCGATAGAGTAATTGAAGTCCCAGAATTTGCCCATGATATCAAGCGCCGATACCTTTCACAGCAGGTTTCCCAGTTTGTCGTTCACGGCAACATCCACGATTATGTCCGTGTAGTGGAGAATGGGGAGCCGCACTACATGAAGGTCAAGCAATTTCTTACCAATGAAATGTTCCGGAAGCGGGACATCATTGTGTACTATGACCGGGCTGCAGGAATACGCTTCAAGGACGATCGAATTTTTGGTGGGGAGGGGAAAATGCGTCAAGACTTCGTTTCAACCTTGAAGATGTTTGATGAGTTGACAGGGAATAACTTTTCGGAGCTATCCAGAGAACCAGCTCGGGCCTTTCTCATTCTGGATACCTATTTTAACCTGTGTATCAACCAAGAGTTCCTTCAATTTCTCATCAACTACCTAGAGCGTAGACTTAAGGTGGAGGTTGGAGAAAAGCCGCTGGCCACAGAAGAAGAGAAGGAAATGGACATTGTCCAGCGCTTCATGCAAAAGGCGATTCCAGACCTAATGACCTATATCGATAACAATGGACAAAAACCCAAAAAGGCCTCGGGAACCGATGTAGAGCGATTGCTCTCTCACATCAAAGAACGCGTGAGCAAGCCTAAATCCATTGCCTTTGTGATCGATTTTGCCGAGACAGTCCTTCCCGTTCGCGGAAATAATAAGGAGGAACACATGCTCAAGGTGTTCATGCAGAAGTGGGCACGTGAGGATAAATTCTTGCAGGCAGATATGACGATTGTACTGCTTACAGAAACAGCTACTTCCCTCAATGAGCAATACATCCGCAATCCCTATACCCACGAGGTACAAATTCCCTATCCAGATGAGCCCACGCGTTTGCAGTATATTGAGCACTTTTTTAAGAACCATCCTGATTCGGAAAAGCATTTTGAGATGTCAGCCAGGGTTCTGGCGAAAAATACTGCAGGCTTAGGTATCGTACACCTCAATATTTTGATGGCTGAGGTGGTTCGAAATCAGCTTACCTTTACCCACAAGGAGTTGATGGCGCGCAAGAAGGAAATGATCGAGGCGGAGGCAGGAGGCCTCTTGGAATTCATTGAAAGTAAATTTAGCCTAGAGCACGTAGCGGGGCATAAGCAAGCCAAAAAGCACCTACAGGATGCAGCTAGGGCATTGAAAGGTGGGCAATTTGACGTTATGCCCATGGGCTATCTGGTATCAGGTCCTGTGGGGACGGGAAAAACTTTTATGATTCGCTGCTTTGCCAGTGATATTGGAGTACCTATGGTCATGCTGAAGAATTTCCGGAGTATGTATGTAGGTCAGTCGGAAGCCAATCTTCAAAAGGTATTGAAGATCCTCAAGGCGATGGCACCCGTTGCCGTAATGATTGATGAGGCCGATGCTTACCTAGGCAGTAGAGGAGAAGGCCACGAGGTAAGCCAGCGAACCTTTTCTATGTTAGCCACTTTCATGTCAGATACGGATAATCGGGGACGCATCATTTGGTTTCTCGTTACCGCCCGCCCAGATCTTATGCCCGTCGACTTCAAACGCCAGGGAAGGGCAGAAGAGCACATCGCCCTCTTCTATCCAGATACCATTGAGGACAAACGTGAACTACTGGATGTGATGTTCAAGAAGACGGGTTTAAGTTATTTGAATATCGAAGACTTTGAGGACGACTTTTTTGAAGATATACCCGTCAAATCGGGGGCAGATATGGAAGCAGCCCTTACCAGAGCTAAGTTCAAAGCTGCTGCCTTGGGCCTAAAAGAAGTAAATCAGGATATTATCATGCAGGTATTTCAAGACTTTTTACCTCCGACGTATCCAGAAGAGATCGAACTCATGACCTATGCAGCGGTTCTTGAGTGTACCTCTAAAGAGTTATTGCCTCCAAAGTATAGGAATATTCCGCGTGATGAGGTGCTGGAGAAGGTGCAGGACTACAAGTCGTATATTAGGTAGGGGAGGTATTTTAGGTGGTTTTTTAGTCGATAGTCCAGAGAGGGGGAGAGGGATAAGCCAAGGAATGGAAAAGGTGGTATGAGATATAAGATGGAGATGTGAGGTCTAATATGGGTATTAGAACTGATTAAAGAGAGTTTTCTCATCCCTAGACAGATAAGGTGTAAACCCAATTATGGTACGCTGCCTGGATTTTAGGGTTATTTTGATAGACCCATCTTTTGAATTCGTTCCTTAACCTCCTTCGAGCTTAATCCGGAGAGTTTGGCAATTAATTCTATGCTTAGGCCACTTTCTATGCCTTATGTAATCACCTGATTTTGCTGTTCGATCTTGCCTTTTTCAATTCCACGATTGACTATCTGTTCATAAGTTGTCATAACTTGCTCATTTACTGAAGTAGGTAAATCTTGTACTAAGTTAATAAAAGTTAAGGGGTTTATATTCCCATTTCGCTTCTCCATGGTATACAATAACGGGGATAATGGGTTTCAAACTTTCATTCTGCTTTATCATCTGAAACCAAGCTTCCACCATATATCTGAGGATTTGTAGGTGGGGATACACAGGAACATAGGATTTGTGCTCAAAAAGTAGACAAATCTGTATTTCTACCTTTCCCAAGAGGGTACTATAAACTACGTAAGAATAAAACTCAATAAGAGCGGGACGTATGTAAGAAACGGTTTCAAGGTTAAGGGGGCTAAGGCTTATTTTTTCTCGAATGGGGTTTGGGAGAAAGTTGTTGATAAAATCAATGACCACATCTTTTTCAGAGAAGGTAGCTTTGAACAACTTTTCATGAGGATTATTCGGGCTAGACATGGACGAATTCTAATTTTTAGGAAATTTTCCATTTAATTTAGCATATTTCTCCATGCACGGCAAATTTTATTAGATTTTGTTGCTATTATTAGTTTTGTTGTATTGTCTATTTTAATAGTTCTGTGGGCAATATTAGAAGTATTGATAGGTTGAATTTATGTTTGTTTTGCTATTTGAAGGGACTTTAAGGTTGGCTTTTTTCCTTTTGCTAGCTAATTTGGAAACATGGGAGAAAATCAAAAAGTTTCCCCTTAATTATCTTTAACCAAGTGCCCTAACATACGCTTGACTTTCTAGGCAGTTCAGGAAAAGGTCCATCAATGGCAAAGATTTTTATTTCTTATCGAAGAGATGACTCCCCTTATGCTGCGGAAAGTAATAAGCTTGAAGAAGTGGGCTGGTATAGGAATAATTCAGGTAGGAAAACCCACCCTATTGGAGGAATGGGGATTTGCGATATGAGTGGTGCCAGGATAGGGATGGGCAGTATCCCAAGGATCCCTTGACCAATCCAATGGGTCCAGATACAGGTCAGTACCGTGTGTTGCGCTGTGGGTGTTGGGACGGCTACCCATCCGACTGCTCCGTGTCCTATCGCAGCCTCAGCGACCCTGTTTATCGCTACTATGTTATCGGCTTTCGCCTCGCAGGGGACGGTACTTAAAGGCCCCTTGGAGAATTGAAAATGAAGCGTTTTGGATCTGTATTCATCTAACTCAGTCAAGCTTATGTTTCTTGGCAAATATCCTACCTGTGTACCCAAGAATCATTTTCAATCTATCCTGATCTAGGATGATTCTTAAGACCGCTTTTATTTTACCGCAGAGGAACGGGAGAGAAAAAGGAGAAAAGGAGCGTTTTGAATGCTAAATCCAGAAGCTAAATTCAAAAAATCTCCGTGTACCTCCTTATCTTCTCCTTCGACTCTGTGGTAAAAACAATTGAGACTTAGAAACCTTGGATTACATATGTATATCAATCCGATATCTAATTATACTAAAGCTTAGTTAATCCTAATTTCTTAATTCGAGCATCTACTTTCTAGATACTTAAACCAGATTTGAAAAAAGCAATAATAATATACATAAA
>JBCCTX010000460.1:0-4385 GCA_039197765.1 Bacteroidota bacterium
AAGAGGGTATGTTAGGATTAAAGGCAAAATGAGCTAAGAAAAAATCTCTGTGTACCTCCCCATCCCCATTTCTAAGGGGGATCACAGGGGGTTCTGTATTTTCTGGGCTATTACCACAATCATTTTGCTTAAGTACTTATGTTCCTTTGGACCGTTTGAATCCCATAATTCTGGAAAATGACCAATTGATAGGAATTTTTGTCAAGGCGTGTAAAGGTATCTTACATTTTACACCTCGCATCTTATATCATTTATCCCCTTCCCTCACCCGTAAATTTCCGCCAACTCCCCCGAACTATCTGCAAAGCAATCCATTTCTACCCCCATGATCCGGCCCATGGAATAGTAGAGATTGGACAAGGGAGTGTTCTCTTCAAAAACAAGGTGTTGTCCACCGCGGATTGCACCCCCTCCGCCTCCGGCTAGCAGTATCGGAAGGTTATAGGGAGAATGTCGGTTACCATCTCTAAGCCCTGAACCATACAGCACCATGGAAGTATCCAATAAATTTCCGTCTCCCTCTGGGATAGATTTCAGCTTGTTGAGGAAATACGCGACTTGCTCCATATGCCAACGGTTGATCAACTCGTATTGGACCATGCGCCGCTCGTCATTTTGGTGGTGGGAAAGGGAATGGAAGCTGGACCGTACTCCCTCCAAGAAGGAAAAATTCCGGCTACTTACTGAATTGCCGAACATAAAGGTTCCCACGCGACTGGCGTCACTCCAAAAGGCCAGGGCCATGATGTCGAACATGAGACGGACCTTTTGGGTGATGTCTATTCCCGCTGTCAGGTCCAGGTATTCATCAATTCGTATGTCGAGGTGGGCCAGCTCCTTTTTCATGGAAGGGCTGATTCCCGCTTCAAAATCTGTTAAGCCATCTTTATTTTCCAGGCGCATTTCTATGGAGCGGATGGATTCCAAGTACTCGGCGAGTTTGTTTTGATCCGAAATGCCCAACTGCCTTTGCAGGCTTTTGGCATCGTCGTTTACCACGTCGAGGATACTCTTTTTCCAGGGATTTTCTGCTTGTGTATTTTTTTGGGGGACAACGGTCCGAAACAATCTATCAAAGGCAAATCGGGGTTCGATTTCCTTGGCGCAGGGTTGGCTGGGCGTTTTCCAAGAGATAGAAGAGCCATATAGCCGGGTGTAGCCTACATTTGCGTCTACGCCGCTGCTGATTCTATCAATCCCATAAACCAGGGAAGGGAAGAGGGTTTCCTTGCCTATGGCTTGTGCAATCACTTGGTCGATAGAGGTTCCCCCACTATTTACGTTGGCGCCAATCGTTCGTGTAATCTTAGTGGAGGTGAGAAAATTAGCCGTTTTGGTATAGTGTCCATCAAGGGTAGAAAGGGAATTTTTATTCATGAGTTGTTGGAGGACTAGCAACTCCTTTTCCAATCCCTGTAAGGGTGCGAGAATAGGGGAAAGGGTAAAATCACAGCCTATTTCTTGGGGAGCCCACTTGCCGGGACATACTCCATTAGGGGCAAAGAGGAAGGCCGCTCTTTTGGGGCTTTTGGCTGTTGGACTAGCCAATACCGAGGTGGGAAGCATGGCTTCTAGGAAGGGGAGGGCTATGCTCACGCCGATGCCTTTGAGCATGCGTCTACGCGATATGTGCCAGGATGGGGTCATCTTTGTGTTTTTTCTTTTTTAAAAGTTACATGATACTTCTGTACATGACAAAACTAAATCAAGACGATTTTCAAGCTATTCTTGAGCTATTTGTCATCCCCCAGCCCCCTTCTCCCAAACAAAATCCCATTGCTACAAGGGGGTATTTGGGAATATTTATTTTTTGTCATGGGCAGAGAAATGATTCACTAAAGCTTCCATTCTTTTTCTGCCGAAAAAAAAGAACCAAAAATTCTCAAGGCTACCTTTTTACTACATCTTTTACATCGCTTTTCTTGTAGCGAAAGGGATAGCTCTTTACCAGTTCGAGTATGAATTGCGTACTATTGAATTTTGTATCTAATAGGGTCGATTCCAAATGGTTGATCGTTGGCGTATCCTTGAAAGCTAGGGAGCGTCCCAGGGCAAAAGAGAGCATCTTTTTGCTGAAGTTTTTGGCGAAGTCCTCCTTTTTGGATAGGAGAATTTTTCGCAACTCTGCAGGGCCTCCAAAGGACTCCCCAGATTTCAAGATTCCTGAAGGATCTATGGGTTCGGTTCCATAGCTATTGCGCCATCTGCCAATTCCGTCAAAGTTTTCTAGTCCCAGACCAATGGGATCCATCGCTTTATGGCATCCGCTACAAGCCGGATCTGCTCTATGTTTTTCCAATAGGATTCGAAGGGATTGGGGACCTTGGGTAGAGTCGTGGCTGGCTTCTAATTCGGGTACATCTGGCGGTGGGGGTGGAGCTGGTGTCCCTAGAATTTGCTCTAACACCCACTTGCCCCTCAAGACAGGGCTTGTCCTTGTAGGGAGAGAGGTTGCAGTCAATACTCCTCCCATACCCAGGATACCTCCGCGCTCATTGGAGGCAAATTGAACCCTGTACATCTCCTCGGTATCAATTCCTTCTACTCCATAGTGCTCGGCTAAATCTTTGTTCAAGAAGCTATAATCGCTGTCCAATAACTCTAGGAAATTTTTACTTGACAGCAATACATGGTTGAAATACAGTTCAACTTCCTTCAGCATAAGGTCCCGAAGAATGGAATTGTATTCGGGATAAACCCCGGGATCTATCTGAAAAGCCGGGTCTTTGAGTTTGGATAATTCCAACCACTGCGTGGCGAAGCGAGCCCCCAGCCGATGGGCTTTGGGGTCGTCAAGCATGCGCAATACCTCTCTTTCGAGCACCTTGGGATCATGGAGGTCTTCTTTATAGGCTACATCGAGAAGCTCCAGGTCGGGTAAGCTCGACCACAGGAAAAAGGAAAGGCGGGAAGCCAATTCAAAGTTTGTGATTTCATAGGCACCTTGGATATCGGGATCGCCCTCCTGGCGGTATATGAAGTGATGAGAAACCAATATGAGTTTGAGGGTTTCTTTGATGGCTGTATCGAAACGGTCAGTACTTTTGGGAATCTCTGTATAAACTTCGGTAAAAAAGTTTGTCAGGGTTTCTTTATCTGACGGATTCAAAAACCTACGGTAAGCACGTGTGGCAATAGGAAATAGCACCGCTTGTGCTTTTTCAATAGGTCTTTCCAATGATACATCTTTCCCCCACCAGATCTTATTCCAGAAGATCCTAATACTTTCCCTAAAAGAGCTACGGTATTGAGGGACTTTTCTCCTCCAATTTACCTCGTCCTGGGACAGCGCTTCAATGAGGTGATTCGCCGTTTCAAAATAGCGTTCGAGTAACAGCGGGGACAAATACAAAACCCTGGCTTGGTTGTCAAATCCCGCTCCACCAGAAGGATCAGAGGGAAAAATAGAGTCTACCTTTACTTCTACCCCGAGGAGGTCTTGGATGGCATATTTGTACTCTTGGTTATTTAGTCTTCGGGGATAAATCAGTCCAGGGTCTTTTTCTTTCAGCGCGGCTTGCAAGTAACTGTTGATGTAAAAATTCAAGGTATCCTTATCCTGCTGCGGCATAGGGGGACGAATATCAGGTGGCATGGTCCCATTCTCAACTACTTCCATAACCTTGTGGAATCTTTCTCCATCGCGAACGATGGCAATGATGAAGTCATACGCTTCTAGGTTTAAGCCTGCTTTTTTATCTTCTCCATTGTGGCAAGAATAGCAATGCTGGCGAAGGATAGGACGAACTGTTTTCCAAAAGTGCTTCTGCCTGGGATCATCAGGCTGTGCAAACAAGGTAAGCCCCAGGGTGAGGAAGGTACTTAGCAAAATTGAGGCTTTGTTGCAAGCAACCATGGAGCGAATACTTTGAAAAGTTGTAATTCACGTATTTGGTAAATAATACGAAATAATTGGCAGAATTGGAATAATTGGTATAAATTCTAATAGGGATATATGGATAGATAGTTACTAATCAGTAGGCGTAAATGGTTAGTTGTGAATCCAGCTAGCCCTTTGGTTCAAGTTAAAGTAAATTTTTTTCCGACTACCACGCTGTCAACTAGGTTGATGGATATTTTTTGATAGGAATAAATTTCTCAAAATGCGCGTTGGAGTGGACGAACGTGGGGTGGAAGGTAAAACCCCCCTTTGATTCCCCCCTTAAAATGGGGGAGATGCAGGGTAAAGGCCTTGGTTGGTTCGTCCTTGATTTTTTCGTTCTTTTTTATCAAGAACCCCGAAGGGCTCACGAGGGCCTTTGAAAAGAAAACAGAACACCGAACTAAAAAAGGACATAAATCATATAATTTTTTTATTTAAATTTTAATAATTAAATATATTTTTCTTAAAATTACTAGAGTACTACCGACCACCGACTACGGAC
>JBCCTX010000461.1:0-4307 GCA_039197765.1 Bacteroidota bacterium
AAGGCCAACTTCGGTCAGTTGATCCAAGGTGAGTTTATCTCCCCAAGTGCGATTTCCTCCGTTAAAGGCCAGATGCCTTAAGGCCATCACCGCCCAATAGCGAACCCCACCGTCGGGATGTTTTAGTTTCTCCAGAACCTGGTCTAGATCAGCCTTTCCAACCAATTCTGCTCCGCTCAGGATCTCTTCAACCGGGTATGCTTCACTTGTTCGGGCATAGGTATAGGGAGAACTATTTTGTGATCGTGCCATGTACTCCGATTCGGTTAACAGGCCTAGATCTTTGTGTTTCAACATCCAGTGATGCAGGGTTTGGCGGAGGGTAGATTTGATGTCCTGATGACTGGGACTCTCTGCAAGGTTGGTCAACTCCAGCGGATCAGCCCTCAGGTCGTATAACTCCTCTACGGGTTTGGGTTCCCATAATTTTCTTTGCTCGGTATTTAGGGTTCCCCTCATTTTTGCCCTTCTTAATGCTCGATAGGAATCTTTGCGGTCAGAATTGATAAAGCCTTCCTGAATATAGGGTAGATGGGGCATATAATGGCGTATATAAATGTATTGAGAATCCCATGTAGCTCGGGACATCTCAAACATATCATCCGCTCTATCTCGTGCTCCAAAAGCATGTGTCCTAGGAGGAGCTTTAGCGGGACCAAGAAATACCTGCCCTTCCATGGAAGGTGGGATTGGGGCACCTGCCAAGCTAAGCACTGTCGGAGCAAAATCTACAAAACTGACTAACTCAGCATTATGTGCACCATACTCCGAATCAAAGAGATGTGTATAGTCTGCTGGGATATGCACAATAAGTGGGACATGGAGTCCCGTGTTGTATAGCCACCGCTTATACCTAGGCATGCCAAAACCATGGTCTCCAAAGAAAAAGATGATCGTATTTTCCATGAGACCATCTATTTCCAATGAATCCAGGATACGCCCAACATTTTTGTCCATAGCGGTGAGAAGGTCGTAGTATCTCGCCCATACTTCTCGTGTTTCCGCATTGTTTGGGTAGTAGGGAGGTGGGCTTATGGCCTCGCGGTCGTGTACTTCGCTTGGGGTTAACTCCTCGATGGACTGTTCATAACGGTCTCTCAAGTTCGCACTCCCTTCGTGAGAGGGACCTACATTAATAAAACTAAAAAATGGACGCTCGTCTGTTCGATTTCTCCAAGGTGCATAGCTGCCCGACCAATGTGTCCAGCGGTCTTCAGGATCAAAGTTGTAATCCGTCTTATTTCGATTTGAAGTGAAATAGCCCATGCTAGCAAGATGTTCTGGAAGGGTTTTTAAGCTATCTGGAAAGGGAATCTCACAGCGAAGATGTTGGGTACCCAAGGAGCTTGCATACAGTCCGCTCATTAGGCAAGAACGGGAAGGTGCACAAATAGGAGCGGTTGCATAGGCTTTGTTGAATACAATCCCCGATTCCACAAGTCTGTCGATATTAGGGGTATAAGCAAGAGTATCTCCGTAGCATTGCAAGGCTGGGCTGATGTCTTCTGCAACAATCCAAATGATGTTTGGTGGGGGAATTTGGGTATCTGGGGAGTGGATAACTCCGCAACCTAACAAACAAGGTAGAACAAAAAAAATCCAATGGGACTTAAGCGAGCGCATAGGTTGGAATTTTTGGGAAGTTTCGGGTGAATACCGATCTATGTCTAAGTTAAAATTATAGCCCAATAACTTCCAATTTTTTTGTTCGTTCAATACATCACAACCCTTCATTCGATACATATGAAACGCTACTTTGTCAAGACAATAGAAGCCTTTTTCACTGCATGGCTGTCCATGCAAGTTGTTTTACCCATAGTCAGCCTCTTGAATGGGAGCTGGGAATTGTTGACCCTCAGTGAAGCTGCGGGAACAATGTTTCTCATGGCTATATTTTCGGGATTTCTTTCCCTAATCTTTTATTTCATGTTCATTCTTATTCCCGGCCCTTTTCTAATTCGTTTTTTAGATAGGTCTTCCTTGGACCGGATTACCATTTATGCTGGAATCTATGCGGTTGTAGGATATTTACTCCTCATGCAAATCATTTTCAAAGTCTCTTTAAACCATTTAATTTCAAATGTATGGATCTTGTGTTTGATAGCCTTTATGGGAGGAATTGTATTTGGATTGCGGCTAGGGAAAAGTTGGAAAACCGGAAATAATTCCGTCTAATTCTATTTTTTCCTAAATTCCCATATATTCAAGAAATTACTACATACTATGGCTCGTACCTACTTTTGCCTTCTGCTGGGAGTATCATTGATTTTCTTTTCGAGCTGCCAGCCCACAACTACGGAAGCTTCGGAGACCTCAGACGGAGATATGACTCCTACCGAAGTATTAAAAGTTTTAATCATCGATGGACAGAATAACCACGACATGTGGCCTAAAACCACTATGATGATGAAACAATACCTCGAAGAGACAGGCTTATTTTCTGTAGCCATTGAACGGACTGCTTTTACCTGGAAAGGAGAAAAATATTTGGAGCCCTTTGCCCTAGAGGGAGACAAGGTGTACGAAGCCTTAGAAAAGCCCAAGGCAGATCCTGATTACGAATTGGATTTTTCAGGCTATGATGTAGTCCTAACCAATTTTGGGTGGAATGCTGCTGCCCTGCCGGAGACTACTCGGAAAAATCTCGAAACATTTATTTCCTCAGGAGGAGGTCTAGTTGTGGTTCATGCTGCTGATAATTCCTGGCCTGAATGGCCTGCCTTTAACCAAATGATCGGTCTGGGTGGTTGGGGCAACCGGACAGAAAAGGATGGTCCCTATGTGTATATGGACGAATCTGGAGAAGTCATTAGAGATACGACTCCAGGCTCTGCGGGGCACCACGGTCCTCAACACGAATTTACCATTACTATTCGCAACCCAGAGCATCCCATCACAAAAGGTATGCCCACAGAATGGCTCCACGCACAGGATGAACTATATGACCAACTCCGAGGCCCTGCGGAAAATATAGAAATATTAGCATCGACCTTTTCTTCCCCTGAGTATAAAGGAACCGACAGGCATGAACCTATGTTGATGACGATTGCTTATGGAGAGGGGCGGATCTTTCATACCCCCATGGGACATGCGGATTATTCTATGGAGTGTGTAGGCTTTATTGTCAGTTTACAGCGGGGGACAGAGTGGGCTGCTACAGGTAAGGTGAGTCAGACAAAGATTCCCGAAGACTTTCCTACAACGGATGCTTCTTCTAAAAGGGCCTTTGAGTTGGAAAATTAGGATATTTTCTGCGGTTCTTATAAAATTCTGTGTCCTTTTGCGTCAAAAAAGGATAAAGCACCAAGAATGCGCGCTGTAGAAACTGCTAGAATGCCATCTCGTCTGGCAAGTACTTCGATGCCAAATCCTCATAATAAGGTCTAAGGGAATCTACATCAGGAGGCGTAGGTGACTTAGAATACAAATCATAGGGATTGAAGGCTCGTACCCACTTGAACATTTCCAGGTCGTGTTTACTCATGAGGTGATCATAGGCCTCCTCCCTATGCTGGGAATAAAAAGAGTGGTACCGAATCATGTACAAAGCGGGCTCAGGAAGATAGTTTTTCATTGCGTGATACAGGTACTCATCATGCCCCCAGGAAAGGTGGACATTTTCTAAGCCGCAGTTGGGTTCATAGATCCCATATTTGGTGCTATACACTTCGTGGCTGTAGTCGGGATTCTCTTGGAAGAATTCTGGGTAAACAATTTTATCTGAATACTGACATCCCACAGGAAAGGTATCTCCTACTACCGCCCATTGGGGCTCGCCAAATAAGCATAGTATTTTCCCAAGGTCATGTAGAAACCCTGTTAGGATGAACCAGTCTGGATGGCCATCTGCTCGGATTGCTTCTGAAGTTTGTAGCAAATGTTGGGTTTGATCTAGGTCAATATCGGGGTCGGAATCATCTATCAAGGTGTTGAGGAATTCAACCGCTTCCCACAAGGTCATTTTTCTCCTCTTAAGTTTCGTGTATTCGGCTTCCTTTTCCTTTACGAAATCAAAACTTTGATACGTATGGTTCAATCGATAAAATTCTCTAACAGTATTCCTTTCAGGATCATCGTAGTTTCGATAATCTTCTTTGGCCTTTGTTTCTGGTTCTGGATAGCGGATCTTCAAGTCTTCCTCCCAAAGTTCCTCCATGTCCAGCTTAGGGTGGTGAGTAGTGTATTTGTCCATTACAGGTTCATTCAAATTTGAACCTAAATATAAGGAATTTACAGAAGAGAGAATAGAGAGCCGAGAAGAGAGTAAAGTGTTAAGGGAGATTTTTTTATTCAGCAATGAGGGCAGT
>JBCCTX010000462.1:0-4307 GCA_039197765.1 Bacteroidota bacterium
CTCCCACCCAGAACCCTTTTCGACACAGAAGGACACATAATGTTAGGGACTTAGCATATGCTAAGAGATACTGAGGAGCTATGGACTATCCAACTAGCTCTTTTTTTATACCACGGACTACGGACCACTGACTATCTATCCATTTTCAACCCAAACTGTGGACCATGGACTATTCAACTATCAAACCACCTAGCCCCATTCCCATACGCCTCATTCCCTTATCTCCCCCAACAAAAAGAATCCATCTTCTCCCTGGCGTTGATACAGCGGCATAAGGATATAGCCTTCATGTGGTGAGGCGATAGTTCCTTCTTTATCTCTTGCCAAGGCCTGCCCTTTGTAGACCGGCATAAAATTGAAAAAACCAGGAAGCATGTGGAAATGGTCGGATTCCATAACTTTGTGGCGGTATAGCAATTGGGTTTCTAAGGGGAGACCTGAAGCGTGATACTGGAGTCGCTGCTTATGGAAATGCTCCACATCCTCAACTTTCACCATCTTAAGGGCTTGAAGCGTGTGAACCAAGGCAGAAATTGCATTTTGGGTAGAACTTGGAGCGTGGTGTTGTCCCGCTTCGAATACCAAGCTGTAGCTTGGAACTCCCCAGGGATGTGCAAGTACATACTCAGCCAGAGTCCCTTCCAGACTGCCAATTAAGCCATGTACAATAGGGGCGTGGAGCCGTTTGGCAATTTCATGCGCCTTGTCATGATCTGAGGGAATGGTAAATATACCTCCAGCTGCAGTAGTGGTATGGAGGTCTAGGACAAAGACAAATTCGGGTTGGTATATATCGATTTCATGCTGCATGTGCGCATGGAGCAATATACATTCCAATTCTTCTTCCCTGAGTTCTGATAGATCTTTCGAAAGTAGGAGGGCTATATTTTCCTGTTTCCACATGCGATTAAGGTCTTGCTCTACGTAGCGCGTCCCTTCTGTAATTGCCTGTAAGTTCCCCCGTAATCCAACGATTTTTCCTGTAAATCCAAATGCTGGATTCTTTTCCCACTCTCCATCAATCATGTGAAGCAGGCGCTCAAAAGCAAGGGTTCCAGCAGGTTCATTCCCGTGGATTTGTGTTGTAACAAGTAAAAGAGGTCCTGGAACCCCATAGTCTCGCTCTCCAATTTTCCTCGAAAGTCTTTCCTCCATAATACTGTGCCAGCAAAATATTAAAATTTCCTTTTAACAAGGCAATATAATGGGATTTGGAAACTCGAGATATTCTGAGTAGCCCTAACACTAAAACGAGGAAACATATTTGACAGACGTATCCCTCAAGGATCTCAGCTTAAAACCGAAGACTTTAGGAACCTGCGGATAAGCTGAAGAAAATTAGATTCTGATAGTATACCCACCAAGCGCCCATTGTTCACCACCGGTAGGCACCCAATATTGTGTTGGTACATCAATTCTGCTGCTTTGACCAGAGAGTCCGTAGGGCAAATAGTTATGAGGTCTTTTTTCATAATGTCCTCTACATAGATCGCTTCCTTTTTAAGGGCTTTACTCCTTCGACTGAAATGTCGCATGAGTAGGCGGGAGGAGATCAAGCCGACGAGCATACCATCTTTGTCTTCCACTGGAAGGTATCGGATATTGCGCCAGTCCATAATATCTGCTACTAAATCGAGAATGTCCTCCTTTTGAACTGTGTGAAAATCTGTTGTCATGCATTCTTCCACCAAGGTTTTCTCTGGATTGTAGGCCTTTCGACTTCCCAAAGAGGGGATATCCCAATTGTGGATAGGGGAGTGATCGCTCTGAAGGTCGATCATGGTATTGGTAAGCGTACATAAGGCCTCCTCTTTGTCTGTTTTATCCAGGAAATTGGTGTAGGTCCGAATCATCCAGGTCGCACCATTTCGCTGCCTTCTGGCCCGTTCTTCTATAGTACCTAGATAGCGATCAATATCTGCATGTTGAATTTTGTATTCATTCAATCCTTCTCTTGCTAAGGGAATGAGTTCTTCTAAAAAGAGGTCCTTGGCGCTTATGATAGCATCTTTGGTCCAAGTAAACTTACTCTCTATTCCAGTCCGCGCCCCTTTTACAAAGTTGTCTCGGGCAACGGCAAAATTCATGTGCTGGGTAATATCGGGATAGTGTTTGTGCATTCCGACCATAGCGCCCAGCCAAAAAGCTACATTAGCCATTTCGTCATGTAAGGTAGGGCCTGAGGGTAAAATTCTGTTTTCGATGCGTAAATGCGGCGTACCGTCAGGATTGATGCCGAAGCAGGGACGGTTCCAGCGATACACCGTTCCATTGTGAATTTGAAGTGCACGCAATTTGGGGGTCTTACCCTGACGAATGGCTTCAAATGCACTTTCATACTGGTCCGCAGCTAGTATAGGGCGGAAGCGAGAAATGTCCTCCTTGTAAATTTCAAGGATGGATTTGTTCAACCAACCCGTGCCAAAAGTAACTCGAGGGCTTTGTTCGCGCTGATAGTTGAGACTACGTCGTACGTCAATAGACTGCTGAAACAGGACGATGCGGGTTTCGTGCCAGAGCCGCTTACCCATCAAAATGGGAGAATTGGCAGCAATGGCCAAGGTAGGCCCTGCTAGGGCTTGAGCGATGTTATATAGCGGAACAAAAGTAGCAGGTTCCACCTGTAGGTGGACTTGGAAGCTAGTATTACAAGCTTCTAGTAAAGGTGATTCATGCTTGAGATACAATTCGTCAATGCCAGTAAGCCGAAGTTCGTAGTCGCTGCCTCGCATGTTGCGCAAAGCCTTCATCAACGCAAAGTAGCGTTCCTGTGGCGTCACATTCTGCATGTCTAAGTCATACTTGCGCAGGGTAGGTAAAATTCCTGTTAAGGCAATACGGGTATCGTGTTGATTGGCTGCGGCTTCTAGTTCTTGGAAACAGTCTCGCAACTCTTTTTCCATGAGTTGCAAGGCATTGCCTGTAAAAAGTTGGGGGGAAAGGTTAAATTCCAAATTGAACTTGGCCAGTTCAGTAGTTAGCCATTCGGGATGGAAGTCTCCGAGGATCTCCATGGCCTTAGTAGAGGGTTTGCCATAAGGATCTACTAATACGAGTTCCTGTTCGGCTCCTATTCGTGTAATACCCGTTTCAAACCATTTGTGCTCCAGCATATACTCCAAGGCACGGACATCCTCAAGTAGTTGCTGAACAAAGTGCTGCATTTCCTCCCGATTCTCAGAAAGAATATGAACTTTTGACTCTCCCATGGAGAAATAAGTTTAAATAATTAGAACGTAAGCATAGAATTTACAAAAATCCTTTCCTAATCTACAAGTTCTGAGAACAACTGTGCGATTTTTGGAGCTTGATCTTCTTGGAGGAAATGTTTGGCAGGGAGGGTGTGAATCTCCGGAAGTTCCAGGGCTTCTTGGAGGGGTAGGCCATATTGGTTCAAGGTCAAAGTGGGATCGAATTCTCCCCAAATAACTTGAATTGGGACATCCAAGGCTTTAAGGGTATCCATGTAGAGCGTTTCCTTCTCAAGGGTAGGTTCAAAGTTTCGCATGATTTGTAAGAAAGCTTTCCCACCATCTTGCCGCTTGAGTAAGTCTATATATACGTAAAGTTCTTCGGGAGGGCTAAGTTTTTTGTCCTGTATTCCTTGCATATACATGAGTTGAACAAAGAGCTTCTTCCGCATGGTCCCTAAATAGAGCTCTCCTACTCGCTTCTTTTCAAACGGACGCATAACCCAGGGCTTTTGAAAACTCCCCACACCCGCTATAGGCGCATTGAGAATCGTCAGAGACAACATAGAGTTGGGAATTTGATGAACCATCTCCAAACCTATAGGCCCGCCAATATCGTGGAGGATTAGGTGAAAGTTTCCCAATCCCAAAGCTGCAATAGCCTCGGTAGTCCACTTGCCCAATCCCGTCCAGGAATAATCAAAATTGATCGGTCGATCGGCTAGACCAAGCCCTGGAAAATCAAAGGCTATACCACGAAAGCCACGAGAAGCCAGTTCGGGAAGAAGCTTTCTATATAAATACGAAGAGGTAGGGACTCCATGTAAGCAAACAACCACCTCGCCATTTCCTTCCTCTCGGACGAAGCTTTTTACGCCAGATGCTTCAAAGAATCTTCCCGCTTGTTGATGCGCTTCAAAGTATGGAGAAATATCAGCCATGGATTAATTGTTAAGAAATTCCAAGCCTATTTATACAACCCCCAATCCTCTACATTCTGTCTCAAACCAAACCTAAGCTTATGCCCCCGCTGCTCCATACTCCTTTACATCCTGTCTCAAACCAAAACCTAGCCTATCTAGCCTATACTCCTCCATATCCTGTCTCAAACCAAAC
>JBCCTX010000463.1:0-4303 GCA_039197765.1 Bacteroidota bacterium
CCCATTTTGTAGACCAATCCAGGCCCTCCTACAAAGCCAAAGCCACTCAGGATACTGGAAAATACCGCAAAGGCTGTCACCATAATTCCCAAATCCCTCCCCGCCATGAAAAAATCATGTGCAGACTTCGTGCGCCTTAAGGCCCAGATGCCTATTACGACACACATGAACATATACACCCCAATACAGGTGAGGATGATAAAATTACGGGATTCTTCCATAGAGGTAAACTTTAGGGTCCGTGGTCGGTGGTCAGTTAGTCGGTAGCTTTGGTTTAGTCTTAACAAGAAGTTTTGCGACCCAGGCTACGGACCACTGACTGAATAACTACCGACTATTTTTCCTCCTCCGCACAATTTCCTGAAATGCTTCATGCTCTTCTGGACTCAGTACCCAATCTGAAAACTTAACTATATATACACCAGAAATGAGCACAGGAATAAACCAGATACCGTACATCATCCAGGCAGAGGGAGCGGGTAATCCTCCGAAGAAAGTAGGGTTTTCCCCAATGTGATAGCTTCCATAGGAGCTAAGCAAGAAGAAGAAGACCGTATAATAAGCTACCATTCCCACCGCAAAGGCTGTGTAGATCTTTTTCCTTTTTTTGTCCTCCTGCTTATACCCCCCTATGTAGAGCGTTAAGCCGAAAAGTCCCAAAATGGCTACCCCAAATCCGATAGCAATTCCCTTGTGTATAGGGGAATCCCAAACACTGGTCCCGCTTCGCATGAGACTCGCATATTCAGGATGTATCGTTCCCGTCGGTTGGACCTGAGGAGGAAGGAGAGCTAATACGCCTGTGAGGGTCAGGCACACCAGAAGCAGTGCGAGCATGAGTAAAAAAATTCGCTTCATTACGCTCAATCTAAGAACTCTTGGAAAGGGTTCAAAATCATAGAGTGGGAAATTACCCAAGTGTATAGGATTGATATAGGTGAACCTTTGTTTGTTCACCTAGTTTAGTCTAAAGCGACAAAAATGGGTATTTCAACAAGTGAGATTGTTGGAAAGAGATAAAATACCCCCTTTAGTTTAAGCCATTATTTAGTTACCTTATAGAATACTTAACAAAATACAGACCCCCATGAAGAAAAAATCACATTTTCTCCTACTATGTGTCACACTTTGTCTGCTGTTGGCCCCCCTCCCCCAGGCAAAGGCAGATCCTGGTGATCCTGTGAAGGTGACCTCCGTCGAAGGGATCACTGAGTACGAACTCGACAATGGACTGCGTGTCCTGTTATTTCCCGATCCCTCTAAGCAGACGGTTACGGTAAACGTAACCTATCTGGTAGGTTCTAAGCACGAGAACTATGGGGAGACGGGTATGGCCCACCTATTGGAACACATGGTCTTTAAGGGAACGACGAATATTCCCGATGTCAAAGAAGGAATTACGCAGCGAGGAAACCGTTGGAATGGCACCACTTGGTACGACCGTACCAATTACTTTGAGACCCTTCCCGCGACAGATGAAAACCTGGAATGGGCGATCATGATGGAAGCGGATCGCATGGTGAATTCTCGGGTATCGCGCGAAGACCTCGACAGTGAAATGACAGTTGTACGCAATGAGTTTGAAATGGGAGAAAACAGCCCCTTTCGAATGTTGATGCAAGGGATTGTATCTTCCTCTTATATGTGGCACAACTATGGCAAATCTACCATAGGCGCGAGATCTGATATTGAAAACGTCCCCATAGACCGCCTCCAAGCCTTCTACAGAAAACACTACCAGCCCGACAATGCTGTCCTGACCATTGCGGGAAAGTTTGAGGAAGAGAAAACCCTGGAATATATCGGAAAGTATTTTGGAGTTTTGCCCAAGCCCGATCGTACTCTTCGTACCTTATACACCCAAGATCCGACCCAAGATGGGGAGCGCAGCCTTACTATTCGTAGGGTGGGAGACATCAAGATGGCGGGGGTTTCCTACCGCGTACCTGCGGGTACGCATGAGGACTATGCGGGAATAGACATCATCAGCCACATTTTAAGTAGCGAGCCCTCTGGACGCCTGTATAAAAACCTTGTAGATACCAAACTTGCCACGTCTGTATTTGGGTTTAATTTCCAGCTCGAAGAGCCTGGCGTTGCCCTATTTTTCACACAGACCCTCAAAGAAGCCGATATCTATTCTGTTAAGAATTCCATGTTGGCGACCATTGACAGTTTGTCCATCAATTTACCTACCGATGAAGAAATTGAGCGCGCCCGTGCTTCCTACGTCAAGCAGTTTGAGCAGTCGTTCAATTCTTCCGAAAGGATTTGTATGCAGCTCAGTGAGTGGATCGGGATGGGGGATTGGCGTATGTTCTTTGTCCATCGGGACCGCGTGGAGAACATTTCTCCAGATGAGGTAAGACGTGTTGCCCAGTACTATTTCAAACCCGATAACCGAACGGTCGGATTATTTCTTCCAACAGAAGCACCCGATCGTGTAGAAATTCCTGAGACACCTGATGTAGAGGCAATTGTCAGGAATTACAAGGGACGAGAAGCCATCGCAACCGGTGAAGCCTTTGATCCTTCTGTGGAGAATATCGAAAGCCGTACCACCCGCTTTCAATTACCCAATGGAATGCAAGTAGCCTTTCTTCCCAAGAAAACGCGTGGTGAGTCTGTGCGAATGAGCATGACCTTACTCTCAGGAGATGTGAATAGCCTAAAGGGGAAAACGGCCACAAGTAGATTGACTTCGAGCATGTTGAATAAGGGGACGACCAACATGACACAACAGGAAATCAAGGACAAATTAGATTCACTTAAATCTACCCTGTACCTGTCGGGCAACAACGGCTATGTAATGGGAACCGGGGAAACTACGCGTCCCAACCTCGTAGAAACGGTTCGCATGATGGCAGAAATCCTCAAAGAGCCTACCTTCCCAGCCGAAGAGTTTGAAAAGGTAAAATTGGAGGCCATCTCTGGAATTGAGAGCCAGCGCAGTGAGCCTTCCGCCAAAGCCAGTAATGCCCTACAGCGTCACGCCAATCCTTATCCGGTGGATGATCCTCGCTATGTGCCTACCTTCGATGAACAGACCGAACGCATTCAAGCTACTACCTTGGAAGACGTCAAAGCATTTCACAAAGACTTTTATGGGGCATCACGTGGAAGGATTTGCCTGGTGGGAGATTTTGACACGGATGAAATGAAGGTCTTGCTCACAGAGCTGTTTGGCGATTGGGATAGCGCAACACCCTATAAGCCCATTATGAATGAAATGCAAGATGTGCCCATACTCAATGACAACATTGAAGCGCCAGATAAGGCCAATGCCTTCTTCTTTGCTTTGCAGGAAATTCCCATCGAACCGGAAGATGAAGCCTATCCCGCCTTAGAGTTAGGTTTCTATATGTTGGGTAGTGGCTTTCAATCTCGATTGGTTAAGCGTATCCGCGAAAAGGAGGGATTGAGCTATGGTGTAGGCGGCAATTTCAGTTCACACCCCATTTATAAGTTTGGCACCTTCAACGCATATGCTATCTACGCTCCCGAAAACCGAGATAAACTAGAGTCTGCCTTCAAGGAAGAACTCACCAAGGTCATCACAGAAGGATTTAGCGAAGAGGAAGTAACTGCAGCAAAGGATTCCTGGCTCAAGCAACGCCTAGTCAACCAGCGCGCCCAGGACAACTTTCTCGCCAGAAGGCTGAGCCTCTACATGGAATGGGGAAGAACCATGGAATGGGATGCCCTACTAGAAGAAAAGGTATCGGCCCTAAGTACAGAAGAGATCAATGCTGCCATGAAGCAGTACCTGGACATTGAGAAGGTCCACATGGTTAAGTCCGGAGACTTTGTGAAGGCGGGTCTTGCAGAGAATTAACTAGCAGTATTACTTGCTAAAGGGTTATACAAGCCATCCTGGAATAGGATGGCTTTTCTTTTTGCATTTATGCAAAATGGTTGTGTGGTCGGTGGTTAGATAGTCGGTGGTCCGTAGTCCGTGGTAAAAAGCGCCAGTTGGAGAGTCGAATAGTTAAATAGTCAATGGTCCACAGTTTAGGTTGCGAGTTCGAGTTTTCTCAGTGTCTGTCATAATCTATCATAAAAAGTCAGTGTCGAAAAGGGTTCAGGGTGGGAGGGGTTGGGTAGTCGGTGGTCCGTAGTTCGTGGTAAAAAAAGTGCCAGAAAGAGTTCCTGGCTGGTAGGTTGAATAGTGAAATAGTCGATAGTCCACAGTTTAGGTTGCGAGTTCGAGTTTTCTCAGTGTCAGTCATAATCTATCATAAAAAGTCAGTGTCGAAAAGGGTTCAGGGTGGGTGGGGTTGGGTAGTCGGTGGTCCCTAGTCCG
>JBCCTX010000464.1:0-4301 GCA_039197765.1 Bacteroidota bacterium
ATGGGTATGAATGAGCTGCGTGTAGACTGTGAAAAAGGCTGGTATGAATTGAAGCCGTTTCAATCCTATAATGGCGTTAAAGGAAAGACCTCTGATGGCATCTTGCTCAATCGCCCCATAGAAAACCAGCAGGCGCGGCAAATGGATGACGATACCCAGGCAATTTGGGATGACAAGGCCGTTATGGTACCTGGAGAAGAAGGGCTAGCAGATATTAAAGTGGTGGAAGCAGTATATAAGTCGGCAGCTGCCGGGAAACGGGTGGAAATTTAGGAAGGGACTAGAATGGCCCCCAGTGTGTTTACCCTATAACCCCCTTGATTCTCTTAGTATGAAAAAAGGGGGAAAGTCCACGATCCATAGTTTTTCCCTGTTTCTTTGCGTTAACAAAGTCCGCTAAAGCCAGTGTCCCTCAGCGTCGCAAAAATAATCCCCTCAAAATGAACCCATTTTCCAAACTCCTTATAGCCATTTTGGCTGGTGCCCTTACTCAATGCCAACAAAGAGAAGAACAACCTACGCGCCAAACCCCCAACATCATCGTAATTCTGGCAGATGACTTTGGAGTAGGCGATATACAAGCCCACTATCCAGAAAATAAGATTCCCACGCCACACCTTGATCGCCTGGTAAGTGAAGGGATGAGTTTTACCGATGCGCATAGCAGTTCTGCCGTGTGCTCCCCTACTCGCTATGGCTTATTGACAGGGAGGTACAATTGGCGAAGCCCCTTGCAAGAGTGGGTCCTAGCGAGCTATGAACCCCCACTGATCAAAGATGAGCGCACTACCCTACCAGAAATGCTGCAAGAAAATGGATATGCAACCGCTTGTGTGGGGAAGTGGCACTTGGGCATGAATTGGCCGGGAGAACAGAAAAGCATACGGGTGGAACAGCGGCATGCCTTAAACCAGTATACCTGGGACTACAGCCAGCCCACCCAAGGAGGTCCCATTGATCACGGCTTTGACTACTATTTTGGCGTTCATCTTCCCAATTTTCCTCCTTTTACCTATATGGAAAATGACCGCCTTGTCGTCATGCCTACGGATACCTTTCACTATGAACCCTATGCAGAAATGGTCATGCCCCGGATATTTGAAGGAGCTCCAATGGCTCCTGGGTGGAAGTTTGAGGATATTTTACCCGATATTACTGAGCGGGCAGTTCAGTACATCCACGATCAAAGCCAGGGAGAAAAGCCCTTCTTCTTGTATTTTTCTATGACCTCCCCACACGAACCGATCTCTCCCAGCGAGCGTTTCCAGGGTAAAAGTGGAATTGCCCCCATTGCAGACTTTGTAATGGAAACAGATTGGTCAGTAGGAGAAATTCTTCAGGCCGTTGACGACGCTGGGATTGCAGAAAATACCCTGGTCATCTTCACTGCCGACAATGGGCATTCGCATTACACGGGTTGGGAAAAGCTCATCGAAGCGGGCCATGCGCCAAGTGGTCCTTACCGAGGCCATAAAGGAGATATATGGGAAGGTGGACACCGGGTTCCTCTGATCGCAAAGTGGCCCAACAACATTCCTGCGGCTAGCCAAAGCGAGCAACTCGTATGCTTAACAGATCTTTATGCCACGTGTCAAGCGTTGGTAAGCAAGGAACTTCCTCCAGCAGGTAATGCAGAAGATAGCTTTAGCTTTCTGGAGGTGCTACTCGCAAAGGAAGAATCTGCTACCAGAGATCACATTGTAAACCATTCCAGAGACGGAGAATTTGCCTATCGGGAGGCAGGGTGGAAATTGGTTTACAAACTTCCCGAGGCAAATCTCAATGCATCCAGGGGAAAGGCCGCGACCGTGGAGCTCTATCACTTGGGTGCAGATATAGCTGAAGCGCAGGAACTGGCCCAACAACATCCAGAAAAAGTACAAGAACTGCGTACCGCCTTAGAGAAACTTGTAACAAATGGTGCTAGCAGGCCTGGGATAAAAAGGGGAAATGATGTCCACGTCCGTTTTGACACCATCCAAGAACACCGTTGGGCAGAAGAAATACACTAAGCTGAGCCATTCATTGAATTTACCGTTCTAGAAGTAAGAAATGAAAATTTCGAATATAAAGACCTTCCCAATCCGAATTGGATCGGGCAGTCAATTAATCATAAAAGTAGAGACCGACACCTCAATTTACGGTTGGGGAGCTTCAGGTCTTTCTACGCGAGAACTCGCTGTGATAGGGGCTATTCAGCACTTCCTTCCCTTTCTTATTGGAAAGGACCCCAGAAGAATTGGGAGTTTATGGCAGGAAATGTACCGAAGCCAGTACTTTGAAGGTGGCAGGGTACTGGCAGCAGCTATCTCTGCCATAGATATTGCGCTGCACGATATCAAAGCCAAGGCACTAGGCGTCCCTGTTTATGAACTGTTAGGTGGGAAGCAACGAGACTTTGTGGATTGTTTTGCCTCGCTTAGGTTCTCCACCTATGAGGAACTGCTCAGCAAGGCCCGCATCCTACTGGATAAAGGATGGAACATACTCCGGCTGGCCCCTGCTGAATACGAAGTACAGGAAGATCCCTCTATTTTCGAGCCTCGCGTTTCTATCTCACTCTTAGCCGACTGGTTAGTAGCCCTTCGTAGAGAAATTGGGACGGAACCTACCATGGGAATTGATTACCACACCCGGCTTTCCATTCCTGAGACCGTTTCGTTTTTGCAAAGAATGCCCGAAGGAACCCTGGACTTTCTGGAAGAACCTATTCGAGATGAAAACCCCACAGCATATAAGGCCCTGAGAAAAATGGTTTCGGTACCCTTTGCCATTGGAGAGGAATTTGCCAGTAAATGGCAGTTTGTCCCTTTTATCGAAAAGAACCTCACGCAGTTTATCCGACTGGATGTTTGCAACGTAGGAGGTCTTACAGAAGCCCAAAAGGTAGCAGCTATGGCTGAGGCGCATTACATTGACCTCATGCCCCATAACCCCCTTGGACCGATTTGTACAGCGGCCTCCATTCACTTGGCTGCCTCCTGCCCCAATTTTTGCTGGTTGGAAGAGATCAACACTCCTGCAGAACAAAGTGGGACCAATGACCCCTTATTCTATCCCAAACAACCACAGCTGGAGGGTGCAAGATATAAGGTGCCAGAGGGACCTGGACTAGGGGTGGAATTCAACGAAGAAGTTGCCTTAAACCAAAGATTTCAACTATTGGAGGTTCCACACCTAAGGCGAGCTGACGGTTCTTTCACCAATTGGTAAGCTTATCCCTCTCCAATTCTTTCGACTTTCCCAACTAAAAACACGTAGGAACAAAGCCCAAGAAAAGCCAGGGCCCCAATGTAAAATAAAGCGGGTTCAAAGCTCCCCTCCTCCACTAGATAGCCTATGACGATAGGGGTTACAACAGCAGAAAGGCCTCCAATAAAATTGAACACCCCACCAACTAATCCAATTAATCGTTTGGGTGCTAGTAGAGAGACAAATACCCAACCGATAGAGGCTAGCCCATTTCCAAAAAAGGCAATAGAGAGAAACAAAATGATCAGAAAGGTATTATCTGTATAATTTGCCCCCATGATAGCCATAGATAGCATCATCCCTAGAATGACTGGGGCTTTCCGGGCGATTTCATTGTTGAACCCTTTTCTCACCAGTGCATCGGAGGTAAACCCCGAAACTAATACTCCTACAAAAGCGGCCAAAAAGGGCAGAGAAGCGAGAAAGCCCGATTTGATAAATTCCAAGCCTCGGTATTTCACAAGGTAAGTGGGGAACCATGTCAAGAAAAATATAAATAACGAGCCTAAACAAAATTGACCGATGTACACTCCCCACAGTTTGGGATGAACAAATACTTGGAGAAAATCAGCGCTTGTAATGGGCTGACTTTCTTGAGCTGTCGAACCCTTATCAATCAGACCTCCCCCTTCAGCAATATAATCCAACTCGGCCTGATTTACGGTGCGATGACGCTGGGGGTCTCTGTAAAACGCATACCAAATGATGGCCCATGCAATACCGATCAAGCCTGAAACGATAAATAAGCCGCGCCACCCCATTTTACTCTGGATCAGGACTAATACAGGGGTTAGGAATGCCAGACCCATAAACTGTCCAGAGGTATACACAGCAATTGCACTGGCCCGTTCCTTTTCTGGGAACCAATTGGAAACGATCTTATTATTGGCCGGATAGGAGGGCGCTTCAAATACCCCAATGGCGGCGCGACATCCAATAAATGCTGCAAATGAATTCATGAATCCCTGGACAAGTGTAGCAAGCGACCAAAGCATCAAAATAATGGGATACAATACCCTAGCTCGAACACGGTCTACGAGAATTCCCCC
>JBCCTX010000465.1:0-4256 GCA_039197765.1 Bacteroidota bacterium
ATAGCTTTTGTACATTTCTGTGGGAACCGACTCAGGTTGTAAAAAGGCCTCCCCTTCCCTTGCATAGAACTCACACAGGGTTGTACACTTCAAAACCTCCCCTTTTGCTTCTGCTAACGTCTTCCCCATTTCGAGGGTGATTGTCTGTGCATAGGCATCTGCTCGCTCTTCCAACAATTCCCCCAAGCGCATGAGACGCTCTCGCCTTTGCGAATAACGGGTCTTTTTCCAGTTCTCAAAAGCCGTTTCGGCTAAGGAAATCTTTGCAGCAATTTCGCGGTCTGAAAGGGCGGGAAATTCATTTAGAACCTCCTGATTGTAAGGATTTATACTTTTGAAGGACATGGGGTAAAGGCTTTGAGGAGTAAGATAATTGATGGCTATGGTCCATCAAAATCTGAAAGCCTTCAGCTTGAAGTAGCGGAAGACAGGATTATTGAGATTAAAAGGGGTTCGTATCAGTAATCCCAATAACCCTGTCTATTTACGCTCAATTGAGTTAATCTTGATTGAACATATACCGGGCACCAATAGCTCCAAAACCACCTGAAAATCCCGTATCAAGTCCTCCACTAAAATAAACAATGGGGACCCAGTCAATGGAAAGAGCAATCGGTAAATCTTGAAGGATATACTCCAATCCTATATATCCTTGTAAGCCAAAGGCATTTACGCTATAGCCCTCACCGATGGTGTATTCTTGGCACCACTCCTCATCCGCAAATTGCGAATTGAAGCAATCCTCAGGTATATAGGTTTCCTCTTTCCCATCCCAAACAAAAAAGCCTGGACCTGCACCATAGTACCACCATAGCCCTTCTACATCCTCAATGGGATTATGGACCAGATAGGCCACCGAAATATTATACCAGTTATAATCTTCATTGCTTCTAAGACCTGCCCAAGCTTCAATAGCGTGATCTCCGTTTACAAATTGCTTAAACGAGAGGGAAATGGGTCTTCCTAATCGCAAGCCCGCTGCAGTGGTATAGGGTCTTTCGGGACGCTGATACGCACGGTATTGATATAGAGAATCGTTGGGGTCTTGCGTTTGGGCTAGAATAAAATCGGGTAGAAAAAATCCAGCAAGGAACATAATGTACACCAAATACTTCATAGTTAAGGGGTTATAAGTTGCATAAATAACTTGGGCACCCTGGTGCAAAAACTCCGAAAAGTTTTTGCACCAGGGTGCCCAATGTTAATACGGTAAATATACGAGAAAAATTTAATTAAGCGTATACCGAATGGCCAAGGCCCCAAATCCTCCAGAAAATCCCGTATTAAATGAATCCCCTATGTAAATGGTAGGAACCCAGTCCACAGAAAGGTTTATGGGTACATCATCGAAGGAGTAATCTAATCCTAAATACCCTTGGACTCCCAAGGTCGTTGTAGAGAAATCATTGTTGCCCAAGAACCCATCGTCAAAATTCCAAAAAAATACAGAAGCACCTCCGCCAAAATACCACAATAAGTTGTCAACATCTTCGATAGGGTTATGGACTAAATAAGCTCCAGAAATATGGACCCAATTATATCCACTCCACCCTCTGAAACCTACATACCCTTCCAACGCATGTGAATCGTTGACAAAATGCTTAACTGATAGGGAAGAGGGAAATCCTAGACGCAATCCTATAGCTGTCTCATAGGTCTGTCCTTTTAAATCAACGTGTGCACACATCATGAGCCCAGCAAGGGCTATGGCACAAATAAAATTCTTCATAAGTAATGGGTGTTTGTTAGGTTAAAAATGCAACTACATAGAATTTGAAGTATTCTTCTTGAAGAAAGAGAAATTTTACAAAATATCAAATTGTTGGAAGAGAGAAGAAAGATCGCTTTGCTGTGAGAAGCCAGATGTGCGACCGCTTCGCAACGAGAGGAGAGAAACTATTCAATCTCCTACAAATCTCTTGCTTCTCACTTCTCATTTCCCACTTCTACTGAAGCCATATGATGCTCCCCCCAATCCCGCATACTTTCAATGATGGGAAATAAAGATTTCCCAAAGTCTGTCAAAAAGTATTCTACCCTAGGTGGGATCTCAGCATAAATGACCCTTTCAAGAATGCCATCCCTTCTTTCCATTTCTCGGAGTTGCTTGGTAAGCATTTGTTTGCTAATACCTTCAATATTGCGATGCAATTCTCCGAAACGGTTTACGCCTTTAGAAATCAGGAATAATATAATAGGTTTCCACTTCCCTCCTATCATGCGCATACAATAGGTAACCGGACACTGGTTGGGCTTACTGGATTTTTTTTCAATTTCTTTCATTTCATAACTAGTTGACTATCAATATAAGTCTAATAAAAATGATTAGTAATTTTTATTATGACTACTTGATACATTCATACTAAGTATCAAAATTTACCTCAAATTCACAAAAATCAAAATATATGAAAGATCCAATCCAGTTAGCTGAAGTGCAGGTCTTCGCCAGAGGCCAATGGGAAAGTCTTAGCGTAGAATTACGGCCTACAGAGGACCGCACAGGTTCGGGAAATATTGAACCTACCTATCTGAAGCGTCAATTTACTTACAAAGCAAATGATACCTTCACAGGAATTATTACCCTGTATGCTGATAATTATGGTCAAATGCCCCTGATGGAGTTCGAATTCAAAGGACACCTTAAATGGGGGGAAGCTCATCCGATCGCTGAGGGTGCCTGGAAGATCGACTATGTACTCGATGCAGGTTTTGGGGTTACACCTTTACATGCGCAAGCTGCAGAAATGCTTAATCAGGTACCTGTAGAAGGAATTGCTTCCTTCCAATCGGGGGTAAAGCAAGATATTCTGGGTAAGTCCTTCCCCATGTTCCATACAGTTGCCGGGCAAATCGTAACAGACTACGACCTCATTTACTTCAAAAATGGTCTATTATTCATGGGCGCTAAGCACGTGGACGGAACTCCGTTTGACAAACCAGACCGAAGACCTCATCAACTTCAAATTCCATTGGTAAGAATGGAGTAGAGAAGAGAGAAAACGTGCAGGTCAAGTTCACATTCAAAAAAGGAGCTAGGTTCAAAAACCTTCCATTTCTCACCTATTTTCCTCTTGATTCTGACAGCTTCTTGTCTTGACCTACTCTTCCAATTCTTCCTGAAGGATTTCTTTGAAAAGGGTTTGCAGCGTCTTATTAGGAGGTCCTCCCTTTTTGAATTGGAAGAAATCGTTGAATAACGATTCTATATCCTGATTGAGGTTCACTTCTTTCCCAGAGGTAAAACGAAGTAACTCTGGATGAGAAAACTTAGGAATGATGCGAACAATACGCGGATGCAGGTCGAGGAGCAGTTTCCGCTCCTCTGCCTTGAGGTAAGTTTCCGTCTCCAAACTTACTTCTACCCATACATTCTGGTTTGCCTCCAACCAATCTCGAGCAGCGGAGAGGGAGGAAAAGCTCTCCTGAACGAGGGGTAATACTTGAGTTAATTTGACTTGTTTAACATGAGCTTTCTGCCCTGGCTCTACTTCAATGACATTCACTGCTTTAAAAGTGGAGCGATCCCCAAAACTGTAGTAGAGAGGACTGCTACTGTAGGCAATGGGATAAGGATTTTCCCGCAATATCCAGGGGCCATGTAAATGGCCCAGTGCTACATATTGAAGACCTTGAGGAAAATTTTCGCTGTAAATTTCTTGGGCCCCTCCTACTTGAATTAAGGATTTTTCCTCCTCGTCTTCTGCTACCTTTGCCTGTTCTCCTTTCACACTGACAAAGAGATGAGCCAATGCTATATTTACTCCCTGATCATCACAGTAACTATTTGCCAGTTTGGCCCAGCTTTCTGCGAGTACAGCCCGCAAGCTTTGTTCTCGATTTTCTTCTCCTAAATAGGTGCGCAAGCGCAATTCATTGGCATAAGGGGTCAATAAGATGCGTAAGGGATACGCATACTGGGGGAGTTTCCATTCGAGAAAACCCGGAGCAGACCTTAATACCTTCAGCCCTGTATCTAACTCAAAGGGCTTAACTTCACTATGGGGATAACCCACTAATACAATTCCACTTGTCCGAGCCAGGGGATCGGGGGCCTCAATACGATCCGGAGAGTCATGATTGCCTCCAATCCCAATCACAGGCCTATTCCCGTGATTCGTAAGCCTTTTCAGGGTCTGATAAAAGAGTTCAAGGGCTTCGATGGATGGATTAGGTGTATCAAATAAATCCCCAGCGATACACACGGCATCTACCTCTTCCTGCTCAGTAATATCACAGATTTCTGTAAGTACTTTCCG
>JBCCTX010000466.1:0-4214 GCA_039197765.1 Bacteroidota bacterium
CTGGCAGGGTCGAGAAACGACATTGACTTTGTCCCCCTATCCATAGGCTTTCCAAGTTTTTGAAGCTCAATATTTCTTGGGGAAACACAGGGAAAATCCCCTTACCAATGCTCAATTCATACACATCGGCAGGATCCTGTTTAAGCGCCTGCTCCCATGTATGTACCGTACGAGGGGGTAATAAGGGTTTAGGAGAAAAGGTTTTTACGACTTCTATGGGGAGACTAATAGGATTACCTTCTGTACGAAATTCCCCCTGGATATGAATAGAGCCTTCTTGTACCTCTATGGTCCCATGAAATTTTACCCGTTCCGGAAAGCCGTATACCTCAAAGCCTGTAGGTCCCTGCTCATAGGGGCAGGTAATTTGTGAGCCATAAGAACCGTTGGGAATGGCAAGGTCTCTGTAGGTCACCAGACGTATATAATCTACCTTTCGCTTATTGTCAAAATAGGGATCATTCAGGAGTCCGTTATGGAGTTCGTCCGTCAACTCCAGTTCTGGGGTGAGTAAGTTGATCCTGAGCTTTCCTTTTTGTACACGCACCTCCGTATTCAGGGCACCTTTTACGAATACCGTTCCTTCGGTAGGGTGATCAGCGAAGCCCACATTAATATGGTTGATTGTAAAGTACTCCTTCATAGGTGTATTGGTCAGGTGTCAGAAATGAGAGTAGAGAAATTGAAGACAAAAAGCCTCAGATGGATTCTCTTCAATATATCCCGTTGCTATGCGCAGCCGTTTCTGGGATCTGCTATATTGCATCCCAGTGTTCAACAATCTTGCCATTGTCATCAAATCGGAAGAAATCTTAATGGTGAGCAGGCCTTACTTATCCCATAGGGCCTGCTCATATTCTTCTTGGCTAGCTGAAGCATTTGTATCAATGTGAAATTTCCATTTCCCATCCTGTTTTCGCAAAAGGATAGAAAACTTTCCGTATCGGTCATATCCTTCACCTACCTTTGGGGATACTTCCAGGTGGTAATAGCCATTATCCAAGATCTGCTCCCCCTTGACTTGTCTGTTTGTAGGATGGAAGTCTATCGCTAAACTTATGCCCTCCTCCCTCGCCCGTACAAAAAGAGACTCGAAGAACAGAAAAATAGAATCTCTGGTATAATAGGACTCAGGAGGCCTATTTTCATAGAGATTGACCAGTAGGGCATCACTCGTATATAAACTGGTAATCAACTTAGCATCTAAGTTGGCATATCCTTTTGAAAAGCTGTGATATGCATTATCAGGACTTTGTGCCTGACATAGGGGATAGGATAAGACCCAGAAACATATATACAGGTAATGTCTTCCCATTTCTTAGTGATTTTTCAGTAGAGACAGTTTCTACTGAATCAATATCGGAAAAATGGCTGCCTCTACCTGTATCCAATACAAGCCCGCACCCAAATGGCCCACAGGAAGGTGAAGTCGACCTGCAAATTCCCTAAAATCTAGAATTTGCCCCCGGGAGTTGACCAAGCGGACGGACTGGGGAGGGGCGTCTTTCGCTTCGATCGTTAGAAATTCCTGCGCAGGATTGGGATAAATCCTAATTCTTGGGGCTTCAATTCCAGATTTGATCGGAGTAAGGGCAAATTTCTCTTCTACAAATTGCTGGGCCTCAGGAGTGATGACCCAACGAAGGCTATCTTCGAAGAAGCCAAGCAGGTCTTGCTCTGCTGAGAGGCTCCAGATCTTGTAGATGTTGTCCCTACACTCCTGGTAAGCAAATACGTCAGAGCGGTTAGGGATTTCGGCGCTTTGGATGTGGGTGTAAAAATTTTTCAGCCATTCGGTCCCTCCAAAATTCTCATAGCTGTAGAGGATAAAGCCGGTCATAAGGTTGTTAATGCTCTGGACAGGTCGCCAAGGCATCAAGGATTGCCTCCATCCATAATCGAAGTCGTACGTTGTATCGTTGAGGTAGGGGGTAAAATCTCCAATCATACCGTCCTTCCAAAAGTCTAGGCCTGTTGTACCAAAGTAGTGGACTTGTATGTCGAGTTCTTTGGGAATGATATAGCCCATGGCATTGTTCATACCTACCGTCCACCAACCATAGTTCTGGACTTCATCGTTCATGGCCCAGTCGAATTTCCCATTAAACCCTTCAGAACCCGCTAACCAAAAATTTCGATTGAGTTCGTAAAGAAATACTTGGGGAATGGCGATAATGCCTTGCTCAATCAGGCCATAATATTGGTCAAAAAGGGGAGCTCCTGTTGACATACCCAATCTTCCGTGATGGGCCAAGCCTCCCGCCCCACAATTGTCCTTAACGACTTCAATCACAGGTTTACCATCGTGTTGAGATAGCGAAGGAAGATTTTCCAATCCGGTCAGTTCTTCGAATTTCGAGATGACATCTTCAAGGATTTGCACAACTTGGACCATTACTGCAGCGTCTCGGTCTGCTGCCGTTTCACCTTCTATCATCACCACGATCTCTTCGCCTATCCAGGCCGTGGAGCTTTGGGTACCCACACAATAGGCCAAATTATAGGAGAAATCTACTGCTTCGGTTCGGATTTGAGAAAAGGCGACTTCAACAGATGCGAAGGAGACAATCAGTAAAATGATATTTTTCATATATGCGAATAGATTTGCCACAGCTCATCAAGCTGCCAATTTCAAGCCAAAAAGCGTAAGAATATTTAGGAGGATCTAACAAGCGCAAATAAAAAACATAAGTTCTATCTATGAGATTATAGGAAAAATCGATAAAAATTATCGATAAATTCCTCGTAACTTAGTTGTTAAACAAGACTTCGAGTCCTTCAATAAATTAACTCTATATGGAAAACATGCATTCACACAATGGAAATGGCAATGGAAAATGCCCTGTAATGCACGGGGGAATAACTTCTACTGAAGCATCCGTTACGGACTGGTGGCCCAAAACCCTAAACCTAGACATTTTACACCAACACGACACGAAAACCAACCCTTTAGGAAAAGACTTCAACTACCAGGAAGAGTTGAAAAAGCTAGATGTTGAAGCTCTAAAGCAAGATCTACATGACTTAATGACTAATAGCCAGGACTGGTGGCCTGCAGACTGGGGTCATTATGGAGGCTTAATGATCCGAATGGCTTGGCATGCAGCAGGTTCCTATAGAACTTCCGATGGACGTGGGGGTGCAGGTACAGGTAACTTACGCTTTGCCCCCTTGAATTCATGGCCTGACAACACAAGCTTAGACAAGGCAAAAAGGCTACTTTGGCCTATCAAGAAAAAGTACGGTAACAAGGTAAGTTGGGCAGACCTGATGATCCTTGCAGGTAATATTGCCTATGAAAGTATGGGATTAAAAACCTTTGGATTTTCCTTTGGCCGGGAAGACATTTGGCATCCTGAACAAGATGTATATTGGGGAGCTGAAAAAGAATGGTTGGCGCCTAGTGATGAGCGCTACGAAAATGTAGACAAGCCTTCTACGATGGAAAATCCGCTCGCTGCCGTTCAAATGGGATTGATTTATGTAAATCCCGAAGGAGTAAACGGGAATCCCGATCCCATGAAAACAGCTGCACAAATTCGGGAAACCTTCAAGCGTATGGCCATGAATGACGAGGAAACGGTTGCACTGACTGCAGGTGGTCACACCGTCGGAAAAACCCATGGAAATGGCGATGCGAGTAAGTTGGGACCTGAACCCGAAGCTGCACCTGTAGAATTACAGGGCTTAGGCTGGGCCAATCCTGGCAACACTGGTGTGGGTCGCTATGCAGTAACGAGTGGAATCGAAGGGGCCTGGACAACGAATCCCACGAAGTGGGACAATGGATATTTCGAAATGTTGTTCAACCATGAGTGGGCATTGGGAAAAAGCCCTGCGGGTGCCCAGCAATGGATGCCTACCCAAATCAAAGAAGAAGACATGCCGGTAGATGTGGAAGATATGACGACACGTCAAATGCCTATCATGACAGATGCAGATATGGCGATGAAGGTAGATCCTATCTACAGAGAGATCTCTTTGAGGTTCAAAGAGGATTTTGAGGGCTTATCCGATGCTTTTGCGCGTGCGTGGTTCAAACTGACGCACCGCGACATGGGACCAAAAGTTCGCTACTGGGGTCCCGATGTACCAGAAGAAGATTTGATCTGGCAAGATCCTATTCCAGCAGGAAAAACGGGATATGATGTAGATGCTGTAAAAGCTAAGATTGCAGCTACGGGTCTTTCTATCTCAGACATGGTTTCCACTGC
>JBCCTX010000467.1:0-4202 GCA_039197765.1 Bacteroidota bacterium
GGCAGGCGGTTCTAAGTCAGACCCAAATTTGGCAAAGAGGGGGAAGTCTGGAAGTAGCTCTTGCTGATCTACCGAGCGGAATCTACACCCTTGTGCTGTCTCTGGAGGGAGGGAGAGTGTTGAAACGTGTGTTGAAGAATTGAATAGAATTCAAATGATAAATTATATGCCTTCAAATAGCCTAGTACAAAATTATCGTACTAGGCTATTTCTTGAAATGAAGAATGATAATTTGAGTAAAAAGAATATCTTTTATCTTGTCAAATGCTCTGCATAAATCCAGCCGGAAGTAGGGGACTTTACAAACCTATAAGTTTCTATATCAGGCCCGATAAAATCATTAAAAATAACGCTTGATTGCCCACCTCCGGAAATATGTGCTTTAACGTTGCAATCACAAGTAAATCCTGGCCTATCTGGAGATTTGATACATCCAACCTTTTCAAAAATATCGAAACGAATGTTTGTTCCTTTTACCCAACCTAACTTAAATACCCCCCTATATAACTCAGCAATAGGATGGTTATCTGGATTATAGGAAGACTGTGCGATCTGGTCAAACTTCTCTGTTACTCCTAACATTTTTTTAAGCACAGCCAACTCCATTTGATCCTCTGTAGGTTCCCCTGTAGAGGTTTGTTGGGCTTCAATTTCTAAGATTTTCTCAAGGGTAAAATCTCCGATTATTTTTTCTGTTTTAAACCGAATAATCTCTTCCTGCTGGGTTATTAATACCTCCTGCTCTTGCAATACCTTATATAGTGCCACGGAGGAGGGGTCTCCGTGCTGAAATGGCTCGAAATATTTATTCTTGACAAAATTTAATTGTGCCCGATCATTTGTCCTGGTTATCTCTTGCTCAATCATTGACTCATTCAACGTAATGAGAGTTTCTTTTACTTTTTTGAACTCTTCCAATGCTAATTGGACATCAGTCCGCTGCGGACGCTCAATGCAGTCAAAGCGTCTGCAGAATTCATAGTACCATTCATTAACCTGATCTATTATTTGTAATTCCTCGTCTCTAGATATTATCTTAAGTTTTACGAGCTCATCTTGAATTAATTTTTGAGTGATCTCCTCTTCACGAGCCTTAAGTTGTTGGAAGGCAATTATCTGTTTTTCCTTAGATGCTTTTTGATATAGCGTACCCGAAAGTAGACGCTCTATTTTTTGTAGTTCCATAGTTGATAGAGGATTACGTAATAACTCATTCACTTGATTGATCAGATCTCTATCAGCTGTGGTCTTCTCTAATCTCTCAATGGTTTCAAAGACAACCTTTTGTTCACTTGGCCAGAGGGTAGAATTATTACTCTTAAACTTAGCTTTATCTCTTTCGAGCTCATAAATAGAAAATGGCTCATTCTCTAGGCGATAAAGTAATACATTATAAAATTTTATTTGTTCCTGATGTTCTTTTAGCTTTTTCAAAATATTATCTCTGCACATACTTCTATCGTATTGCCCACACCTTTTAAAAGCTGATTTAAGAAAATTATATTGCCACGGTAGCAGATAGCGAAAATTCTTCAGATCTTTGCTTCTCTTGTATTCTCTTATAGAATACTGGCCTTTATAAAATATTTTATCTAAGTCATCTAAGATCTTAGTTATATTTTTATCAGATAATAATGTGAATGAAGTACCAAAGACTGGGTTAAAATGCTCATTTCTAAATAGTTTATAGGGCTTCTGAGATTTTTCTCCATAACCCCCTAGCTTTCCACTAATCTCTTTGATAGTCATTTCAGGGTATTCTCTCCAAAGCTTCTCAGACCATTTATATAAGGCAAAAATTTTATCTTGGTCTGTTTTAGCTTCTACAAAGGAGGTGGGTGCTTTTTCAATCATGTCATTCAAACTCCTTCGGATACGCTCATACCTTTGTGTTTCTTCTGTATCTAGCAAGAGGGCTGGATATCGGCAAATATATCTATTGTCGGTATGCTGAGGTGTAATACTGGCTGTACCCTGAGATATAGGGATCCTCATCTCAGGATAGGCAAAAGAGCTAGAATACCTTCCATCAATAACTCTTCTTCCAGGAATATATTCTCCCTTTTTATAGCTCTCTCCGTATACTTTATATCCAAGTTGAGCATACAAATAAAGTGAGCCTTCCTGGGTGTATCCTGTATAAGCGATTTCACAATTTTGAACTTGACCGTTATAAGCAGTGCTTTCACTCCTTAGATAAGCCCTATAATAATTATCCTCCACAGGAACTATTTCCAATGCTATTTTTTCAATGTTTCGTTTACATCTTACCTCAGGATTTGAATATACACCAGAAATAACTTGAGAGAATATGGACGTACATAGAAAAAATAAAAAAGCGAACGAAGAGATTCTAAGAGGCATGTAATTTTAAGTTTAGTTTTATGATTTTTATTCAAAAAAAATAACTATTCATATAAAAATAAAGTGCTTTAATATGAATAAAACTAATTTACAAAAGACTACTCATATTAATACTAACAAGAATATGGAGAATCTAGACCTCACATTCCTTTTTACTTACTAAGTTTAATCCGAATAAGCATATTTATTTCTAACAAAAAATCCCCACACCTGGCTGTAAGATTTTTCTAACTTAACTGAGCAGCGAGTTCTTTGCTCCTACTACCCTGACAAACTTTCCTTATATTGGAGTAACAAGCAACCACCACCATGGACAAACGAAATTTCCTCAAGACCCTTTCTTTGGGCGCATTGGGCGCGCCCATGTATACAACTGCATTTGGGAAAGCCCTGGAATCTCTTCACGATGTATCTGCTGAAGATCTGGCTACTGATAGTGGTTTCTGGGAGAAAGTAAGACAGGACTACAAGCTGAAACCTGATTACATCAATCTGGAAAGCGGGTACTACAACATCATTCCTACCCCCACACTGGATAAGTTAATGGAGCACATCCAAATGGTGAACTATGAAGGCTCCTACTACATGCGTACTGTCCAATGGGACAATAAAAAGCGAATGACTAAGAAGCTGGCCGAAGTAGCGGGTTGCAGTAGCAAAAATGTGATCATTACCAGAAATACCACCGAGTCCCTGGATATGGTCATAAAGGGGATGGACTGGCAAGAAGGAGATGAGGCAGTGTATGCCATCCAGGATTACGGTGCCATGAAAAGGATGTTTGAGCAGGTTTCCCAACGGTTTGGCATAAAAACGAATGTGATCTCTATCCCCAATCATCCAAGCTCCGATGATGAAATTGTGCAGCTATATGAGAATGCCATTACGCCAAAGACCAAGCTGCTGATGGTCTGCCATATGATCAATATCACTGGCCACATTCTCCCCATTAAAAAGATCTGCCAGATGGCTCATCAAAGGGGAGTACAGGTCATGGTAGATGGTGCCCATTGTATCGGCCACTTTCAATTTAAGATAGAAGAGCTAGGATGTGATTATTATGGTTCCAGTTTGCATAAGTGGCTATCAGTGCCCTTAGGGACAGGAATGCTGTATGTGAAAGACGAGCATATTGACACCCTTTGGCCCATTTTTGCAGAAGGCAAAAGGGAGTCAGGTGATATTTCTCGCTTGAACCATACAGGTACCATCCCTGTCTATCACGATTTGACCATTGAAAATGCCATAGATTACTACAAAATACTGGGAGGGGAGCGCAAAGAGGCGAGAATGAGGTACCTGCAGCAGTATTGGACCAGCAAGGTGAGAGATCATGAGAATATCATGGTAAATACACCGGTCGAATCACACAGAGCCTGCGGTATAGCGAATGTGGGTATCAAGAATATGAAACCAAAGAAACTCAGCAAACGCTTACTGGATGAGTATAAGATATGGACCGTAGCCATAGATTATGCGAATATACAAGGATGTAGAATCACCCCTAATGTATTTACCCGTACCAGTGAACTAGATGTGTTTGTAGACGCACTCAATGAATTAGCCTCTTGATTTTTGGCTTACTTTGACCCTTTTGTCTGACATGGATAAGAGGAAGTAAGTCCTAATTACCTATTTAGGGTATTGCCCAATAAAAGTGAAAAAAGGAGGCCAGTTCAGAGCCATGGCCACTAAATACTCTACCTATATGGCCTGAAAACGGTTTCTAAATACAAATACTTGTTTTTGTCCACTTTAGAAAAAGATACTATTATTTCATGAATAACTATGTTAATTGGGCAAAACGATTTCTTGACTGTGATTGTGGAGTCGAAAAA
>JBCCTX010000468.1:0-4180 GCA_039197765.1 Bacteroidota bacterium
TCCGCATTGCCCTATGCGATTGGTTTCTCTCGTAAGTTTGGAATGGGAGACCTCCTTGCAACTGAATGAAATAAAATTTCGAAAGGGTTCTGGGAAATACCTCATTTCTGGGGGAAAAGGTCATGAGTCAGATACGATTACAGTCCATTACCATTTGCCCGAAAAATTTGGCACGCATTCTCCAGTACTTTTGGTGATCCCCGGGGCAGGAAGAAATGGGGATTCTTACCGAGATGCTTGGGTAGAGGAATCAGAAACTTTTGGTGTTCTCATCCTTTCCCCAACTTTTCCAGAAGAAGGATACCCTTTTCAGGACTATCACTTGGGGGGCACGGTTGAATTAGGAAATCTCAGGACTGCCCTTTCCTACACACCCAATTCCAACCAGGTAGTTTTAACCGAAGAACAACTGGTAGTAGAACCTATTCCAGATTCAGAAAGCTGGCTGTTTCCCGAACTAGACCGAATTTTCGAGGGGGCCATGGAAGTCCTCGGTACGGGACAAACTCAGTACGATGCGTTTGGACACTCTGCTGGAGGGCAAATCTTACATAGGTTGACCTTATTCTATCCTCAAACCAAGGCCCAGAGGATTCTGGCTGCTAACGCTGGGTTTTATACCCTTCCCGACCTTCAATCTGAACCTCCCTTTGGCTTGAAAGGCTCTTCTCTTACTCCCAATAGCTTGCAGCAGTCTCTGGAAAAGCAACTGATTGTATTGGTAGGAGAATTAGACAATGCAAATGAGACGGGGGGTACGCTTCTACGATCTCCTTCGGCGGATAAGCAGGGCTTGCACCGTCTGGATCGGGGGAAATATTTTTATCAATACGGGCAGCAGTTCGCAAGTGAGGAAGGAATCCCAATGAATTGGACACTGCATATCGTGCCGGGGGTAGGACATGACCATAGAAAAATGGGAGATGCTGCCGCCGCGCTCCTGTATGAGCGATAAAAAAAAATTCCCCTATTTGGTCTGAAAGTTGGGGATGTATACCTTCGCACCATGCAATCGACCTCGGTGCGGTTATACACTCCTGGCTTTCTTTTGTTGCTATTGAGCAACATCCTTTTTGCAGGGAGTTTCAGTATGATTATTCCCGAGTTACCTGATTACCTCACTAGCCTGGGAGGAGGGGAATACAAGGGGCTTATTATCTCCCTTTTTACCCTTTCTGCGGGGCTTTCTCGGCCCTTTAGTGGAAAATTGGCCGATACGATTGGTAGGATTCCGTTGATGATATTTGGTACCCTGGTCTGCGTAGTGTGTAGCTTGTTATATCCCATTCTAACCAGCGTTGCAGGATTCCTCCTTTTGCGCTTCTTTCATGGGTTTTCTACGGGATTTAAGCCTACAGCTGCTACTGCCTTTATTGCAGATATTGTTCCCATTTCTAGAAGGGGAGAGGCTATGGGAATTATGGGGGTAAGCTTTAATGTGGGGGCTTCTATGTTTCCCCCTATAGGAAGTTACTTGGTTCTGACCTTTTCTATGAACGCGATGTTTTATTTGTCCTCCTTCATTGCCTTGGTATCTGTACTCATCATTTTAGGTCTAAAAGAAACGCTTCTCAATCCTGAGAAATTTAGACCGAATTTACTTCGCCTAAAGGGAAATGAAATTATTGAACCTCGCGCTTTGCCCATTGCTTTTGTAACGGCGATTATCTATTCCACCCTAGGTGTCTTGTTGACCATTTCTCCCGACCAGTCTGTTTATCTAGGTTTGGAGAATAAGGGGTTGTTATTTACCAGCCTCACCCTATTTACCCTTGTTTCCCGATTGGTCGCTGGTCGCTTGTCTGATCGGTATGGACGACTTCCTGTGATCAAGGTGTCTATGGTAAGCCTCGTATTTTCCCTGGTTTATATGGGGATGGCAGCTTCCACCACGCATTTACTGCTGGCGGCGGGAGCCCTTGGCTTCTCCACAGGGATTGCTGCCCCGGCTGTATTTGCCTGGGTCATAGATATCAGTCCAGAAGATCGTCGGGGAAGGTATATGGCTACGGTGTACATTGCTTTGGAAGTAGGAATTGGTATAGGCGCACTCTATTCTGCCTGGATGTATGGGAATGATACCGCGAATTTTGGAATTCCTTATTTCTTTACAGCTGGGATGACGCTTTTAGCGGTTATTTTTGTGCAGTTTTATAGAAAGAATTAATCAATACTTTTCAGGGTTTCTTTACAAAATTATTGTGATATATAAGTTATTTTTACAAAGAATGAATTCTACAGTTAATCTATTGTTCTTTTTTACCGGAAAAAAAGAACCAAAAAACCTCGCCCCTTTAAGGGATCTTCGACACGAACCAACCAAGGCCTTTACCTTGCATTGCCATCCTCCCCGCGTTCGTGCACTCTTACGCGCTTTTTAATGAATTTTATTCCATTCCTAAGTGTATATCAACTTAGTTGAAACTTAAGTTTTCGATTATTTTACCAATCAATAATCCAAATGAAAGACGGAACTCAACGTTCGGCGATACAAATTGGGGCGGAAGTAGATATTGTCCTCAAACAAGACCAGCGTTCGGGCAAATTGACTCGGGGCTTTGTCAAGCGGATATTGACAAAGTCTTCACAGCATCCGCACGGCATAAAGATCATGCTGGAAACAGGGGAAGTGGGAAGGGTCAAACATATTTTGGAGGAAAACGCGTAATTGGTTCTTATGAAGATAGAACATCTAGCCATTTGGGTAAGAAACCTAGAGCAAATGAAGTCCTTTTATGAGACCTATTTTGAAATGGTTGCAGGGGAAAAATACAGAAATAATAAGAAGAACTTTGAATCTTACTTTTTGTCTTTTGCAACTGGGTGTCGCTTAGAACTCATGAATCGGCCGGATATTCCGCCCCTCTTTCTCCCTCAGGGTACTGAACATGAGGGAATTATTCATTTTGCCATTTCAGTGGGGAGTAAGGAGCGAGTAGATGAAGTAACAGAACGGTTGCGATCGGATGGATATCCTGTAATTGGGGAACCCCGAACAACCGGGGACGGATACTATGAAAGTGTAGTTCTCGATCCTGAAAACAACCGAATTGAAGTAAGGATTTAAACAAGTAAGCCCTTATTCATCATTTCGGTTGTTGCCTAAAAAAATTGGCCCTTTATCACAACCTACCGTAGTTTTTTCAGTAAAAGATAAGGTATAGCCTGAAAGACATACCTATTTAACAGGTACTTTGCACCCACCTAAACTATTCGAAATTCCATCCTTTTAGTGTTAATTCCTACTAATTCTATACGTTTTACCTTATTAACCCTATTACTATGAAGAATGTATGCTTAGCTTTTGTAGCTATGGTATTGGCCTACTCAAGTGTAGAGGCTCAGCAAAAAGAATCAGATTTTCAGCAGGTGGTACAAACCTTAAATTACTACCTGGAAGGAGGTACTAATAATGACTTCGAAACCTTGAAAAAAGCCTTTCATGAGACGGCTACCATGAAGTTTATTGGGGATTCCTACAAAGAGGTCAATGCCATCGAATTTTTCCAGAAAGGGATGAAACCTGGACCTAAACAGGACCGTCAAACAGAAATTATCGATGTGCAGATTCAAGGGAATGCAGCGAGTGCCCGCCTGAAGATCACCTATCCCACCTTTTCCTTTTTTGATTTCATGAACCTGTTGAAGATCGATGGGCAGTGGAAAATTGTCAACAAGATATTTTACCGACAAGCACATGAGAGTGAGTAGGTAAGCTACTTTTTTGGTATTGAAGCATTGAACCCGGATTAATAATATATTAGTTCGGGTTCATACTTTCTCTATATTTGAGCCTTATGGCGAAGCAACCTAACGAATCTTCTCAAAGACCAGATTTTCCAAATATCGCTAGTGGAGCAGAATTTAATCGCTGGTACTGGCTAAAGGCCGAAATGGTTGCTATCTGCAAAGCCATGGGACTGCCCTACACAGGGAGTAAATTTGAGTTGCGAGATCGAATCATGTATGCCCTAGACCATAACGGGGAACTCCTTCCCTCAAAAAAGAAAAAGTTTGTCTCGAAGTTCAACTGGAGTAAGGCAGCGTTGACGCCAGAGACAGTCATCACGGACAACATTTCCTTTGGCCAGAACCTCCGCAAGTTCATGAAGGCTCACATTGGCGAAAATTTTATCTTTAATACAGATTTCATGGAGTGGGCTAAGGCAAACCCCGGAAA